>NZ_JBQSXK010000013.1:0-100230 GCF_052378115.1 Psychrobacter sp. AOP30-A2-5 | reverse complement strand
TCCTAGAGTTGGGCGTGCTTGGGATTAGCGCGGCGATATTTGCCGTTGTGATCGCCAGCGTTGGCGCATGGGCAGCAATCACGCAATGGTTTAATCTACAATTTAGTGTGCCGTGGACGAGCTTGGCTATTGGCGGTGCGGCGTTAATCGTCTTACTGTTTGCCATTGCCATTATTTATGTGAGATTGGTGATTGGCCGTGGAATTATGGCTAGGGTAAGAGCGATGATTTAACAATAGTTTATTTTACGATTCCAACTCGTTTAAAACTGACTATTTGCTATACTAACGCCCATATTATCATTAGGGGTATGCGTGCCTATACCTCATTAACACCCTCTCAAACAGCATGGTAGCCTTATGAAATTCTCAAAGTTCGGTCAAAAATTTACCCAACCCACTGGCATCTCACAATTGATGGATGATCTGGGCGATGCGCTAAAAAGCGATCAACCTGTCAACATGTTGGGCGGTGGTAACCCTGCCAAAATTGATGCCGTTAATGAGTTGTTCTTGGAGACCTATAAGGCGCTAGGTGTTGATAATGATACAGGCGTACCCAATAGTAGCGCGATTATCAGCATGGCGAACTACTCTAATCCGCAAGGGGATGCCGCCTTTATCGATGCGTTGGTTAGCTTCTTTAACCGTCATTATGATTGGAACCTCACCTCAGAAAACATCGCTCTGACCAATGGCTCACAGAATGCGTTTTTCTATCTGTTTAATCTGTTTGGTGGTGCTTTCGTTGATGAAAACAGTCAAGATGAAAAGAACCAATCTATCGACAAGTCCATTCTACTGCCATTGACCCCTGAGTATATTGGCTATAGCGATGTGCATGTGGAAGG
Source organism: Psychrobacter sp. AOP30-A2-5 (assembly GCF_052378115.1). Lineage (NCBI taxonomy): Bacteria > Pseudomonadati > Pseudomonadota > Gammaproteobacteria > Moraxellales > Moraxellaceae > Psychrobacter > Psychrobacter sp. AOP30-A2-5. The sequence continues at coordinate 99,380 of NZ_JBQSXK010000013.1, read as the reverse complement.
TCAGCATTTCACCGCGGTATTACCGCATATCGATGAAGTGACGCATGATGGCGAGGAAGGTTTCTTTAAATATCGTGTGGATTTTGACGCGTTAGAGAACTTGCCCGCACTAAAAGAAGGTCGTATCGGCGCGATTTGCTGCTCACGCCCAACCAATCCGACTGGTAACGTGCTGACTGATGACGAAATGGCGCATTTGGCTGAGATTGCCAAACGCTATGACATACCGCTTATCATCGATAACGCCTACGGTATGCCCTTCCCGAATATCATCTACTCTGACGCGCACCTGAATTGGGATAACAATACGATTCTGTGCTTTAGCCTGTCGAAAATTGGTTTGCCTGGTATGCGTACGGGTATCATCGTGGCCGATGCCAAAGTAATCGAAGCGGTCAGCGCGATGAATGCAGTGGTCAATCTAGCACCGACACGCTTTGGTGCAGCGATTGCTACGCCACTGGTCGAAAACGACCGTATCAAGCAGTTAGCCGATAACGAGATTAAGCCGTTTTATCAAAAGCAGGCGACCCTTGCCGTGAAGCTGTTAAAAGAAGCATTGGGTGATTATCCGTTGATGATTCATAAGCCTGAAGGCGCGATTTTCTTATGGTTATGGTTTAAAGACTTACCGATTACCACGGTTAAGCTGTACGAGATTTTAAAAGAAAAAGGTACGCTCATTGTGCCAAGTCAGTATTTCTTCCCTGGTGTCGATGTCAGCGATTATCAGCATGCGCATGAATGTATTCGTATGAGTATCGCCGCTGATGAGCAGACGCTGACTGATGGTATTGCAGCGATTGGTGAAGTGGTTCGTGAGTTGTATGATGAAGCCAAAAAATAAGATTAGCGGTGTCAAACTCGTTTAGCCTACCATACCTAGTACTTACACGAGTTTTTCTTGCTGCTCTAATTTTTGTGAATAGAACCATCATAAACTCGAATAGCAAAACAAAAAAAACGGGCTGATTAATAGTCCGTTTTTTTATGGCGCTTGGTCAATGATTTAGGCTTATTGATGGATGCCTGAAAGAGTGTCGTCCACTTATTCAATGCATAGAGCACGTAAGGCAGCAGGCACGTATTGATCAAATCGCGGAGGCTTGCGACCAGCTGTTCGTGGCTTAAGCCAGCCATGCCTGATGCTTCAATCGTATTTCGATTATCTAAATACTCGCCCAATAAGGCAATGCCCGTCACGACGACTAAAGCCATGAATGATCTGATGCTTTGCTTTTTAACGATAGGACGCAGCACAAGCAAACACAAAAGATAGATGCCGACGCCGACATAGATATGTAAGGCGTCTTTGGCAAGGCCAGATACTTCAATAACATTGATTTTAAAAGCGGTAAAATCCACTAGAGTATTCCAAATATAAGCAAGTAGAAAACGACTGAGAGTATCACTAAACCATGATGGCTAAACTATAATAGTTAAAGAGTGGCAGCTACAAAGTGATGGCTGAGCATAAAAAAGGCAGATTATATTATGGATAATCTACCTTCTACTAAATTAAATATTCACTTCACGTTTATCGCCTACTTACACATTCCACTCGACGAAATTTTTCAACAACTGCAAGCCAGCAGTATGACTTTTTTCTGGGTGAAACTGGGTGGCAAATAAATTGTCTTGGATGACACTGGCACAAAACGGTTGACCATAGTCACATATCGCTGCCACTTGTGAGCTGTTAGTAGGCTCGCAATAATAGCTATGCACAAAGTAAAAATGCGCATTGTCATCAATACCCTGCCACAATGGGTGGTCAAAATCCATACCGCTAATGGTATTCCAACCCATATGCGGTACTTTGATGGTAGCGCCCTGCTGATCCTTCCACATCGGGTCAAATGCTTCTACAGTGCCGTTTAAGATACCCAAGCAGTCTGTACCACCATTTTCAGCGGACTGCTCAAACAATGCCTGCATGCCCACACAAATAGCCATAACGGGCTTATTAAACACCGCATGGCGTATGACGTCATCAATCCCTGCTTCATGCATGCCAGCGATACAGTCACGCATCGCACCGACACCGGGGAAGACAATCTTGTCTGCCGCAGCGACAACCTTAGGATCATTGGTGATAGAGACTTCTGCCCCTACCACTGACAAGGCTTTACTGGCGGAATGCAAATTACCCATGCCATAATCTAGTAGCGCTATTTTGGTTACTTTAGCCATTAAAACGCCTCTTTAGTCGATGGTAGCGTATTAAGTGCACGCTCATCATATTCACAAGCCATACGTAGGGCGCGAGCAAAAGCCTTAAAGGTTGATTCGATTTGATGATGGCTGTTTTTGCCTTTGAGATTGTCTAAATGCACCGTCATCCAAGAATGATTGACGAAACCATAGAAAAACTCACTGAACAAATCAACATCGAAATTACCGACATGCGAACGGGTAAAGGGAATGTCCATGTGTAAACCCGGACGCCCTGATAGATCGACGACAGCGCGGGTCAATGATTCATCGAGCGGCGCATAAAAATGCCCATAACGACGAATGCCTTTTTTGTCACCCAATGCTTTGTTAAATGCTTGTCCAAGGGTAATACCAGTATCCTCAACGCTATGATGGTCATCGATAAAGGTATCACCGTTGCATTTAATTTCTAAGTCAAACAAACCGTGACGCTTGATTTGGTCAATCATATGATCCAAAAACGGCACGCCAGTATCTACAACCCCTTGACCCGTACCATCAAGATTGACGGTACAAGTCACTTGGGTCTCAGCAGTAATGCGCTCAACGGTCGCAATACGTTCAGGGCGACCGTGTAGATTTAGGTTTTTCGGTACATTTTGCTCAGGTGTATCAGCAGTCGTCATTGCATTGGCGGTCATGGCTACTCTCTATCAGTTTTTTATCAGTGAAAAGCGGTCAATAAATAAGGCGAAACATGCCTAAATATTTTACTAGTGTCTGGATCAGCGCTAGCAAAAAATGTATTAGAAAATGATATATACAAAAGATATCAAGGTATTAGGGTTTGTACGTACTAAATATCATCTAGCCTCATCATAGCAAACCCTAACATTTACTGCCACGACCAAGCGGTAAACCACGCACAAAATTACCGCATTCTGCTAAAATAGTGTGTTCAGTATTATTAATCATGACTTGCACTGACTTTTAGATATCATATTCTACAGCCCACTTTCTATGACTTTTTGCCGTGTTATAACTTTGTGCTGTGTCATACTGCTACTTTATACGATAGAAACTCTCTGTTTATAGGAACTGCTATGCCTTTAGAAGCGATCGCCATTAATAGCTTGGATGCACCACTTATCAAAAAACCTGCGCGCGACAATGAGCTAGCAGAGCGCTTGCAGGCATTATATGATAGCGATGATGCGCAGCCTGATGGTATCGAGGTATTAAATATCGTTGAGCAGGGTTTTAAGCGCGGGCAATATCTATATGTCGGTATGTTTAATGACAAGCCTATCGCTGCAGTTGCCTGTTTTGATGATGGGCAAACCGACGCCAAGCGTCTGCAATATTTAACGGTACATCAGCAAAATCGCGGTCGCGCTATCGATGCTAAGTTTATTAAACTGGTTTATGATGCCGAGGTAAAAAAAGGCGTACGTCAATTTGTCCCTGCCGATGCGGATATCCATCGTATTATGAGCGAGTATGATTTACTGCGTGTTAAAGACTAAATCGAGAGCAAAAACTGTTAATTTTGCCAATATTTGATTATTTATCGTCTTTTATCTTCTATTATGCAAAAACTACTTGACAGCAACGCCTATATTTAGTTTAATAGCGCCTCAACGAAGACGGCTCGATAGCTCAGTCGGTAGAGCAACGGATTGAAAATCCGTGTGTCGGCAGTTCGAACCTGCCTCGAGCCACCATTCGTTTAAGAATTCTAAAAAGCCCCAAACAGCAATGTTCGGGGCTTTTTTTATGTCTAAAATAAAAGCTTATGACAAACGCCTTCTTAATAACACCTCGCAACGTTCACGCGAGTCTAAGTCATAAACCGTCGCGCGGTAATCGATACCATGACGCCCTTCAAAAAATATCACTCTATCGCCCACTGCTAAAAAGCAAGAAGTGCGCGCATCATAAATGAAACCATCAATCACGAACGCCAAATCACGATCTATCTCGCGTACCGTATAAGTTTCTCCTTGCGGAATCAACCGCTCAAACCATGCGCTATGGGCAGCATTGGTGCTTAATACGCTGATGAGCAGCAGCACCGATATCATAAATATACTTTTTAACGACATCGTAACAGTCGAGCCAGCTAGACTGATGCTATTGAGGATGTTTTTATTAACTGTCATAACTTTAACCTACTCAGACCTGCTCAATGATTAATTCTATTCGCCATGCTTCTCATGCTAAACGCTTACTGTCACGGTTGCATAACATTTTTGTGCTGTTTTTTAGACAGCGGCGCTCAGTATACTCGATAGTATTGATAATGATAAATTTGACAGATGACGAATACTAATAGGGAAAAGCGATGAGAGCGTTCGATTACGATTTGGATTATAAAAACCTAGATTTGCGCGCGCAGCCAGAGCTTTACCGTGTCGGTCGCGGCGAACAAGGTGTATTATTGGTAGAGCCGTATAAGTCTGAAATCCTGCCACACTGGCGCTTTGCGACCCCTGATATTGCGCTTGAGAGCAGCGAGACAATTTATCAGATGTTTTTAGATTATCTGGCGGCCGATGACTTTGTCGGTGCAGATATGGCGCGCAAATTTATTCAAATGGGCTACACCCGCGCCCGTCGTTGCGCCAATCACAAAGGCGGCAAAAAATACAAGGGTGCTGTTCCCGATGATAAAAAAGGTCAGAGCGGCGCACATGGTCGCGAAGAGTTGCCACGACAAATCGAAGACCCAATCAAAGCAGAGTCAGCGCGCATATTTAAACAAAAATGGGACGAGTGTCGTGAGAACGAAGAGTATCTAAGAATGAAAAAGGAACATCGCGAACGTTATAAAGAGGTTGAATAAACATAAAAGATATCAATAAAAATTATCCTCAGCCTGAAAAGATAGAAACATTTATAATGACAGACTGTTAAATAATTGAATTCATGATTTGCTGTGCTAAGGTAATGAGGGCTTGGAGCTAATACTCCAAAGAAGTATAAAATTGATAGCGTGGGCAAATAATAATGACTGTAGATATTAAGCAACTTTTGATTTTTGATTTTGATGGCACGCTCATTGATAGTGTGCCAGATTTGGCTGATGCGACTAATGCGATGTTAACCACGCTGGGCAAAAAGACTTACCCTATCGAGACCATACGAAACTGGATAGGCAACGGCTCAAGATTGCTGGTAGAGCGCGCACTAGCAGGTAAGGTAGAAGTGTTAGAAGGCGAGTTGACGGTCGAGGAAGCCAATTACGCAGAGCACCTGTTTTTTGAGGCTTACAAAAATCTCAGTGGTAGCAAAACCGTTGCTTACCCAGATGTCGATAGCGGACTAAAAAAGCTAAAAACAGCAGGGTTTACGCTGGCCTTAGTGACCAATAAACCCATTCGTTTCGTACCGAAAATATTACAGTCTTTTGGCTGGCAAGACTTATTTAGTGAAGTGCTGGGCGGTGATAGTCTCTCAACTAAAAAGCCTGATCCAGCACCGCTACTGCATGTCTGTAAAGCGTTGAACGTCACTCCAGAACAAGCTGTGATGATTGGCGATTCTAAAAACGATATCTTAGCCGGACAAAACGCCAATATGGATACTTTCGGGCTGTCTTATGGCTACAACTACGGACAAGATATCCGTGAGCTAAATCCTACTGAAGCCTTTGATAATTTTGCGGCATTGGTAGAATATATTTTCAAAAATTATAAGATAGACAGCTAAAACTTGAACATTAGAATGATTGATTTAAGCCATTCTTTGAAATTATTATTTGCTCCGATAACTGAGCGCCTCAGACACATGAGCGCTTGTAATATCGATACTGTCAGCCAAATCAGCAATGGTACGCGCCACTCGCAATACTCGATGATAACCGCGTGCCGATAAATTCAGACGCTGCTGCGCGAGTTGTAAGAGCTGCTGTTCGCCTTCTCCTAGTTGGATATATTTATCAATCTCGCTAGGGCTAAGCTCATTATTGACCTTTTGTTGCCGCTGCATCTGATGTTTATGTGCGGCAATAACTCGAACGCGCACTTGTTCAGAGGTTTCGCCAGCTTGAGCATTTTGCAAATCTGCAATCGGTAATGCAGGCACCGTGATATGCAAATCAATGCGGTCGAGTAAAGGCCCTGACAGCTTATCTTGATAGCGTTTAATCTGTTCAGGTCGGCAGCGACAACGCCCTGAGGTATCGCCATCATAGCCGCATGTGTAATAATCCCAAATTACTGGCACAATACCCTTCAATATCACCTCTTTTCTATTCCAATACTTACCAATTAAATGGCAAAGATATACCAAATAGCTGTCATAAAATTTAATAAATGCTAAATAAGCGACAAATTATTATGAGACAAATGCGCAAAATAAAACCGACTAGAATGAGCGTATCAGGAAGAATTCCATATAAAGGTAAATCATTACCTTATGAATCAACTTTAGAGCGCGATTTAATTATAGTCTATGCCTTTCGAGAAGATGTGGAGGATATAGTTGCTCAACCAATTACTATACCTTTCGTCAAGAATGGCATTACTTATAAGTACACCCCTGACTTTTTTATCAAATTCGTAGAAGACGATGGTAAGCCAAATATGATTATTGAGGTTAAACCACATGATCTATGGCAAGCGAACTGGAGAGACTGGTCGGATAAGTGGAAGACGATGCAGCGCTATTGTAAAGACAATGGTTATGTATTTCATATTTATGATGAGAGTCGTATTAAGAATACAGCTTTAGACAACATTAATTTCTTAATGAAGTTTAAGAACTCCGCAATCGAAGAAGAGGATAAGGAAGCGGTTTTAGAGCAGGTTAGGCTTATGGGTACAACTACTATAGATTACCTATTAACACGTTTTTACATAGGCTCTTTCTTGCGCAATCACGGATTACGAGTAATTTATCATTTACTTGCTACTAAACGATTAAAATTTAATTTATTCCTCGAAATTAATGACTTAACAGAGGTATGGGTGGATTATGAATAATAGTAGAATTGCAGAAACTAACTCATCTATCTTCGAAAAACATTTAGATAATTTTCAAAAACTAGGTATCGATGTAGATACAATAAATGAGTCAACACCAACAACGAAAGGGTATGGTTTCATGATTGACCATGATGATGAGGGTTTAGATAGGTTTGAGATCAGGCGTGGACGTATTGATTTGCGTAAGGGGAAAACCTATCTAAATAAGTCTGATAATAAACACTATGAGCTAGTCGAGTACTTAAACGAGAGTACAGAGGTCGTAGTTCGTAGTGTTGAAACGGGTAAAACCAGTATTGTTAACATACAAAATTTGTCAAATATTAAAGATCAGAATAATGATCATATCAATGTCGATATTAGTGCTATTGGCGATGAAGAGTGGCAAAAAGCACAATCTAAGTTTGAGGCAATCAAGCCTATTATCAATACTGAGCATAGCTATAATCATCGAAAATTAATTATGGAACGCTCAAAGGAGATCAATGTCTCAATTCGTTCATTATATCGTTGGATCAAGCAGTATCAGGCTGTTGGATCTATTGCAGGACTGGTAGAGAAAAAACGAGGCTGGAAGGAAGGTGGATCGCGTCTAACTAAAGAGCAGGACGGTATTATTCAAAGAGCTATAAAAGCATTTTATTTGACTAAGCAAAGGGCTAGTTTAGAGCAGACTTATCGTGAAGTTTTTCGCCTTTGCTCTATGGAAAAGATCGACAAACCCAGTAAAAAAGCTATTAAACTACGTATCGATCAAATTTCAGAGTATGAGCAGCTCAAAAAGCGCGGTCAAATAGAGCTAGCTAGAAAAAAATTCAAACCCACACCCCATTCTTTTCCTAACGCAGATTATCCATTGAGCGTGATTCAAATAGACCATACACCTGTTGATTTAATGCTAGTCGATAACGAACACCGAAAATCTATTGGTAGACCATATCTAACACTAGCTATTGATGTCTATAGCCGAATGATTACGGGATATTACTTATCATTAGATCCACCGTCAGCAACCTCAGTTGCAATGTGTGTCGCAAGAAGCATCTTGCAAAAAGAGAGTCTTTTACTTGAGCATGGTATTGATCATACAGAATGGCAAGTGTATGGCTATCCGCAAAAAATACACGTTGATAATGGTGCTGACTTTCGATCAAACACCTTGGCTCGTTCGTGCGAGGTTCACGGGATTAACCTTGAATTTAGACCAGTAGCAAGACCTCAGTTTGGTGGACATATTGAACGTCTCATTGGTACGTTTATGAAAGAGGTTCATGGCATCAATGGTACAACATTTTCTAATATTAAAGAAAAAGACAATTATGACTCTGAAAAAGAAGCGACCCTTACTTTAGATGAGTTTGAGGTTTGGCTTCTTACCTTTATAACAAAGGTTTATCACAAGCGAATTCATAGCACTTTAGGGCGAAGTCCTACGGAACAATGGTATCTAGGTATTCATGGTGATGGTGAAAGCATTGGTACAGGCTTGCCATCATTACCAGAAGATTCAAAAACCTTACTATTAGACTTCATGCCAAGTTTTGAGCGAACCATTCAGCATTTTGGTGTAACTATCGACTCCTTACGCTATTACGACCCTTGTTTAAATGTTTTTATTAATGCCAAAAATAAAGATGGAAGTAAGAAACACTTTTTATTTAGACGTGATCCACGAGACATTAGTAAAATTTGGTTCTACGATCCAAGCTTACACCAGTATTTTACCGTCCCCTTTGCTAACCAGCAGCTACCAAGTATGAGTCTGTGGGAATATAAACAGATTCGTAAGCAGATTTCTGATAAAGGGAATGAGTATATAAGTGAACATCAAATTTATGAAGCTTTGACCGAGATGCGAGACTTAATCGAAGATTCTTCTAAAAAAACGAAGTCTGCTCGTAGACAAGCGCAACGTCAAAAGACACATGCAAAAAGTCAAACTATCGTAGCCAAAACAATAATGGCGAGTAAAAGACACAATGCCAATACTTCTAGTGATCTAGAGCCGTCCAACAGTAATGATATTCAAACAAACTTGCAGCCATCAATACAGACTTCTAAAAAATCTGAAAAGAGTGTCGTTGAACAAAATGGCCTACTTCTAGATACGACTGATTTTGATTTTGGAGATATTGAATAATGAATGAAATTATCGCTGATAACAAAGCGTCTTACCTTCATGTATATAAAGATTTCCGTCATCTTGTAGAATATTCTGATGACGATCGATTAGATTTTATTAACGAAGCTCGCTGGGTCAATTATGATGTAGCAGACAATATAATTTTAGAGCTAAACGGGCTTTTGAGGTTCCCAAAAAGACTAAGAATGCCTAATCTTTTAATAGTCGGTGATTCAAATAACGGCAAAACCAGTATTGCTCATCGTTTTTTCAGAAAGCATGGTATGCCAGTCGAAGAGAATGGCAATTTAGTCAAGCCTGTTATTTTTGCAAATGCTCCTTCAAGCACTAATGAAAAAGACCTTTATATGTCTATTCTAGAGGCGCTTCATATGCCCTATAGAACAAAGGATTCAGCATCTTCATTGCTCTATCAAGTACTTCATTTGTGCCGCGAGTATCAAGTCAAAATGATCATGGTTGATGAGCTTCATTCATTACTTACAGGTACACCAAGACAGCAACGTCAGGTAATGAATGCTTTGAAGACATTATGCAATGAATTACAGATACCGATTGTCGGTATTGGAACGCAAGATGCGAAACGTGTACTACACACTGATCCTCAGCACGCTAGTCGATTCGATATTGTAGAAGTTCCTCTTTGGAAATTAGATAAAAAATTTCAAGAATTACTTTTTCGACTCGAAAGCGTTTTCCCACTTAAAAATCCATCAGAGTTGCATCAACCCAAAACTGCTGCCCTTATTCATGCCGTTTCAAAAGGAAATTTAGGCAATATTCATAGGCTTCTGTCAGTTTGCGCCAAAGATGCCATTCTTAGTGGCACAGAACAAATTACCGAAGACATTCTGACTAAAAATAAAGATGTTCGCTCAACCGAAGGACTCAGGTAATGGTTAGCGTAAAACCATTACCCGTTGCTACGCCTCTTTTAGATGATGAAAGCATAAGCTCATGGTTACTACGGGTATCTTTAAATCAAGGCTGCGATCTTTCTACAATTCTTTTTTATCACTGGTCTAAATACAATTTGCGTCATCATGATTTTGATAAAGGCTTTCATCATATTAACAAGCAAATACATCAAGATATGGCTGTACTTGCTCAAACTGATACTAAATTTTTTGATAATAGAAGCTTGATACAGTTCAATGAAGATATTGGATTAGAGTATCGACCAAATATTAGCCTTACTTGGGTGTTACCTATTCCCAAATTTCATTCTAAAACGATGGTAGGCCATCAATATTGCGCTCAATGTATGCAAGAGGACAAAAGTGCGTATTTGAGATTAAAGTGGCGATTTAGTTGGATAGTTTACTGTGAACAGCACTTAATTTCACTACAAAGTTCGTGTTCTAGCTGCGGATTGCCGTATCAACCACATTTGATCAAAGCGAATCACCGATTTATCAATAGATGTCCTCATTGTCGAGAAAAGCTAAGCGCTGAAGCAGTAAATCAACTTTTATGTACAGATGCTTATGAGTTTCAATTGAAGGCTGAACAAGTATTGAGCGCTAATCAAGCAATAGTTTTTGGACATTCAATAACCTCTGGTGACTGGTTTGAGCTGACATTATTTTTCATCAACCTCATAAGAAAGAGTACTTTAGAAAAAGAATTAATCTATAAAAATTTAGTAGAAACCCTTGGTATATGTGGTATCGATGGTCTTAGGCTAAGCAAAACTAGAACGGGGCTAAAGTTTGATTACTTATCCTACGAGGAAAGAGTAATGCTTATCGCCTACGCCAACCAGATGCTCAAAATCAAATTTGATGACTGGCTATTAGCTTGTAAGAAAAATAATTTAACGCAAAATAGCTTTAGGTTGGGTAAGCGACCTATCATACCAAAAGCCTTTTTACCTATCTACAATGAGCTTCCTTCAGCTGTAAAGCGTCAAATTAAAGCAAACAGGATATCTGCTAAACCTAAGTCAGCAAGGGCGGTTAATAATTCTTGGGAAAGAATGCAATTACGAATTGAGAAGTTGAAAATATATGATAAATCAAAACCCAACAAGAGAGCTAGAAGAGCAACTAAGTCATAGTATATTCCAAAGCTACACTGATTTTAGTAAATTTCTTCGTAGTCGGACGGGCAAAAGAAACTTCGTTGCCCCTGCATACAGGTTTGATGAGTTTTTCAAAGAATGCGACTTACAATGGGGCAAGATACCCTCCTATAAGATTATAACTCACACCTTTGATAATCACTTTGTCCAAAAAAATATGCCTGTACTTGGATGGCTTTTAAAAACTCGTCAAATCTTTGTCGATGATACAACAGAGCAAATTATTATTTCACAAGCAGCTATCCAAGAAATGTTCGTCGCCTTTAATGATGATCCACCAAGCATACTGCAAGAATACTTACTTTTTTTGAATCAAAGACAGAAGCGTCGTCAGAGTAAGCCAAGTTCTGTTAGAACGGTCTTTCAACCCATAATTAGTTTATACCACCACTATGGCTTACAAGGCTGCCAAACGCCGTCACAAGCTCAAATAGATAGGTACTTGATCAAGAATAAGGGACATATAACGGCTATGATTTCTTTTGTTCAATACTTAAACGGTCATCACCAACTTAATCTCGTTTGTAAACGATCATCTAAGAAAATACCAATTAAGCCAGCTTATAGAATAGTTGGAGATAAGGATCGGCAAAAATTTGAGAGGCGATTTATAGCACTAGCTATGTTAACCAGACCGATAAACGATAAGGAAAAGATCCAATGGATCAATTATGGTATTAGGTACTTTCATCGATTTTTTATCAGCATAAAAACGCTATCAGATGTAGATATCAAGCCATGTAATGAGTATGAAAATTTAATGTTAGTTCAATATGATAATAAACAGTTTGCGTTACCCAAATTTTAATTAGCTTTTAATATTTTGTATTTTGTATACAGGTCTATAATAATGAGAGACATCATGTTTCACTTGATAATATGACACCCGCTGAGTACAGACGGGTGGCTTAGTTATTCTATAATGAGGTTATATTAAGAATGGGGTATTTACATATTGACAACCTTCAAGCCATATTTTCAAGCTTTCCATATACATGGCTATCTTAATTTGAGATTATTAATTAAACGACTACCATGTTAAAAAGAGAGGTTACCGATAATAAATACAGCGAGAACAATACTAAAATAAATAGGAACGAGACATTTTAAGCCAAACCTGAGCATCACTTGCTCCATACTGGAAGAGCTTTTTTGCGTGTTTTTTGCGAGAGTCAGTATCAAGACAATAATAGGTACTGAAGTAAAGACTGCAAATCCCGCACTGGCATTTTGTATCGCCGAAAATAGAAGCTCTCTATTATAAACTACCCCTAAGCTACTTTGCATATCCATCAATAAAGCATTCCCGCCAAGATTAGACCCTGTTATGAAGCCACTTAGCATACCTATCAAAGGTGAAGAAACATGGTATAAAAATGAGTTTTCATTACTATTTAAAATAACTACAATTTCATCTATGAATTGTGAAAAGTTCATTAACTGAGATAATAATATAAACACAAATAGAGTTGAACAAGCTTTGATTGTTTTATTAATAGGAATACTGATTTTAGTTGATTTGTTTTTGCTCATGATCAGTAGTATGGCTATCACGATAGCTAAAAAAGGACTTTTGATGAAAACTAAATCGACACCAACTCCATGAAAGGTAGTTGACTCTATTAAATAAGGAAAAAGAGATACTATAATTTTAAGAATAACAAGAATGATTATCACTAGAATATATGGAGATATATTCATCAATATGTTCTTATACTCAGAAATTAGACTAGAATTATTCTTAACTAACAAGAAGCTAAAGAAGATTAGAAAAGTTATCAGTCCAGAGAGTACTCCAGCAATCTCAACTTGTCCCATATAATTAAAAATCATTAATAATATTGAAATCGTTGAAGCAATAGAGATGCCAAAGATAAAATTTTTGTATTTTATTTCGTTTTCATTGAGGACGAATGAGCAGATTCCTCCTAAAACAATAAATACAAATAAACTCATACATGCTGTGAGAAAACCTAAAGATTCAATAGGTTGACTGGAAATTTTGGAACCAACAACCGTTGCTAAACCCAAGGTTCCCCAAGGCATGATATTCATACTTAACATAGAAACTTTCAAAGCAGTCTCTTGCTTCAAAAGAGAGATAAAAACAGGCACGGCTAGTATTAGAGATACACCGAAGCCAGTAATAGACTCTAGTGCAGGCAAAAGACCAAAGACCAGAAGCATAACCTTATGGTTTCTATCAATAGGCATTTCTTTTAAGTAGCCTTGCAAGCTCCTGTTGTACCCATGATCTTCAAGTATATTATTCAGAGTTAAGCCAGGTAAGATAACTAAGAATGCACTTAATGTAAGAATGATAGTATTCAATAAAGAATTGTAAAGGACTCCTAAGTCCAGTTGTAAGGACTCCATCATGTAACTAATAACGAGGGTAGAACACACGCCTATTAGTCCTGATACAAAACCACTTTTCTTAAATCCTATGATAAGCAACAGGCTTAGGATTAACGGCAGTAATAATAGAAATATCATTAAAATCCTTTGTAATATTCATACATTCTATCGTAAGCTTCTACAGCCGTTTTAATTGCTAATTTGGCTCCATAATGGATTTTTTCTACCTCATCAGAAGTTAGCTGGGGAACTTGATTACGGACTGACTCAATAAGCTCATATGTATGATGAGGATCTATAGTTTTATGTTTATCAAAATATATTAAACTATCATTAGATGTGATACCTACTCGTTTCATCCCTCTAATGATTTTTTCAAAATGACACTCAACCCATTGCTCTGTTGTAGTAAAACATCCATAAGCAGCAAGCTTCAAAGATGGTTTAGTTAATAAGGCATTAAAAATATTTGAAGTTAAGGAAAAGAACCACGGTTTTGTACTTCTCCATGTCAAAAATTCGTCATATGAGGATAGATCTCTTATTAACTGTCTCAACCAATAAGTATGAAAATTCTTTAACACACCACAGCCGCATTCATCCCATAAGTTTGATGCAGCCACTTTTTTCATCTGTCCTTGCAATCCAAACACTAGTAGGGAAACTTCATCATCTACATATTCATTTCTACAAATCTCAGTTTTTAAAAAGTGAATCATAGCTTCTCGAGACATCTCTTCTGCTACATAGTCGAAGAAATAATGGTTCATACCCTCGTTCCCAGTCGAATCGTCTTCAAAGTAAACAGCTAAAGACTCTTGGTCTTTAAATTCAGAGCTTAAGCTAACATCCAACCAATTTCTCAAAAAATGGTCTTCAAGTTCTACTTTCTTTTTAAGAAAGTTAGTCTCTAAAAAGGAGTCAGTTTCATTATATATAGGACTATCTTTATAATTATATATGTATGAATATATATTACTGAGAGCTACATTGATTTTTTCACCTCGTACCTCATAAGAGTCATTCTCACTAATATAATCTTTTAAGGCTAGTTCAGTGGTTATGTACGAATGAGATATATTGTCGATTTTATAAGTATCTACGGGTGGCCAATAGTTATCTTGCAGTTCGGGGTTATCTACGCGAATGCTATTTTTCTTTAACATGGTTGCTCCTCATATTATGGATTAAAGTGATCGGTAGAAAAACTAGGAGTTATATCTTTATAGATTTCACGAGCAACAGCTAAGTCTAGAACACCCATTCCAAAAGGAGAAAATATTCTTGGTTTGTTATATTTTATTTCTATAGTTTCCTTTATAAGACCCTCTGCACCAGAAACCATAAAGTTCCTATTTCCTGTTTCCATTTCGGTAAGGTGTAAAGAAGATCCTGCTTTAATACTATGATCGATATCATCAGAAAAATTATATGAGTTTTTGATAATATTGGTTGCTAAGTCTCTTAAAGACATATGTAAGACGGTAGGGTTGTGTCGGAATAAAGCCATATCGTCAACATAAGGCTCGACGGCTGAAGTGGCAAATAATATAAGGTCTGATTCCTTGATCGTATCCTCTAAACTTGCAATTTTTACCGAGACCTTCGAAACTATAGATTCTACTTTCTCTCTAAAATCTTCAGCTCTAGACTTATCTCTATCATGGACTTTTATTTCATCAATTCTGTATCCTACATTTATCAGGAACTGTACGGTTTCAAGAGAAATTAAGCCTGTTCCAATAACTCCTAGGCATTTGATCTCCAGACCCTTATGCAGGTATTTAACCCCTACAGTAGCAGAGGCTGCCGTACGAGACGAACTAATTTGACTCCCTTCTAAGCAAGCTATAGGATATCCCGTTACTCTATCATTTAAAATAATTGCGGATGAAGCCCTATTAAGTCCATTATTCACATTGGCAGGAAAACTGGAAATCCATTTAATACCAGCTATAGGTTGAGAGTCATCAATATGAGCAGGTAGAGCTATGATTCTATTTATACTAGAATCAGGAAACCTTAAAAAATAACTATCGGGATTTCTAGCTATTTCCTGACTAAATTGTAAATATGTTTTTTCTACTATATTTAAAATCCTCTTAGCATTACTAGCTATCCATGGTTCTACATCTTGCGAAGTAAATAACTTAAAATTTCGTGTATTATTCATAAAAGATCATCCCAAATTTTTCTTTAACCCAACTATCGCTGTATATAGTATCCAAATACTTATCTCCCATATCAGGAGATATTGCAACAACCACTGATTTTTCGTCTATTTTATCCAAATATCTGTCTACACCAGATAGAACTGTCCCCGTAGAACCGCCAAAAAAATAGCCTTTTTTTGCTAATTTTCGGCACATTGAAATAGTTTCATTCTCATTTATGTAAATTATATCGTCGTAGCTTGAGAACCTTCTAATAGCTGGTGGCGAGCTTGTTCCTAACCCTGGTATGAATCTTTTCCCTGGCTTACCTCCAAATGTGACAGAGCCTGTTGTATCAACACCTATAACCTTGGTAGTTGGAGAATACTTTTTAAAAAATGAAGACACACCACCTAATGTTCCTGTTGTTCCGATACCAACAAACAAATAGTCTACTTTTGCAAATGAGTTATAAATAGATTGGGCAGTAGAATAATAGTGAGCCTTGACGTTATTCTGATTCTCATATTGATTAACCCAAATTAATTCACTTTGAGTTTCCAATAGTGTCTTGATGTATTTTATGCGGCTTCCAAGATAGCCACCGTTTTCATCTTTACAATCAATAATAACTAACTCAGAACCATAGGCTTTGATTAATTGTTCGTTAAAAGGAGATATATTTACATCTGATACACAGATAAACTTATACCCTTTGTTGGCGCATACCATACTTAAAGCCAATCCTAAGTTCCCTGAAGAACTTTCAATTACTGTCATTCCCTTCTTTAAAACTCCCTCCTTCTCTAGTTGTTCAATCATATATACAGCTGATTTAACTTTTATAGAACCTGTCAATGATAGTCCTTCTATTTTTAGATAAATATTATGCTTCGACTCTTGGTCTAGAATATCTAAATTTAAGAAAATATCATCAAACATTAAATTAATCGGACTATCATATAACATACTCGTATATTCCTTTTACGAAGCTTAGTATTTAGCTAAAAAATAATGATAGTTGGCTTAAACTAGTCAGGACTCCTTTCTGAGAAACAAATAAATGACTACAAAAAATACAGACCTGTCTGTCTAACAAGCTATATTTATACCTAACAGCTGTTTGGAAGTCAACAAAATATCTCAAGTAAGATATGTTTGTGCATTAGTGGGTGTAATGGACGAGCGACATGCTAGAGTAATAAAATTTAGATAACTCGTTGTAAAATAATTAAATATTTTCTAAAAAAATGGTTTGATATTTAATTCTAATCTACCGGAATGCTCATATTTTATAAAAATACAGACAGGTCTGTATACAAAGAAATAAATCTAGTCTATACTTTTGTCTGTAACGAATATATTCAATATTAGACTTTGTTACTGCCTTTGAAAAATGAGACTAGAGCGTGCCCTACATTCAATCGATAGTAATCCAAATGGCTAGATCTTGCCAAATAGTATCCAATAGCTATGTAATAGCTCGATATTATCTACGCTACTTTCCTTGCTTGATTGCTATTTCTTGAAATCAGTGCACATCCTAAAAAGAGTGAATGATCTGAGACAGATACAATTGACATAATACTTAAGGATAGTATGTAGTGTTTACTAACTAAAATCTTACTACAGTTTAAGACCGTGATTCATATACCTAAAGGCTTATCTCAATTCCAAATGACCACATCATTCAATAAACTAAAACTAAGCAAGGACAAGCAAATTATGTTAGAGATAAGTCTGAAAGATCAAGAAAAATTCAGAAAGGAAGGTTTTTTACTGCTTAAGAATTTTTATCCAAAGGATTTTATAAGCTATATTAAAAATAAAATAGACGATCAGATAGACGCCCCTACTGATAAGTATCAGAGCGGGTTTAATCGACTAGCCTTTGATCTCTTCGAAAACGACCCAGTTGTTATCGACTTTATACAGTCTGATCGCTTTAAAGGGTTTATGAGTATGTTAACTCAAAGAAAAATGATCTTTGCTCAATCATTAGCTTTTGAACTTAAGAAGAAGGTAGATAAGGGATTTCCATATCATATTGGGACACAGAGTTTTGGATACCATCGTGCAGAGGATTTTGGCTGCACAATTTGGGCTCCTTTAATACCAGTTAGTGCCCCCCATTATGGAGGTATGAAGTATATCCCAAGAGATAAAATCTCAGGTTCATTCATGTATACGCAGGTAGATCCAGCAGTTTTTGAGATTGTCGAGAAAAGTACGGATGATGAAAATAGCAGATTAATTCTAGAAGATTACATGAAGATGCGAGATGAGCCTTTAAATAGTGACGGAATGAAGATGATACTAGATCATTTCGCCGTTCAAGACGATTTCGAGGTTGGGGATGCTCTTATTTTTGATAAAAATGTTATTCATAAAAGCGTGATGCTCGAAGATGGAGACTATGATAGTCGTACTGCATTTGTTATGAGATTTTTCTGCAGTGAATCAAAGTATGACCTTCAAAGAGCAATAAACCTAGAAGTGCCTAGAAAAAAATGGGAGTATGCAGGCCCTACTAGCTACCACCTAGATGTAGCAAAAGAAAATGGTCAATCTATCAAAGATAGTGAGTTCTTCAAAGAAAAATCGTATTGCTTTTTATAAGCTTGCTCTTTGATAAAGTTTAATAGTCTATTCATAGTATTCAGCCTAAAATACTTATATGTTTAGTCAACCACTCTATTCTTTTTGGACATGCAAGCTACCAAAGCTAGTAGTTAGGGCAGCTTGCACGTTTAAGCGTTTTTCAAACTAAAAATATCTAGATGGTAATAATCTTTTATGAATAATATTGTCATATATCTTCTTATAGCGTCAGCTACTATAGCAAGTCCAGGACCAGGTGTTATCCTCAGTATTACAAACTCACTCACCTACGATAGAAAGAGAACTACTTACGGCATACTAGGACTATCTCTAGGCATGCTGGCAGTAGCTATAGTTTCAGCTACAAGCATCGGTCTACTAATAGCTACATCTAAAAAAGCATTTCTAACAGTGCAGATAATTGGAGCGATTTATATCCTTTATATGGGTGCTAAAATGCTCCTTGGGAAAAGGAACTCTCTAAAAATAACATCTACAACAGATAATGTAGAAACTACAAAAACTTATGATGGTTGGAATCTATTTAAGCAAGGATTATTTACATCTTCTTCAAATCCAAAACCTATTTTATTCTTTATGGCAGTATTCCCTCAATTTATTGATTCTAACCAAGCCTACTTGCCACAGTTTCTACTACTTTCTTTGACATTTTGCCTTTTAGTAATCATTATCCACTCTTGTTACGCTGAGTTATTTTCAGTGGCCAGTAAGTACCTTTGGAAAGCTCAGGATAAACTGTATTTAATTACAAAAACAGGCGGCATTATTTTAGTAATACTAGCATTAATGTTAGTTGTAAATGCAGGGGAAACTCTACTAGGTGTTTGAAAACACTATATTTTCAACATAGTTTTAATAATTAGCCCTGAACTTACAATAGACTTTCCATCTCTAAAAGTAGTTTCATTAATTATAGCACCATCTAAAATAATTCTAATTTGATCAGCCATAAGTTCTGGGTTTTCTATAGAACATTCTTTTAAGATGTTCTTAATAGTATTAGTTATCCACATCTTATGGTTGATTATTATGGAGTTAAGCTTAACATCATGCATAAATTCATCTGTAGCTTTAATGAACATACAACCGAAAAAATCTTTCTGGTTGAACCAACTCTCATACCATTTTAAGAAGATTTCAAGCTTCTTTATCCCTTTTTCTTTATGTGAATTTAAAGTTTGTGTGATGCTGTTTCTTATAAGATTGTCACGATTTGTCAAACATTCTTGTATGAGTCTATCTTTGGATGGAAAATACTTATAAAAAGTCATCTTAGATACACTTGATTCACGTATGATCCTATCTACACCCACACTGACATATCCATGCTCATTAAACAGCTCACTAGCAGTTTTTAAAATATCTAGTTGCTTTTTTGACATAAAATAACTCTTTAGTTTTGAATCTGTTCTAAGTATAATCAGTAAAAATCTGTTCACTACAACTAGATATAGCTTGGCACAATAAGCTATATCTTATTTTTTACTCACAAGTATACAGAAAGGTCTGTATTAATATTAGGAGAGTGTATATTGTATAATTTAGATGAGAAAATTGCCAGACGAAATACAATAAGCCTACTTAGCAGTAGCATCCCAGAATCCTTATGGAATAACAATCAGGACAAAGTTTTAGACCTTAAGGCAGAGCTCGCAGAACATCATTTATTCAAGCATGACATCATTCAAACTCTTAACCAGGATAGCATTTGCTTAGATACATTGAAGTATATACATTTGGAGTATGAGAATAGTATTGTAGAGATTTTTACTGATGCTCTATTGATGGCACAGTTTCAAGCTAAGCAGTTAGATAAAAAAATATATTCGTCCGTGAAAATGTATCCTCGTTTTTTGCTAGGACTGAATATAGCAGACGAGTTTGGTTTTTCTTTTGAGACCAATGATGGCCTGACTCCTCTTAACTCACACTTCTGTCTTTTCAAAAAAGTCTTAGGGCAGTTAAACATAAGTTCAGAAATTGATTCGAATCACGCATATACAGAAGAATCTACCGACCTGAGAATATATTTGGAAGAAGCTTATGATGATTATATAAAGCTACTTTTATTACTTGCAGTTGCAGAGCAACAAGTTATAGCGTTTTCAGCTCCTTTAAAACAGGCTGTTGAGAATGCTGGAATAAACACCAAAGATGGCTATTATTATGTTCATGGTACTACCTCTGATATAACTACAGTAGCTTCAGATGACTATCATGAAAATGATCTATGGCTATTAATCACGCACTCACTGCACCTGCACTCTGTAGAAGACCTCCGAACTTACGCTTTAGAATACTGTCAACTATGGGATAATTTTTGGAATAAAATGTTAGTTTCTGTAAAGTCTACCTCTGTTAATATTCTATGAAAGAGGCTTTTTAAAAGAGTTCAATCCAAGTTAAGTGTAACTTCCGTTTGGATAAATATGCATCAATCCAAACGGAAGTTACACTTAATCCTAAAACGACTTAGTACAGATGCTCAGTTATGAATTAGTATCAACCACTTTTTAGATGCCGACTGGGTTGCTAAGCACACTACTTTAAATGCTGCCTGATCAGAGGAAGATACCTTACGCTTATTTACCGCAGTACAAAACACACTGTTTAGATAATCAATAGTATAAGTGGCTTTTTTAATGTCTTGAGGATAGTTAAGAAATACAGTTAAGCACTCCCAGTTATTACACCAAGGCTTAACCACCTGTGGGTACTTACTGTTCCCCATACTTTTAGATGATTAAGACTAGCCTTCGCTATTTCAAACTTATCAGCGCCACAGATCGCCTCTAAATCAGGCATTACTGCCTTTTTATCTATCTGTGGTACACACTCCATTGAATAACAGACCATTTGTACAATACACAGCTGAAGATTAGCGCTGGGGTAAGCCATGTTAATAGCATCGGAAACCTTTTTTACCATCAAGTTCCACACCTAGAGTCAGATAAACAGCCATATTCATAATATGCTTATTTTGACGCACATTAACTACAATGTAGTCTAGATAGACGATAGAATAGATATTGCTAATAATCTCATTCCCTTTTAAAAAAACTGCGAGCCCTAGTGTTATCTACTTTAAATACATAATAAGAGAGATTCAAAATGGATAAAGAATTTAGAATATTAACGCTTTCGGGAGGCGGTTATAGGGGATTATATACGGCCAAAGTTTTAGCCGATTTAGAGGAGCAAACTAATCAGCCTATTGGACGCTACTTCGACCTTATAGCAGGTACATCGATTGGTGGAGTAGTCGCTTTAGCAGTGGCGTATGAAGTTCCAATGAAAGACGTTGTCGATATGTTTGTAAAGCATGGAGAACGGATATTTACGAAACAGAGGTTCAGTTTCTTCTCCATATTCAAAGCCACTTATGGTAATGACTATCTGAAAGCACAAATAAGCCAATTCTTCTTAGATAAAAAAATAGGTGATTTAAAGCACAATGTGATAGTGCCTGCTATTAACTTCTCCGCTGGACGACCAGTGGTTTTTAAAACACCACATCACCACAGCTTTTTTCGTGATGCCAAACATGACATCGTGGATGTAGCTATGGCAACCTCCGCTGCACCCATATACTTTCCTAAATACCATTTCAAAGATGCAAATTATGTAGATGGTGGACTTTTTGCTAATAATCCAAGTCTACTGGCAATACATGAAGCCCAGCATTTTTTTGAAATACCTAAAGAGAATATATATTTATTACATGTAGGTACACTATCTTCTCATACTTCTGACGTATATAGGAAAAACCAGCAAGGGGGTATGACAGATTGGGCTAATGGTCTCTTTTTGAACAAAGCTCCTAAGAACATAATAGAACTCACTCTTGCAAGTCAGCAGCAAATGATGACTCATATGACTAAGCATATGCTAGGTAATAGGTATTTTGATATAGATTCAGATGTATCTAAAAATGCAACAAATTATATAGGGTTAGATAGAGCTGATGAATATGCAACCAAAGTATTACTTTCTCATGCCCACGAGGCTTCTAAAGATGCGTTAGGGACTCCATTTATATCAGCTTTACTTAAAAAACAAACTACTATACCTACTTGGGTAAATACTGAGGAGCAAGATAATGAATAATGAAATACCTACTAATAATTTTCATCGAGTTTTACGTAATGAACCAGAAGGTTTTTTTACTCAGTTATTGCCTACAAAAGATCAGCTAGATATTTTTAAAAACTGCAAAGATCTTGTGCAAGGAGCGCTTGAAGTTAAGCTTGAAGAAAAATATGGTACTAAACCAAAGTTTAGATTACAAGGTTCATGGGCTTATGGTACTTGTAATGTACCAAATCGCGAAGGTCAAGAAATAGATTTTGATTATGGGTGCTATCTGCCTGAAAATTGTTTCTCAGGCGATCAAGAAAATGATGCAGAAGTATTAATAGGCCATGTTAAGCAATGCTTATCTCAACTTTGTTTTAATCAAAATTGGCAGCTAGATGATACCAACCCAAGTTGTCTACGTATAAGGGGATTCATGGCAGACGCTCATTTCGATATTCCTTTGTACGCCGTTCCTAACGATATGTTTAATGACTTAAAGGATGTACCTATTTCAAGTCGTAAGAACTCAGACGTTGTCGAAAGTAACGAAAGCTTTGATGGTTTATCAAATCGGAAATATGAAGGATCTTTAAATTTCAGTGAAGATACTCAACCACAAGATTTATCAGATTTTTTTGGAGAGTCTAACTTTACTCGTAGTTCAGGCATTATTAACTTGAGTGAATCTTTTGAAAGTAACCAATTTGACAGTACACAAAAAAACGAGTCGACTCAATCTTATATAAAGGATATTTCGCTAATCAGAAATGATGGTAAGTGGAAAGTATCTAACTGTGAACGTGTTCGTGAATGGTTTTTGAAGGAATGTAGTGAACTTCCTGGTGAAGGCCAACAGTTAAGATCTATAGTTCGCTATATTAAGGCGTGGAGAGACTATAATTTTAACCCTGAACACCGCAAAGCACCTACTTCATTAGCGCTTATGATATTAACAGTTGATACGTATAAATACACTCAGCAACGAGATGATAAAGCGCTAATACAAGTAGTCTCGATGCTTCCTGATAGGTTTTTGCAAGACGTTACTTGCAAAGATATAAAAGATCATGAAACTGAAGTATTTAACGATTATAAAGATGATACACATGAGTATAGAACTGAAGATAATCGTTTGGCTAAACAATTTTATGAATCACTTGAATATTGTTCAACTAAGGCAACCGCCGCAAGACAATGCCTCACTCTCTTAAAAACAAGTCTTGGCGATAAAATAGCAGATAATGAGGATTTAGTTTCTATTAGTGTCATAGAGCCTAGTTCTAGACCTGTACAGGTAGCAGCAAGTGCAGCTATTATCCCGCCACAAATTGGCGGTTGATTTAGATTTATGAATCGTACTGATGTAATAATAGGTATTAGTAGTCGCTACCCTAACTGGACGTTTTCACGTAGAGCGCAGCCTTCATTGTATTTAAGAGGGCAAAATGAAGTAGTATCTAATCGAGCTTATCTCGATACATGGATTATACGTTTAAATATAAGTAGAAAATACCAGATAGAGCTACTAATACAGGTGTCCGATTGGGATTTTATAGAGTTGCCTTCTGTATATGTAAGGTCTATACCAGAAAGCGCTATCGAAAATCTTCTACCTTCACCTCACCTATTTCTTAAACGATGGGTGCTTGATGATAAGGTCTATTATTACCTGTGCTACGCATTGGTCAATACGATATCATTTGATACTTACGATAAATTATCTGTTGTCGAATATTGTTTCAATCAATCTAAAAACATAGTTACTAAACTGCTAACTGATCAGCATTATCGATCCAAAGATACAATGCAAGAAATCGTTTTTTTATGGCAACAAATAGCAACTCGTAATAGTGAAAATCATCAATATCATTTAAATAATACTACTGATATTGATGCTAATCCAAAATATTCAAAACACTACAGCTCTATTCTTTCTATAGTTAATGATACATCAGGCTACCATAATTTTGCAGTCTTAAACTTAAAAGAGCGTTCGAACACTCTATGTCATGTGATTAATTTAGGCAGCTCTTATCAGCCTCATTTCATTCCACGCCAATTTATAGATGAAAGCTCATTGAATGGAATCCCTTTTAAAACATTTAGCAACTGGTTGAAGAAGATTTCTTTGAGCGCCTATTCTCAACTTGAATCAGCTATCTTTGGATACGTTAATCATATCAAAGATATAGACATATCTGAGAAAGAATCCAACTATGATTTTACAGGATGCTTAATTATAGATAGTGAAACACTTAGCTTTAGAATTGACCTATCTTTATTAAACAAGGCTTATCAATACAAAGGAGACTTACATCTCTCAAAAAATTATCGACAAAAGATATTGAGTCAAAGTAAGATTTTTCTGCTAAGTTCTTTTAATTATACACCTCATCACATTTTTGAAAGGAATATCAAAAAGTTGGAACAGCCTAGTTTGATCGACAAGAAGGTATTAATAATTGGTTGCGGTGCTATCGGTGGTTATATCGCGTTAGCGTTAGCCCGTTTAGGTGCTGGGGCTAATAATGGAAAGTTGATCTTAATTGATAATGATAAATTATCTTCATTAAACTTAGGAAGGCACGTTCTAGGTAAAAACTATTTGTATCAAAACAAGGCTACTGTTCTAAAAAAAGAGATTGAGAATCAATTACCTAATATGAATATTGAAGCTTATCCCAGCTCTATTTTAAATAAGATGGGTCTTATGGCAGATGTGGATTTAATAATTGATGCTACGGCAAGTTCTGCTGTGTCTCAACGTATCAATGAAAATTACGATCAATCAGAAAAGATAACTGCACCTATTATCCATGCTTGGATTAGAAATAATGGTGAATGTGTCCAGTCTTTATTTTACGATAAGATGGTCGCAAGTGCCTGTCGCTCTTGTATTAATAAGAATGGACATCATATTCGAGCCGAATACGACGCACTAGAAGGAGGCGTAGAACCTATTACTGCTATTAGAGCCTGTACTGACTTTACACCCTATGCCGTTTCATCAAGTATGTCTACTGCCTCTTTAGTAACTGATATGGTATTAGACTGGTTGAAAGGAGAGGTAAGCCCACGTTATAGAACACGGTATAGTGAAAAGTGGCACGGGAAGAAACTACAAAGTGCTGACTTTTTACCACATGAGGACTGTCATGTATGTGCCAGACCATGATTAACAATACTTGGTTTTTTAAAAATGAATGTCCGATCCGTATGGTCAGCTTTGAAGTTCATGTCCTAGAAATAATAGATAGGTTTAGACAAAGGAAATATTATTCACAGCTAGAAAGCTGTGGCATTTTAATGGGTGAAAAACGGGGATTGCATGGCGAGGACATTCACGTTATGCACCTGTCTACACCGAAGATAACTGATTTTAGAACGCCCGTTTACTATAAAAGAGGCGTACATGGTCATCAAGAGCATTTAAATCAATTGCATGATTCTAGTCAAGGTCGTATTCAGTATTTAGGAGAGTGGCATACGCATCCACAAAAGAACGCTAAACCTTCTTCTACAGACTATAGAGAATGGAGTAAAACGTGCAAATACTTCAAAGAACAACCTGTATTATTTTTTATTGCAGGGGTGCATGAGGATTGGCTTGGTATCCAAAAAAATGAAGTATTGCATTTACCTACCTATTTTGTAAATAGAGGATCTTATTAGCTGGTTTTTCAGACAATAGCAATAAAAAACTATTCTAAAAAAGATGTTGACATATACGCCGTTAAACCGATTATTAGTAATGAATACATCAATCGACTAGTTAAAAAGAAGCTAGATGCTGTGTTAAATATAAGGCGTTTACATAACAAAACTTATAGAAATGACGCTGTCAAACTACTTCAAAGATTAATAAGCTATTAATGAAAGTGGTATAATTTTGCATATAATTTAAGTTGTAGAGAGCCTTTCCCAAACTTTGTGTAACTGCTTATAATCCACTAACAGGAGAATAAGCAATGACTACTCAATCTGACATTAAAAAGCTGGCTGAGCAAATGGCTGGTAGCATGAACAGCTTCGATGACATCAAAGACTTTCAGAAGCAGCTCATGCAGTCGTTTATCGATACTGCCTTAGAGGCTGAGATGGAAGACCATCTCGGCTACCCCGAGCATGAGAAAGCAGACAAGCCTAATAAGCGTAACGGGCACACTAAAAAGAGAGTCCGCAGTGACATAGGCGAGCTTGAGATCTCCACCCCCAGAGACCGCGACAGTAGCTTTGAGCCTGTACTTGTCAGTAAGCATCAAACCCGTATTAGTGGCCTTGATGATAAAATCATATTCCTTTACGCCAAGGGTCAAACCACCACTGAGATCGTAGAGAGCATTAAAGAGCTCTACGATGTCGACATCTCAAGCTCTCTTGTCTCAAGAGTCACCGATAACATATTAGAGGACATCACCGCTTGGCAGAACAGGCCGCTGAGCAGTGTTTATCCTATCGTCTATTTGGACTGCATCGTCGTGAAGATACGTCAAAACAAGCAGATCATCAACAAAGCCATTTACTTAGCCCTAGGCGTCAATCTTAGCGGTAAAAAAGAGCTGCTTGGTATGTGGCTATCAGAGAATGAAGGCGCTAAGTTCTGGCTGGGTGTTCTCACTGAACTACAAAACCGCGGGGTGCAAGATATCCTGATTGCCTGTGTTGATGGTTTAAAAGGCTTTCCTGATGCCATCAATACCGTTTACCCCAACACTCAGGTTCAGCTGTGTATCGTGCATATGGTGCGTTACTCAATGAAGTTTGTGCCGTGGACGGATAAGAAGGCCGTAGCGGCTGATTTAAAGGCAATTTATGGTGCTGATACGCTTGAGATAGCAGAGGCCAACCTTGAGCACTTTGATGAGACTTGGGGCACAGAGTACCCACATGTCATCAAGTCTTGGCGTAATAACTGGGAGGGCTTAACGGTGTTCTTTGAGTATCCGAAAGATATCAGAAAAGTGATTTATACCACCAATGCTATTGAGTCTTTAAACAGCGTGATTCGGACAGCGGTGAATAAACGTAAGGTGTTCCCGTCTGATCAGGCAGCATTCAAGGTAGTCTACCTAGCAACTCAGCAGGCGTCTAAAAAGTGGTCGATGCCAATCGCTTCTTGTACTAAAAGTTCTTTAAACTCAGCACTGTAAGTTCTACGTTTGGGTTTGTTAGGTGGTTGTGTTGTCATGTTAGTGTCCACGATTATTAATCGTGGACACTATCTCGCATTTTTTAAGTGAGGAAAAGATGGGATGGTCGGATGCTTACGTAATACCGCCATTGATAGTGATAAAGACTGTATCCCTTGTGAAGCGTTATGTTCAAATTAAAATATTTGCAGTCAACCCGTTGAACACTCTACGATTCTGATCAGCCTACTTACCACTATCTTTTTGCTAAAAAAAACCAGAAACTCTAGTTTCTGGTTTTTACATTGTCACTGATTATTTGCAAACTTTTAAGCCTCAACTTTCTCTTCGCTGAGGAGCCCTTTATTTATTAAACTTTGTTTAAATCTAGCTGATGCTTTACTAGCTATATGGTCTGAAATACGCTCACGATTTTTATAAATATCACTGTACATCTCTTCTTCAGTTAATTTATCTTTTCCAAGAAGAAATACATCTTTATTCTTTCTTACCGTGCTGTAAGTGTTACTATCAAACGCAAATGGAAATTCAGTTTTGTTTAACATGGTATATCTCCTTATTGGAATAATTGCAGCAACTCACTAATCAAAGTAATTTTGAAAGAAATGTTGATTGAGCTTATCTTCAAAATAATGTTTTCGCTTTTTCCAAATAAAGCCATCGCCTTTACTAATAATTGCTACATCAATCGCACCACCAACACTTTCCAATGAGGACGTAGTTCGTCTTTTCAGAAATGTTAGATAGATCAAACTCTCTGCAAGTTCCGCTAAATCTTCCTTAGATAGAAATCTTAAAGCTTGTAAAGTTGGTTGTATATGGGAGTTATGTAGAACAGATTCTATATTATTTTGCATCGATACCATAATACTTTCTTTAAACTCTTGCTTTAAAGTTTCTAGAAGCCCCTCATCAACTTCTCCCTCTGTATTCGCAATAATTGTATCGTTATAAGTATCTAAAGTACTCGATAGTGACTTATATAATGAATCATTGACAACATTATACACCTCAGGGTTCATGCCTCGAATAAAAGTATTCATTACATCAGTCTGTGCAAACGGAACAAGGTCGCAGTGATGTTCATCACTAATTGAGATATCACCAGTAACACTGTAACGAAGGTTCCCACTGACCACTCCATCCGTCTGGATAGAATATAGAGCTGGATATAATTGTTCATTACCGTAGCCTACAAAAACTAATCCTGTAAAGCCTAACAAAAAGCAATTAGATGATAAAATACTAATGAACAAATCAGCAATTTTTGCTCTTAATCCTTCAATATTATCTGAATGTAGTAGTAATGGAGTACTATTTATAAGTACATCATCAATAACTTCATAGATAAAATCCTCATTACTCTGCTTAAAACTTTTTAGATCTACCTCATCTAGACCTTCTATCTTATCTAAGGCATTGAAAATTAAGATATCTTGATCAACTATACTGTCTAGTATAGCTGCTACTTTTTTCACGCTGTCGATTTTCTCAGATGGTATATCTTCATACGAATCTAAATCTTGTAATACTAACAAAGTGTCATAATCACCCTGATCTAATAGTTGGTTTCCTACATCATTTATAATTTTATTGACTATGATCTGTAACTTCGTTGTAAGAAAAGCTTTTTCTTTTTTTCTAAAGTTCAATAATTCATTTTTTATAAGAAATTTCCTGAAATCATCGCTGTACTCTTTAACAGTTCTGAATGATCTTTTCTTTAAACTTTTTCTATACAACTTGATGATTAGCTCCCAAGGTGTATAAAGAAACTCTGCATTGTTAAAGATCATGATCGCAACTGGATGGTGTTTTGATAAAGTGAAGACTTTGTTAGCTGTATTAAAAACCTTGCTAGTTGATTTATCACCATTAGTAATTGTCGCAGCACTATCTGCGGCTAATGCCATACCTGTCTTATTTAAGATCGCTACAACTGCTGTCATATAATTCTCTTTGGTTTAAAAGCTCAAATACTCAAAATACAAACAAAACCTGATTTGCTTCATTTATCTGTTTTATAATCTATATATACGGCATTAAATATATATCAATCAATGGCTTAATATACTAAGCATACACTTTCCCCTATTAATATTTATATCTCAAAACTATTTTTTTAATGTTAGATTATCCATATCACCTATAGCTTCTATAAAACTCTGATCATGAGATACCAAGATAATTGCACCTGTATAGTCGTGTAATGCTTGCTGGAGCAAGTTTTTTGATTCTATATCTAAATGGTTGTCAGGTTCATCTAGTAGCAGTAAGGCTGGAGCAGTAGGACCACAAAACAAGCATGCAAGGGCTACTTTTAATTGTTCGCCACCGCTTAATGTATTGACTGGCTTGATTGCAGCATCTCCCTTAATTCTCAGTTGCGCCAATCGAGTTCGATATAAATCTTCTGTCCAACCAGACGCCTGCTGACGAAAATTATCTAATGCGGACAGATCTTTATCGAGAAAAGAAAAATGCTGATCCATAAGGCGATAGGACTGAGTAACTGCTATTTCACCTCGCAACGCTTCAAGCTGACCTGATATTACTTTTAGTAAAGTGGATTTGCCACTACCATTCTTACCAGTAATGGCAATGCGTTCGCCCTTATTCACGATCAAACTCAATGTAGTTGCCATGCCAAAAGGTAAGACAACATCAGATAGATGCAGCAGTGGATTACTGGTAACTTCGGGAGTAGCCGTTACGATGGCAAGCGGTTCTATAATCTCTAATTGTGCCTTAGCACTAGCTGCTTGTCCGCTAGCATTTTGTATTCGATCATCGTGTAGCTTCGCTTTACGTGATTGAGTAGCCTCTGAGCGCCCTAACTCACGATCTAGAATAATTTTACTTTGATTGCTATCTTTACGTTTATTTTTACCGCGACTTTGGCGCTGTTCGGTCTTCTCTTGAGCAACCTGCTGTTCTCGCTTGGCTTGCTGTAGTTCTTTTTTTGCCTGATCAGCACTTCTTTGCGCACCTAAAAGTAGCTGTTCTTGACTCTCTAGCCAATCATGCCAACCACCACGACTTATTGAAATCCCCATACTCGTTAATTCATAAACGATCTGTACTTGTTCTAATAAAATGGGATCATGTGACACTAATAAAACACCGCCATTAAAACTCTCTAGCCATTGAGCTAACCACACGCGACCATCCTGATCTAAATGGTTGCTAGGCTCATCAAGTATTAAAAACTTACATCCTTGCCTTTTTAATGCTAACAGTTTTAAACGTGTCTGCTCACCACCGCTAAGTGACTTAAATGGACGCTTAAGAACATCTAGTGATAGCTCACCTTCTGCCAATAAGGCGTCTGTTTCAGCTTCCCAATTCCACTTACCGTCCATAAAACTAAAATCTTCCGGTGTACCTTCACCATTGAGAATACGTGAGCTTACTCGTTGTATCTCACTAACACCTAAAACATCACCTGCGGTTCCTACTATTTCAGTTTCTCCCTGAGCCAAGTAGCCTATTTTGCAAAAGCGTTGTACAACACCTTCACTAGGCTGCAACCTATACTAGGCTGCAACCTATCTGCTAGTATTGCTGCTAAACAGGATTTTCCTACTCCGTTTCTGCCAATTAACGCATGTAACTCATTAGTCAAAAAAATATCAATTTCTGAAAATAAAGGCAATGATGATTCAGGAAAAACTAAACTTAACTGTCTTGCTTCTATTAGGTTTTGCATAAACCCTCTTTTAAAACGTATTACATTAGCCAAATAAATACAATCCAAGCTCCAATAGATGCTAAAAAGCAAAGTAGACTAGCTCTTTTACAATATGAGAATATGCGAAAGTTGCTAGAAGGAATAATGGACTCGTACCTATTAGCTCCTTCTAAAAGTAAGTATAAACGTTGAATACTTAGTTTATCAGCTAAATCTCTTTCACTTCTTATATCGGCATACAAATAAACAGCTCCAAAGATAATACCCAAGGCATTAGCGATAATGGCTCCTTTAAATAGAAATAACTGATTACTCTGTATGAACAGCAGGGAACTGTCAAGTGCTGGGGACATTCTAGTAATTTGAGACACTATGACTGAGAATACTCCAGAAGCGATAACAATAAGCCACTTCATCCATTCATAATCTTTTTCATTAGCAGTATTGTGCTTCTTTGCAAGCGCTCGGCCTATTTCGTCTAGTGTAGGTTTCAAAGCTTCATGACGATTATAAAAATCTACCGTGATTCCCTCTTTATCTAGTTTGTTATTGAACCTCCTTTGAAGAGCCTTCAACTCTCGCTTACTCATCAGCTCGTTACTCGCTTAATTGTCCAATGCAAAACTAATACCCCTAATAGAAGTAGGTAGCCAAACAACCAGTCTCCTTGTAATGTATCAATAACAACTAAAGGCGCTTGATTAATACCAACACTACCAGTTGTATTAGAAATATGGTTTTCAGCAATAAAGCTCAACGCAAAGTATCCGATTAAGGCAAAAAAAGTAAATATTATTGATAATTTTAAGAATTTTTCGTCGATTTTACGCATAGCTTACTTTTCCGTAATTAGCTTTTCTTTGAACATTAGTATGAACCCAAAGCTAAATATGAGACAGCCTAGACCAGCTACCAGTTGCTCTGACACAGTTGTTTGATGCTCCCAGTCATACGCTATGATGATTATCAGGATAGATATAATCCAAGATATAGTCGCAACTAAAGCAAATAATATTCTATTACTTGGCAGAAAGTTAGTAGACTGTAACCATTTAGGTTTCAAACACAGCCAGAAAGCCACAAGTGGGATTGCCAGCATGGGGAATACTAGGAAAACAGCTATATAATTGTTCATTCTAATCTTATAAGTTGTTAGAGTACTTTTATAGTTTATGAAATCCCACATGCAGCATGGGTCAACCCATTACCACAGAAAAACTTAATTTCAGTACCTTTTCCTATTTTAGTGACATAATAATTAAAGTACTATAGTCTAGTTATTTTTTAAAGTATATTCTAACCTTATTTGACAGGAGCAAACTCATGGCTGTCTACGTAGATTTTGCAAATATAAGTTTTAGGCAAGATAAGTGGTGTCACTTGCTGGCCGACAGTCTTGATGAGCTGCATGACTTTGCTTTGCTTATTAATGTAGACAAACGATGGTTTCATAAAAATGCCAGTTATCCTCATTATGATATTACTGTCAGAACCAGAGAAATAGCTATCAGTAGAGGAGCTTTACCATCAAATAGAAAAAAAATAATTGAATGTGCAAAAAAGTTAAAAGCTGAGCTTGAATACAATCGCTCTTTAACCCTGAATACGAATCAAATGAGCTTATTTTAAGTAAGGTGTTAAGATGATTATTAAAGAAGATTCGTTGGATGATCTATTGAACTCAACTTTCTCTCAAATCGTAAATTGCGGAGATGAGGTAGAGTCTTCAAAAGGGGGAAACAATGAAATTAGAAATGTTCAACTTATTTTAACTAACCCCAGAGCAAGACTAAGTATCTCAGAATCTAGAAGCAAACTGATCAGCTGTATAGGCGAGTTTTTTTGGTACGTGAACGGAAGTGATAGTATTGAGTTCATAGAGTATTACATATCAAACTACCGAGATTTTATCGACTATAAACAAGGTGAAAACGCCCCTGTTTTGGGTGCGTATGGTTCTAGAATGTTTGGTATAAAGAATCAATTTAAAGCGATTAAAGATCTTCTCAAACGAAAGCCTGAAACACGAAGAGCTGTAATATCGATATATGATAAAGAAGATCTTTTTAGGGACGACTCTAGAGACATTCCTTGTACCTGTTCATTACAGTTCTTCGTCAGAGATAATGCTCTCCACTTGACTACAATAATGAGATCTAATGATGCTACTAAGGGCCTAATACATGACTTATTTAGTTTTACCCTTATCCAAGAACTCATGTGGGCAGAGTTAGCGAAGGATAATGAAGCGTTAGAATTAGGCATCTATACACACTTCGTTGGCAGTCTACATATCTATCATGAGGATAAAACTACAGTTGATAATTTTTTACATATTGAAGGATGGCAAAACAAAGCTACGATGGAACCCATAAACCCTTCTTATTTAGAGAATGATTTTAATACCATTAAAGAATTAGAAGAAAAGCTGAGAACAAAGTCTTTACAGGACGACTTTGATATCCACAGCATTAAAGATATATTTTGGCAAGAGATAGCTATAATTCTATTGTCTTATTCATACGCTAAGCAAGGTAGACAAAGCGAATTAAAAGAGCTTAGAGATTTATGTAGAAGTGACCCTATACTCTATTTTCTAGATAAAAAAATTAATGAAATTAACAGAAAAAATTTTAAGTAGGGCGTTTATGAAATATCAAGAAAGAATCGATTATTCAGTCATATTAGCTAATGACATTACCGAATACCTTACAAACGAAGGGCTTTCTTGCGGGCTTTCTAGAATTTCATATGAGGTTTTAGCTATGCAAATTATCGAAAGCATGAAGCGGGTTAAATACTTCAATGCTGTTTCAAACAGAGATATTGATACCCGAAGGTTAGACCCTCAAGACACCATTTTTGACCCAGTAAGAGCAATTTTATACCTAAAAGACAGAAATTATGATGAAGCATGTTGGTTGACTTTTTTGTTAGTCTATACAGCAGAGAATTACCAATCAAATTGGAATTTCTTGAGGCAACTATACTCAGGTGTAGATGAAAAATTGACGTGGGAAGTTGCTAGTAATAATACTCAAATACTTCCTAGGTTAGCAGATAATCTTATCAACTCACAAAACAAACCAAAATTTGGTAATCATGCGAAGTTTAAGACTTTAAGAGATATACCTAGAGTGCTTGAAGATTACATAAACTTTGTTAAAGTTAATGGTGGTCATTATAACCTGTTCATAAATAACAGTTTAGAAGATCCTAAAGAACATTTTAGAATTCTTTTCCCAGTAATTCGACGCAATATACATAGCTTTGGGCGATTATCGACATTTGACTATTTGTCTATGCTATCTAAGACTGATTTGGTTAACGTTGAAGCTGATAGCTGCCATATCGTTGGGTCAACTGGTCCTAAAGACGGGGCTAAACTTATCTTTGGTAGTTTCTCAGATAAGCAATTAGATAGCTACGCTATGGGTCTAGCAGATCACCTCGAAATTGGCTATCAAGAGATGGAAGACGCATTATGCAACTGGCAAAAATCACCTAATGTATTTTATACTTATAAAGGGTAGTCAATTTAAACCCTACCCTTTATCACCTGTTATTTACATAATATGCCAAGGTTTAGCTAAGTACCTCTGGTATAGAGGAGTTATCGAATATAGGCCTATGTCTATCATTAAAATACCTGTAATCTATTTTTTGAGAAGATTTCAATACTCCTATAAGTAGGCTTGGTGACAGATTAACTTCGTTAGCGACCCTACACAAATTTGCAAAGCTAGAACGTTTGTCTCTACGTACTAATTTAAAATCAACTTTTTGTTCAATCTCTTTTAAGGTGAAAGGGTAGATTAACTGTGAAACCATAAATTCATCAGCTTCCTTTTCGCACTCATCATGCTGTTCATTATCTTTAGGTTCACCAAAATCGTAATGTGTCATTTCATCTTGGTGTAAAATTAGATGTGCAGCCTCATGAAAAAAAGTCTGCCAAAAGAGGTGGTCTTGATTGTATTTGTTAGTAATAACAATCATTCCTTTGCCCTCTATGAACTTTGATACGCCCCTTATAGGGCATTTATCCAAAGTGCTTAAGAACACTACGGCTACACCGCATTCAATACAAATTTCTAGTAAATCTTTCTTAAAATTCCTTAACCCTCTTTTTCTAGATAAGGTTTTAATTTCTTGTAATTTTTCTATAAAAAGAGACTTATTGAAATCGTTTAGGATATGTTGCTTCTTAAACTCTAACTCTGCCATACGCATAAATGCTGCAATGTTCAATGTTGAAAATTCATAGCTTCCAATTTTTTTATACCTTGATCCTAAGAAATTCTTGTATATACTTTCTTCGTTTAATGGACTCAAGTCTGAAATACCAAAAAAACTTTTTAAGTTCAATTGATCAAGGTATTTATAATCTGAACTTGGTAACCACGATCTTTTTTTCATCTCTTGAACAAGTGTATAGTAATCTTCAAAATTGCTATCGATATTGCTCTCTTGAAATCTTCTAATACTCTTCTCATAGTTGTTTTGTATATTTAACCAAAAATCTTCACTCCCACCTATAAGTCGAGCTAGGTAAATAGCTGTATCGGAATCGATATCTATCTGTTGATTGTTTAGCTTCTTAAGAAAACTGCCACTCAGACAAGATGGGTCAACATTACTTCCTTCCAGAAATTTTAGTATGGTTTGAGAAGGGTGGTAAACCCAATTAGGCTGAAAATCGTGTATCATTGCTATTTTCTCCTATGTATTTGAGTTTTAGTCTACTAACTGTTTCCCAGTCGTAACTTGCACTTTTACCCAAGTGTGACTTATTGGCTATAGAAAATTGAGCTACAATATCACTAGTCAAATTGACTTGCAAAGTATCTTTTTCAAAATAGAAGTCATTTTGAGTAGGTATATCTTGTAGAGTGTCCCCTGCTGCTAAGGTCGTCAAGATAAACTTTAGCTTTTCTCTAGCTTCTTCTGTAAGCTGATAGAAACTAAGAAAGTCGTCTATTGAGCTATCTCTTAGTTCTCTTGATTGATATGAAATGATCATCTTTTTTCCAGTAAGAGGCTGTTATGAGTGTGATTAGTGTTGTTGCCGCAGTAATAAAGCACGACGATAAATATCTATGCGCACAAAGGAAAAGAAGTAAGTTCGAATATCTATCGTATAAATTTGAATTTCCGGGTGGTAAAGTTGAGTCTAACGAGACTCACGAACAAGCACTCCACCGTGAGATATTAGAAGAGCTAGATGCACATATTGAAATAGTATCAATATTAAAAAAAATAGAACATCAGTACCCAGACTTTAAGGTTCATATCACTTTTTATAGATGCAGCATTTATGAAAAAGAATCTATAAAAAAAGTAGAACATAATAACCTATCGTGGCTTACAAAGCAGGAACTTCATGAGCTAGACTGGGCAGAAGCAGATATACCTATTATTAGGTTACTCTGAATATAATCGCGTTGTCGATAATAATACTAATTTTTATATTTGAATTGATTAGATTTTAAGTGTGTTATAAGTTATCTATACCGTTTCTGACCCAATTACTGTTAATCGAGTTAGGATGCTTAAACAAAGCTAACTTCCCATTGTAAAAGTTAGTAAATTCAGAGTTTAGAGTTCCGTTTAAACTTACAACTTTTGCTATCAATTCAACTAGCTTACCGTCCTTACTGAAAAAATCTTCATCATTGTCAGTTTTATAAGCGATGCCATTAAAACCTTTTACTCTTGTTCCATTGCTTTTTGAGTCATTTTTCTTCTTTAACTTTACTTCTCCAAACTCTAAAATATAATACTTATTTTCCGCAATTTGCAATTCTATGACTAAAACATACTCAGGCCAGTATAAATCATGAGCAGTAGAGTGTAACTTGGCTAAAGACATCACATAGAAATCGTCCTGCTCTTGAAGACCCTGACCAAAAGTAAACCAGCGTGCGGTTCCATGATTTTGTTTCGAGTACTCTTTAGCATGATTCCAAGTTTTATTAAAGCGAGATTGATCGTCTTCTTTTACATCAAAAAGTCCCTTGGCTAAACCTGTTGATCCTCTCCCAATTTTCTCTCCTACACCTAGTTCCTCTGGCATCTCTTCTTTTACAAAGCGTGTGCTATCATCAATAGGTTTAGAAATTATACCGTTTGTTAGTTTGTTGATTATGACTAGATCACCAATTCTCTCCAATCGTTCGAGTAATATTAAAGTCGTTAGATTATTTACAGGGTTGTGAGTAAAATCTAGATCTTCAATATTATCTGGTGGTATGTACTGCCTTACTGTCAAAAAATCTTGAATCTCTATAGATTCATCAGTGCTAAGTCGTCTTTTTGGTTGAAGAACAAGGTTAATAGGATCAAGTTTAGGTTCACTGATACCGATAATATTTGCGCATAATATTTTATCCCCGATAGGGATACCCTTAATATGTAAGGTCAAAGGTTG
This sequence comes from Psychrobacter sp. AOP30-A2-5, assembly GCF_052378115.1. NCBI lineage: Bacteria > Pseudomonadati > Pseudomonadota > Gammaproteobacteria > Moraxellales > Moraxellaceae > Psychrobacter > Psychrobacter sp. AOP30-A2-5. The sequence goes on along the minus strand of NZ_JBQSXK010000013.1, from coordinate 61,528 downwards.
ATACCAAAAATCAATTCGAACGTTTCTTTTTTTATTATCTTTAGCCTCTTGAATATTGTTGTGTATTTTCTCAACTTTTTTCCATACGTCTAAGTTATATTTTAACTGATGTAGAAATACTGCGTCTCTTTGAGTGAATTTTGGAGGTAATACAACATATTCATCAACTCCCTCGGCCTTCATTTTTTCTTCGATCTGTTTGTTTCTTGGAATCAGTTTTTTCTCTATAGTATCCAAATTATATCTACTAATAATACGTTTTATATCCATGGAATACCCATAATGGGTAATGAATAAAGATAAAGGGTGAACGATAATTTTATGTTCACCATCTTCAATATTTATTAATTGATTTTTATCATAGCCATTTATTTTTTCAAAGTATTTTGTACTATCGAATGGCATTTCATTTATTAGTTGGCTTCTTTTGATAGTTTCCTCAAATGTAGGATTTTCTTTAAGGTCTATTTCTGCTCCAACTCTCATATCAAAATATGCTTTTGAAAAAGAGTGAATATTATAATTATCTTCAACTTCAACTTCATAGGAATTAAGAACAAAGCGCTCTTCTGACTTACCATTTTTCCAAATACTACCGAAAGGTAATTTATGTATGTGGTTGATATGAATTCTTAACTTTAAATAGCTAGTAGCTTCTTCTCCATTTTCTTTTTTAATATACTTAGGCTCTGTTAAATTAGCGAATAAAACATCTACATAGGTAACTGTTCCGTTGCTGTTGGAGCTTGAGCTTGCATTAGTAGGTGCAATAAAATCCTTGTCATACCAAACGACCACATATTCAAAATTCTTATTAAAATGATTTATCGTATAATTACGGTCAGGTTCAGAATTAGCATCTGTATCATAATCAACCTGAGAATGAGGCTTTATGTAGTTACTAATGTCGAAGGAATTTTTATATTTTTCTCTAGGACTGTCTTTAGTAAAAAAATGGCTCATATAGTTCTCACATTTATCAATGATATTATTGTGCCATCAATTTAGATTTTTTGCCATTAATTTGGAACTATTACACCTGTAAATAACAGCGAATGACCACCAGCAGCGGCAATCTCTAGCGCGCGCCGTGCATGATGCTGTCCTTTGACATCAGCCAAATCCACTTGATAGCCAACATGCTGCTGTGCTGGACTCGGTTGTACAACGTCCAAAGATTCATAGGCTGCGCTTGGGTTCGCTAACGACTGTAAGTGGTCACAAACTGTCTTTAAGCTTTGCGCGGCTAGTATCGTCACACCATCCACACGGCTAGCCTCAGCACCATTATCAATCGGTACGATAAGCTGCGGTAGTTTTGGCTGCGGTTCGCTCAGCTCTTGTTCAGTTGTCTTTGCCACCTGCAATACTTTGGACGCCAGCGCCTCAGCTTTGATCGCTCGTGCCACCGCTAAGCTGCCTGTCACTTGCCGTAAATTCCCATTGAGCGCTAACTCACCGATAAACTCAAACCCTGATAATACTTCTGGATCCAATTGATCACTGGCTGCCAAGATTCCGATGGCAATCGGTAAATCAAGACGCGCGCCATCTTTAGGCAAATCAGCGGGGGCTAAATTGATAGTGAGACGACGATTAGGAAATTGAAAGCCAGAGTTCAGAATCGCAGAACGTACACGATCTTTGCTCTCACGTACCGCCGCCTCCGGCAAACCGACGATGGTCAATGCTGGCAACCCTTGTGACAGATGCACTTCAATAATGACCTTGGGCGCATGCAGTCCGACGACTGAACGAGTATAGACTTGGGCAAACGACATCAGCATTTTCCTAATATAGGGAATAATTGATAATAGAGCATTATGTATCAGTGCGCAAATGTCGTGTTTTCTTGTCTCATTTTATTTACTAGCATAGTTATCAACAGTTGTTATATGATAAACGGATGCTCTTTCGCTCAGTCTTATTCGGCTATGCTGCTCCAAAGATTATCCAAAGGTTCTCACCCCTGTTAACCACGTTATTAACGTATTGGATAATTTTAATCGTGCTACAAAGCACTAAAGATTAGCAAGAGTATTGGCAATAAAAGGATTTTATTGATCATATAAAGTTTGCTGGCGGCTTTTTGCTGCAGATTTATATAACACCTACTTTATATAATACCTACTACCATGGATGGATAAACTTATGAGCATAAAGATGCATAATCGGCGTGTGCCCACACTCACGCTACTGACAGTAGCAGTATCCTTAGGACTATTCGGCTGCTCAGATAGCGACAGTAGTTTCAATGACGATGATGTCATATCCCCTTCCACTAATTATGAAGCCGATATTCAGCGCACTGAGTTCGGTATACCGCACATCACCGCAAAGGATTACAAAGGCCTTGGTTATGGCGTCGGTTATGCATTCGCAGAAGATAATTTCTGCTCACTAGCGCGTGAAGTTGTAGTCGCTAGCGGTCAGAGTATGCTGTATCTAGGCGCTGACGGTAATTTGGCTAGCGATGCTTTTTATACGTGGTACAACACTGACAAGCGAAAAGCTGAATTTTTAGCAGCTCAAGACCCTGAAGTCATTGATGCTGTGACAGGTTATGCAGCAGGCTATAGCCGTTATCTACGTGATAAAGGCGTGGCTAATATCGATCCTGCTTGTGCCAATGCTGAATGGGTACGAGAGATTACTCTCGATGATTTATTGACGGTCTACGGTAAAGCCAATCTACGTGGTGGCTTATCTAATTTTGTCGGTCCCATTGTAGCAGCGGCACCGCCCTCTATTGCTGGCGTTCAGGGTAGCTCAAGAATGCGTAGTGTTCCAGTCGCAAACCCTGTCGTAGAGTCAGCACCTGCATTCAATATGGATACGATTAATGCGATGAGTGGCGGTAGTAATGCCTATGCCTTTGGCAAGGAGGTGACTGGTACTAGTAGCGGGGTCATGTATGGCAATCCGCATGAGCCATGGGATGGCGTCCAACGCTTCTATCAATTTCACTTAACGATGCCAGGTGAGCTGGATGTGATGGGTGCGGCTCAACAAGGTCAGCCTTTCCCTAACATCGGTTTTAATAAAGACGTGGCTTGGAGCCATACCGTATCCACTGCCAAACGTTTTACGCTTTATCAGCTTAGCTTAGTTGATGGAGATCCTCTCAAATACAATTATATTAATAGCGCTGGTGTGACTGAGCAGCGTGATATCGAAACCGTTCCTGTCACTATTCAGCTACCAAATAATCAGACGCAGGTTCACAATATTTATGTCTCACAATATGGACCTATGTTAGCGGTCAATTTACTCAATGGTCAATTACCAGCATGGGGCGCTAATAATCTAGCTTATACTATTCGTGATGCCGCCTCTGAAAACCCAAGAGCACTCAATCAGTGGCGTAGTATGAATAAGGCTACAAGCGTTGAGGACTTAGTCGATAGAATGCAAAGCGTCCTTGGTCTTGGATTTGTTAATACTATTGCTACCGACCGTAATGGTAAGGCACTCTATGCTGACATCTCAACCGTACCAAATGTGACCAAAACTAAGCTTGAAGCTTGTAGTAGTGCTGCATCTGGCCCCTTCCTTGGTGCGTTAATTGCCTCTGACTTGCCAGCACTGAATGGTAGTACCGCTGCCTGTGAATGGGGAGTTGATACAGACTCACCGCAAGCAGGTATTTTTGGGCGCTCAAAATTACCTTTCTTGATCCGCGATGATTATGTTGCTAACTCAAATGATAGCTATTGGTTAAGCAATTTAGAGCAACCACTGACTGGATTTTCACCGCTCCTACGTCGTCGTTTAGCCCCCTTCTTAGGTGCTAGTCCAGCAGCTGGTGTTCCATTGCTTATGCGCTCACGTATGGGACTGGTTCAAATACAAGATCGATTCAGTAATAAAGATAACTTAGGCGGTACTAACTTCAATTTAAACAATATGCAAGAGGTCGTCTATGGTAACCGCAGTTATGTCGCTGAGTTGGTACTCGACGACGTACTAGCAGATTGTCGAGCGAATGCTAGCATGCCTTTGACGGGTGGCTCTACTATTGATGCAACCAATGCTTGTAATATCTTGAGTAATTGGGATCGTCGTAATAATTTAGATAGCAAAGGTGCTCATGTCTTTAGAGAGTTTTGGCGTAATGTGGACTTTAATGAAACGACGGATACGATATTCAGTGTTAAATTTGATGCAAAAGACCCAGTCAATACGCCTCGTGGTTTAATTATTAGTGCGGATACACGTACTGCTTTAGGAGATTCCATTAAGTTCTTCCAAGATAAAAACATCGCTCTTGATGCGTCTTTATCTGATTTGCAGTATATCGTTGATGCTAGTAAAAACGACGAGCGTATTGCTATGCATGGTGGCTTTGGTCGTGAAGGTGTATTCAATGTTGCAGAAACGAGAGGCACAAGCGCTAATGATGGCGCAAACTACCTCATTAATTTTGGTCCAACATATATGCAAACCGTTACCTTTGATAAAAGCGGCCCTGTAGCAGAAGCCTTATTAGGTTACTCGCAAGCTTCTGATACTACTCGACCGTTCCATCGTGACCAGAGTGGTCGCTACTCAGCTAAAGAATGGATTCGTTTACCCTTCAATGCTAATGACGTTAGCAAGCAAGCCGTTGGCAATAAAATCCAGCTAAAAGAATAAGTTTGACGTAACTTGAATTAGTGATAACTTAAATTAGTGATAAAAAGACCTCAGATATATGCTGAGGTCTTTTTTACTTTATGGAAGCAGTCTGTTTGAATATCGTCGATGCATCATGATGCCAGCACTTAGCCAGCTAACCGCAAGAGGGGTATGAGTATAATTGCCAAAACCAAATGGACTTATCATAGACAGTTTGCATGTAAGAAAACTCGCCGACCACCCCACTGCAAACAAGGATTTGTTATACTAGTGCTTATTGATGGCTATAACTTTAGCAGCATATAGCGCTGTGAAAATTATTATTGATAACAAAGTTATTATGGTTATTAACGATCTATCAAACACCTACTGGCTTTTAAATATTTGGTCGTTAGAGATGTAAGAACAGTAATACTCAAGGTCAAAACGAGGAGTACCGCATGACAGAACATTCAGAATCAAATACTCAGCAACCTTACAATCGTGCAGGAGAGCAACCGACCACGACACGCCCTGTTATGCAATCAGAAAGTCCTTATGCCAGTACGCGTGGCAGTATGATGAGTAAGCAGCTACCTGCCTTTGATGAAGCTATTATTAATAAATACAATCGTTCAGGACCACGTTATACCTCCTATCCGACCGCTTTAGAGTTCTCACCCATCTCTGATGGTCTTGAGGCAAAGATCCTTCAGAACCGTGAAGCTCGTGCACCACTGTCTTTATATTTTCATATTCCTTTTTGTCGTCACCTCTGCTATTACTGCGCTTGCAATAAAATTATCACCAAGAAAAATAGCGACTCAGGCGATTATTTGCAGTATTTAATCGCTGAGATTAAGCACAAACGCCGCCTGCTATCTGTCCCAGAAGGTAGTAGTAAACCCCTCGTTAAACAGCTGCATTTGGGTGGGGGTACGCCAACATTTTTGCGTGATGAAGAAATGGTTCAACTGTGGCAGTTTTTACAAACTCAGTTTGAATTCTTACCTGAAGACAAAGGCGATTACTCTATTGAAATTGACCCACGTGAGCTGAGTGGCGAGACGTTAAAAGTATTGCGTAACCTTGGCTTTAACCGTGTCAGTTTAGGTGTACAAGACCTCGATGAAACGGTACAAATCGCCGTCAACCGTGTACATTCAGCAGAGCTCATTGAAAATGTGTTAAATGAGGCGCGGGATCTAGGTTTTCACTCTATCAATATCGACCTGATTTATGGCTTGCCGCATCAAACACCCGCAACCTTAGATAAAACGGTGCGCCGTATCATCGAGATGTCGCCGGATCGCTTGTCAGTATTCAATTACGCACACTTGCCAGAACGTTTTAAGGCCCAGCGCCAGATTAAAGAAGCCGATTTACCAGACCCAGCAGCCAAGCTTACAATGCTTGGCAATAGCATCAATACGCTGACCGAAGCTGGCTATCAATATATCGGTATTGATCACTTCGCCAAGCCTGATGATGAATTAGCCGTGGCGCAGCGTGAGGGCAAACTGCATCGTAACTTTCAAGGTTATACCATCATGGGCGATTGTGATTTATTGGGCTTCGGCGTCTCCTCTATCAGTCAAATTGCCAATGCCAATACCCGCTATATTTTGCAAAATGATACAGATTTATCAGTTTATCAAGCGAGCATCGATGCTGCACAAAGTAACTCGGCTGCCATGCCTGCAGTAAAAGTCATCAAAACATCTATCAAAGATCGCTTGCGTGAATATGTGATTATGAATCTACTCTGTCACGACTATATCGACTTTAAAGACGTCAATCAAAAATTTGGTATCGATGCCATCACTTACTTTATCAATGAGATTCAACAGCTTGGCGCCATGCAAGAAGACAAGCTCATCGATATGGACGCGGCTGGCATTCGCGTGCTACCAAAAGGTCGATTGTTAGGTCGTAACGTCGCCATGGTATTTGATGAGTATCTTGAGAAAAAACATAAGAATCGTTTCTCAAAAGTTATCTGATTGAGTGATTCCATACATTAAAAGCAGTCATAAAAAAGACCTTAATCGAGGTCTTTTTTACGGTGTTTAATAAAGCTGATGATTGACGAAAAATACCTCTAGGGCGTGTCCTCATTTCAAAAATGGTGATAAAAATGAGATAAATTGCAGTCAAACGAGGAAAATAGCACAGATAATATCGGGATATTAACCAGCTATTTAACGATGTTTGGCAAAATTTAGCCATTTTTTGTCCGTTTAGATATGATCAATTGAATTGAGGACATGCCCTAGCCTACTCAGTAGCCATCACCACATTCAGAAGGCATCACCATATATAGCCTATTTGCATCTTCTATTGTTTTTTCACTGTCCAAATATTTTTGCTCGATTGTGCTTTTAGCGTTGGCAATCATTGAATCCGTCATCGCAAAGTCATCGTCATTCAGTAGACCCAATGAGCCATCTTGACGCAACCATAAACCTTCTAACTTATCATGTGGATACTCTACAGTTGCGAGAACGTCGACTGCCAAGGTTTTCTTGACTGGTTTGATTGCCAATTCCTTCAGCAATTGCCAATTTTTTTCATCGGCTGCAATAAGCTGCTCCAGCGTTTGTTCATTAATCGTTAAACCCAATACATGATCTTGCTTGATATTATCTGTATTTAAAATATTCTCAATATCAGTCGCCTGCGAGAGATCAATTTTATAAATGAGCTTTTGCGCAGACTTGTCTTGCAGCGGAAACTTGCGATCATGTTCAATCAAATAAAACTCGTGATTGTTAATCGCAACGATACCCGAAGTCACATGGTGAGCATGATCGAGACGATACAAATACTGTGCTATTTGACCAGAGTATAGATTGATAGTGACGATGCGCGTCAAACTAGAAACACGACCTGAGTGATCAGGGTTGTCCATAGAAGACTCCATAATACCCACCAGTGTGCTCTGATCTGGAGTAATCGTTAATGCTTCCATACCGCGATTTGCACGACGTTTGATAAATTCTGCTGGTAGTAAAATCGGCTGACCATTAGCCATCACATTATTGCGCTCATCGCTCGCAAAGGCATTGATACGCTCAATCTCCACCCCCTGCGCATTGTAATGAACCAAATGAGGACCATACTCATCACTGATCCAAAAACTACCATCTGTGAGCGCAGCAAGACCTTCAGGATCTAAACCATTGATATCGTTTTTGATAGGATTGGTCACTGCATCAAAAGGTAGGTTGGGATTAATGGTCATCGGCTGGCCGTCGACATCGTAAGGGACTTCATTAGTTCCGCCGAGTGCTTGTGGATTCGGTAGCCCAGAGATAGGATTGCCATTTGCGTCTTTTAGCAGTATCTCTTTGATCTTAATAATTTGCCCAGTTGCTTGTAGCTCAAACAGTCCGATGCGCGGTGTATAGTCAGGTACTAAAAACTGTTTACCTTTGCCTGCACTACCTTCGAAATCCGCATTGGGACCGCGATCGGTGAGCACATAAAATTGATTGGCATTGGTTGGATGAGCCGCTGCATCTGAACCGAAACCACCCCCTCTAACCTCAAGCTTCCTCTCAGGATACGCAGCATTGATATGCGTATCATCTAGCACGGTATAAGGTAGTGCCGTGCCTTGGATAAAGTCTTTTATTTGAATGATTTCTGTATTAATATTTTTTATCGTCATTTTTTATCCCTGATATATATTTTATTCTTGTTAAACGAACCATATGAGTAATTTATTAGATGTAGCGTTCAGCACAATTGACAGTCGAAAAAATAGCCAGCGCCTAATAAGCTCACTGACCATTTTAAGAGTTAATGCTATAGCACATGGCTATACATGACCGATTAAACCTTAAGCTTATCACCCACCATACCCTTGATGGTACTTAAGATATCAGCAGGTAATACCACCATTTTTGCATTGTCAGACTCTGCCAGCTCACGAATCGCCTTAATATATTGCTCACCAAGTAAGTAGACAATAGGCATCTCTTCCTCGCCCATTGCATTAGTAATCAGGCGAATAGACTCTTCAGAACCTCTCGCCAATACCACTTGTGCTTCGGCATCACGACGTGACGCCTCTAAACGTCCATCTGCCTCTAAGATAGCCGCTTGCTTTTGACCATCAGCACGAGTTACTGTCGCACGGCGCAGACGCTCTGCCGCTGCCTGCTCTTCCATTGATGCTTGCATCGTTTGCGATGGATTAATATCTTGAATTTCTACTGTCTTTAGGGTGATACCCCAGTCCGCAATATCTTCTGATATCGCATGCTTTAGCTTCATTTTGATTTCATCACGGCTAGATAATGCACTATCAAGATCCATCTCACCGATAATTGAACGTAGTGACGTCTGCACCAAATTACGAATACCATATTCATAATCTTCAATGCCATAAACGGCCTTATCTGGGCGCACGATATTGATATACGCCACGGCGTTGGCAATGATAACAACGTTGTCTCGCGTAATGACCTCTTGTGAGGGAATATCAAGAACAATGTCTTTGGTCGTCACTTTATAAGCGACATCATCAACGAAAGGAATAATAAGGTTGAGACCTGGCTCTAGTGTTTGGCTATATTTGCCCAATCGCTGCACCACCCACTTATAGCCTTGTGGCACGATTCGAACGCCTTTGAAAACCGTAAAGACAACCAGTGCAACCAAAACCACCATGACAATGCTAAAGCTTTCCATAATTCATCCTTATTATTATAATTGCATGTCTTTATTAATCGCTGCCTGCGATTTCATACTGCTCACAATCAGCTCATTACCGACAATATCGGTCACCACCACTCGATCGCCGACCGCCACCGGCTCACCCGTAGTGCGGCACATCCACTCCGCTGCCCCAACAATAGGAACACTGAATCTGACGGTGCCCGCTCTATCTGGCTGTGGCTGGACGATAATCATGCCAGTTTCACCAACGATAACACTACCACCCAAGCCTGCTTTGGTGCGATCTACTGATAAGGGTTTAATAAACTTGAACCATGCCAGCAAGAATATGGCAGAAAGCACCAACCAAATAATAATTTGCACAGAGACAGAAATAGGCAATAGCCACGAAAGCGCGGCAACGATGATGGCAGCGGCACCAAACCAAAGGCTGGCGAATGTCGGCACAAACATCTCAATGATCAGCAATATGAAACCTAAGACTAACCAGTGCCAAGGTTCAATCATCCAAAGCATCTCCATCATCACTACATTCCCTATCTTTATCATTCTAACTTTTAATGTAGCACATTTTTGGTGTTAGTAATTTCTTAAAAATCATCAATATATGATGTGTATACTTCGAAAAATGTAAGAAACACATATTAAAACTTAGAGCATAAAAAAACGACCGCCAAAGCGATCGTTTCTTTTTTCTTTAATCAACTTATTAAAACTTAATGTGAGCACCTAAAGTTAATAGAGTAATATCTTCAGCGACATAATCATATTCAGCTTCAACGCTCATGCTAGGGTTAAAGTTATAACCCAAACCAATACCACCAGCAACACCACTATCGCTATCGCTTTCACTAATAGTGTTTCCAAGTACGTCACTTAAAGACGCATCAATCTCAGCTTTAGCAAACCCTAACTTACCTTTGGCATATAAACCAGTATTAGGGAATTGATAACGGTAAGTACCGTAAGCACCATAAGTTTTAAGGTCATATTCACCCTTAAGAAGTCTGGTACCTGTATCAATATCAGTGTCACTAGAGCCTACATATTCAACTTCAGCACCAAAGTTAGGATCAAAGTTATAACCAGCATAAATACCATAAGCAGTAGGATCATCTAGATCATCAGCATCTACCATGAACTTACCAGCTTTTACACCAACATACGGCTGACCTGCATAGTTAACTGCCGCTTGCGCGCTGACACTCAATAAAGAGCCAACTGATAGGGCGATCAAAGCTTTTTGTAAAGTATTCATATATCTTCCTGTTAAATAAAACTAAAAATACCATCTGAATGAAAATAACAGAGCATATAAGTTAGCTGAACTATTGTCGAATTCGAGATATTAACAGAACCTTATTTCGAATGCACTCTTTTTTAATGACGCTTACAGTGCTTTTTATCGTACAAAAAAACGCACCTCGAAGGGTGCGTTTTTTAGTTATCATACTGCTAATCAGAAACTTAGAATTTTAGCTGAGCACCAACAGTCATAAGATCTGCGTCGCTACCTAACATGTCATATTCAGCTTCAACACTGAAGTTTGGGTTAACCGAATAACCAAGGCCTACACCACCTGCAAGACTGGTATCATCGTTAGAAATGGTTTTTCTATTAGAGTCTTCAACGATATAGTTACCTTCGATTTCAGTCTTAGCAACACCTAGCTTACCTTTGGCATATAGCGCAGTATTTGGGAACTGATAACGATAAGTACCATACGCGCCATAGCTCTTGGCATCGATATCACCGTTATAATAATCGGCATCGCCTGAACCTACATATTCTGCTTCGATACCAAAGTTAGGATCAAAGTTGTAACCACCATAGACACCATAAGCAGTTGGCTTGTCAGCACCGTTTACATCTAGGTCAAACTGACCGACTTTTACACCAACGTATGGCTGACCAGTGTAACCGTTGCCATAAGATACGGCAGCTTGTGCACCCATGCTTAATAAAGAACCAGCTGCTAATGCAAGTAACGTTTTTTGTAAAGTTTTCATAGTATTCCCCTAGGGTTATATTTTTAATTATTTGTCTGTAAAGTATCTGGATGAGAAAAGATTATTGTTGCCATCTTCTCTCACTCGTTTAGCTGATAAATCGTTTTGGCTTTAGAACTTCAACTGAGCGCCAACAGTAAGTAGTTTGGCATCGACATCACTGTCCATCATTGAGTATTCAGCTTCGACACCGAAGTTAGGGTTCACTGAGTAACCAAGACCTACACCACCAGCAAGACCTGTGTCGCTGCTAGATTTCGAAACTTTAACTGGACCAACGGTGTAATCACCTTCTACTTCAGTTTTGGCAACCCCTAGCTTACCTTTAGCGTATAAGCCAGTATTTGGGAACTGGTAGCGTGCCGTACCATATGCGCCATAAGTTTTGGCATCAAGATCACCGTTTCTGTAATCAGCATCATCTGAACCTACATACTCTGCTTCGACACCGAAGTTTTGATCGAAGTTATAACCACCGTAGACACCATAAGCAGTTGGATCATCTGCATTGTCGATATCTAGATCAAACTGACCGACTTTGACGCCGACATACGGCTGACCAGTGTAACCGTTGCTATAAGAAGTAGCGGCCTGTGCGCCAACAGTTAACAAAGAACCAGCTGCTAGTGCAAGTAGCGTTTTTTGTAGAGTTTTCATTATTAGCTCCTTAAAATCAATTTGGACAAACAAGTTATCTATTTATATTGGCTTTTATAGCCCTATCGCCTTGTTTGCTAACGATGGGTATATAGTAACAAACTATTTCAAGTCGTCTGTCAGTGTTTGATGGTATGAGAGTTAAGATTTGCAAGTATTTATCAGTGCTTGGGTTACAAAGGCAAAGATATGAAATCTTTTGTTACAACCACTGAGTTTATGCAATAATCCCTACTCATTTCATCGCCTTTCTAGTAGAAATAAGCATAAAACAATAAGAGATACCGAATATTTTAAGGTAAAAATAATGACTGGACATATAACTAGCCGCTTGCAAGAAGCGCTTACAGCACTCAAAGCCACCCAACAATACCGTCAATTACCCAATCTTCAACATCATGGGCAATACGTTATTAGCGAAGGTAAAACCTTACTCAATATCGCCAGTAACGATTATTTGGGCTTAGGCGGCGATACCGAATTACAAAACGAATTTCTCAGTCAACTAACACAGTTATCAGTCGCACAAATGCCTAAAATGAGTGCGACGTCCTCACGCTTGCTCACTGGAAATGATGCACAACTACAAGCGCTAGAGTCTGAGTTGCAGGAATGGTATCAAACCGCTGTCGGCAAACAAGACATCTCTGCCTCAAAATCGGTGTTGGTATTGAATAGCGGCTATCATGCCAATCTTGGTATATTGCCAGCCCTGACAGCCTTGTCAGTCAAAACACTGATCTTAGCTGACAAGCTGGTACATGCCAGCATTATCGATGGGTTGCGGTTGAGCCAAAGCAAACTTGTCAGCTATCGTCGTTATCGTCACAATGATTATGAACATTTGGCGACGTTTATTGAGCAAGCAGCGCCAGACATTGAGCGCATCATTATTGTCACTGAGAGCATCTTTAGTATGGATGGTGATCGTGCGGATTTATGTCAACTGGTACAATTAAAAGCTAGCGATGCTCGTATCGAACTGTATGTCGATGAGGCTCATGCCATCGGTGTATTAGGTCATACAGGATTGGGGCTAGCGGAAGAAACACAGACATTGGCTGATATTGACTATTTGGTCGGTACTTTCGGTAAAGCGTTTGCCTCGGTGGGTGCTTATATCATGTGCGATGATGTCGTCAAGCAATGGCTAATTAACCGCATGCGTCCACTAATTTTTAGTACTGCATTACCCCCTATCAATCACGCATGGACGCGATTTATTTTAGCAAAAATGCCAATGCTAAATAATCAACGGGCGCATTTAGTGCGGTTGTCTACCAAGCTTAGTCAAGCCATCGAGCCAAGATACCGTGTGTCCCAGAACATCCAGCATCCACACTATGAATCACCTATTGTGCCTTACATCTTGGGCGACAATGCCAGCACGCTTGCCAAAGCACAACAATTGCAAGCAGCAGGTTTTTACGCCCTGCCTATCAGGCCACCCACTGTGCCTACAAACACCGCTCGTATCCGTTTGGTGATGAATGCCAAGCTGACAGATGAAGACTGCGAACAATTGATAAGACAATTATAACGCTGTTGTTATACATCAGCGACGTCAGTCCTGCTATCGATTGATAATTGGCTCACTTGGATATAATAAACCGTATGAAAACACTCGCCACGCCTGATAACTTTAGCCCCAGAAAACAAACCATCGCTCGTCATTTTGCCAATGCCAGCGACTATGACCAGCATGCCAATGTTCAGCAGCAAGTCTGTCAATATTTAATAGACAAACTCACTCACACTCAACACGATAGTGTGCTTGAAGTCGGTGCAGGAACCGGTCAAATGACCCGCTTACTCGCAGCATACATTCAAAGTCAATATTGGCTAATCAATGAATTATGCGCTGAACAAGCGGCTACTTTACAGTCCATAATGCCCAATGCTGACATAGCAATTGGCGATGCTGAAACGATGGACTTTGAGGATGAGCATAGCTTGATAATCAGTGCCAATGCAGTGCAGTGGTTTGATGATCCCTTAAACTTTGTTGCGCAATCAGCACGCCATTTACGAGCTGGAGGTCAACTACTGTTTAACACTTTTACGCCAAATAACTTTTTGCAAATAAAGACTCTAACGGATCAGGGTCTTCACTATCCCGATATCATTGAGTGGCGACTGGCACTGATTAGTGCGGGTTTTGAGAAAATTGAACTGTCCACTCAGCGTTTCGAGTTACCGTTTGCCAGTCCCTACGCTATCTTAAAACATATGAAGTTGACCGGCGTATCGACCAATCAGACGCAAGTAAAAGCCAACAGCACCCAGCCCTTTATGTGGACCAAGGCACGCTTGCAACAGTTTGAGTCTGATTATTGGAAACATTTTTCGGCGCAAGATGACGACGGTCAGCCTATCGTTCATTTGACTTATGAAGTACTGATAGTGAGTGCCTTTAAATTATAAAGACAAGATATAGAGTGGTAGGATATTTCTTATAAATAACAGCCATAAAAAAACGCATCCCGAAGGATGCGTTTTTTGTTTTAACTGCGTTTAGTTACTAAATCACAATTATTTTTTGTCTTCGTCTACTTCAGTAAACTCAGCATCAACGACGTCATCATCAGCTTGGTTGCTATCTGCTGCATTGTCCGCGCCTTGTTGGAACTGGCTTGGATCCATGCCCTCGCTACCTGCGCCTGCATCAGCATAAATCTTCTGACTAACTGGCAAGAAGGCATTGTCTAATGCTTCAAGCTTGGCTTTGATGTCATCATGATCATCTTCTTTCATCACCGCTTCAAGCTCAGTGATAGCAGCTTCTACTGTTGATTTTTCTTCAGCAGTTACCTTATCTTCAGCGTCTTTCAACGCTTTTTGTACCGCATGAATACGACCATCTGCTTCGTTACGAACTTGCGCTAAGTTAGCAAATTTTTCGTCTTCTGCAGCATTGGCTTCTGCATCACGAACCATTTGCTCGATTTCTTCATCCGTCAAGCCAGAATCTGCTTTGATCTGGATGCTTTGCGCTTTACCCGTACCTTTGTCAGTTGCTGAGATATTCATGATACCGTCAGCATTGATGTCAAAAGTAACTTCAATTTGCGGTAGACCACGTGGTGCTGGTGGAATATCCGTCAAATCAAAACGACCAAGCTGTTTATTTTGGTTAGCGATTTTACGCTCGCCTTGATAAACCTGAATGGTCACAGCTGGTTGGTTGTCTTCAGCCGTTGAGAATACCTGTGATTTCTTAGTAGGAATCATGGTGTTTTTCTCAATAACTGGTGTCATGACACCACCCATCGTTTCGATACCAAGCGTTAGTGGCGTCACATCAAGTAACAATACGTCTGTTTTTTCACCAGACAATACCGCGCCTTGAATCGCTGCCCCTGCCGCTACTGCTTCATCAGGGTTCACATCTTTACGTGGCTCCTGACCGAAGAACTCTTGTACTTTTTGCTGTACCAGTGGCATACGAGTCTGACCACCAACTAAGATAACATCATCGATGTCACCAATTTTTATGCCAGCATCTTCAAGGGCAATCTTACAAGGACCCATGGTACGTTGTACCAACTCTTCAGTTAAGCTCTCAAGTTTTGAGCGACTGATAGTGACCACCAAATGCTTAGGACCATTGCTGTCTGCAGTAATATAAGGCAAGTTCACTTCAGTACTTTGGGCACTTGATAACTCAATTTTCGCTTTTTCTGCCGCTTCTTTTAGACGCTGCATCGCCAATGAGTCACCTTTCAAATTGACATCTTGGTCTTTTTTGAACTCATCAACCAAATAATCAATCAATGCTGAGTCAAAGTCTTCACCACCAAGGAATGTATCACCATTGGTTGCTAAAACTTCAAACTGCTGCTCGCCATCAACGTCAGCGATTTCGATGATTGATACGTCAAAAGTACCACCACCCAAGTCATAAACAGCAACCGTGCTATCGCCTTGCTTTTTATCCATACCATAAGCAAGAGCAGCGGCCGTTGGTTCGTTGATGATACGTTTCACATCAAGACCAGCAATTTTACCCGCGTCTTTTGTTGCCTGACGCTGTGAATCATTAAAGTAAGCAGGTACGGTTACCACTGCTTCCGTAACTGGTTCACCAAGATAGTCTTCTGCTGTTTTTTTCATTTTTTTCAAGATTTCAGCAGAAACCTGTGGTGGCGCCAATTTTTTACCGTTAATTTCTACCCATGCATCACCGTTATCTGCTTTGACGATTTTGTAAGGCACCATACCGATGTCTTTTTGCACGACTTTGTCATCAAAACGACGACCAATCAAACGCTTAATCGCAAACAATGTATTGTTTGGATTGGTGACCGCTTGACGCTTGGCTGACTGACCAACCAGAATTTCGTCATTTTTATAAGCGACGATCGATGGTGTTGTACGAGTACCTTCAGCATTTTCGATGACTTTGACTTTGTCACCTTCCATTACTGCGACACACGAGTTAGTCGTACCTAAATCAATACCAATTACTTTACCCATAATTATTTACTCCTGATTTATTTTAAATATTTGTCTATCCAGACCGTAGTTGATCGCTTGTTACTATATATATCGGTTTACTTATGAATTTTTTCAAGTCAATAATCATGCAAAAACTGTCTTTCATGTGACTTTTTGTGAAAACCCTTAGTTATATTGGGGTTTAGTACACTAAAAATCCAGTTTTTGATATTACTGTCCCACACGCACCATGGCTGGGCGTAATAAACGACCGTTCAAGCTATAGCCTTTTTGTAATACAGTACCAACAGTATCAGCTTCCGCCTCTGCATCGATACCCACTGCTTCATGAAGATCGGCGTTGAATTTCTCGCCTTGCGGGTCGACCACTTCTATACCGTTTTTATGCAATACTGCTAATAATGCTTTATGCGTCAATTGCACGCCTTCAGCGACTGGATCATTGGCATCAGCGTTTTCGATAGCACGCTCTAAGTTATCAACGATCTCTAACAACTCTCTGGCAAATTTCTGTAGCGCAAATTTTTTGCTCTTATCCGCCTCTTGCTCCATGCGTTTTTGTGCATTGTAAGCTTCGGCATTGGCACGAGCGGTACCTTCTTTAGCTTCCTTCACCTCACCTTCTAGCTCAGCGATGCGGGCTTTAAAGGTGTCGAGATCGATTTCATTTTCGATAGTCATTTCTTCACCTGAGTTGTGTTGTGGATCAAACTCTTTCATGGTTTCTTCTAAAATACTGTCACTGTGTTCAATATTGTCATGCGCCACATTTTGCTCAGGGGATTCGTGGTTGGTATTTTTCTCGCTCATGATGGATGGCTCCTTAGAATTTTAATAATGACGATTGATATAAGAGGCAACAAACGCACTATTTGCTAGTGATACTGTGCTCTTATTAAATAATTAACCCGTCTTACACATTGTTGTTATGAGTACCTTCTACTAGCTGTTTGATAAAGGTGATGAAGGTAAATTTCAAGCCTAAGCCAAGGGAATTTTTCTAATTTACAACAAATATTGCCTAAATCTGGATTAAAGTGCTCAAAACAGAATTTCATAGGTGGTAAATGGCTATCCATGTTCGTTAACACAAGCTACAAGAAAGCAGTACTTATTCCAAAAAACTTACCGTTGGTACATAAGCCATTACCAAACAATACTCAACTTTATTTTTGATTACTCTATTATTGCTACAAATAGTATGGCTCATGTCAAAGTGAACACTCATATATGACAACGCATACTGACAATCATCAACGAGAAGTGTTATGTCTAAATCAACCGTGTTATCAATCAATGCGCTATTAAATAAAGCGCTGATGACGATAAAGCTCGCATCAACAGATCGTATAGATAATGGTATAAGAGAAGAAAATGGCACTCAAGAGAATCGTTTGACCGTCAAACAAAAAGTGCTTAGCTATAACCCGTTGACGACTTGCCAGCCGCATACCTTGCACTATGCCATGAAAGGAGTCGGCTATCTGCCAACGCCACTATTAGAGAGCTTGGTTGGTTATTTGAAAGGACCTAGCTCAAAACAATATCTGCACGCCGATGCTCACCTGCGTTTGATTCTCGCGGTGAATAGTAAGCTTAAAACGCCTCTTGAGCTGACACCAATGCATGAGCTGCGCGAAAGGTTCGCCGCTGACGCCGTGGCGATGCAAGCACCGCAGGTATGGCAGCAAGCAAGTGACAATATCATCGGCAACATGAAGCGATTTACGAAAAAAAATCAGAAGCTTGTGCATTGGGAAGACAAAGTGATTGCCAACGCTGATGATGGCGATATGACCATTCGCTGTTATCAATCAGACGCGAGCTCTCATGGCTTAGGGTTCAAAAAAGCGGATACTCATAATTCTGATGAAACAGTGCTGTTATATTTTCATGGGGGTGGATTTTGTATTGGTGATGTCAATACCCATCATGAATTTTGCCACGCGGTTTGTGAGCAAACGGGCTGGCCGATAGTTAGTGTTGATTATCGCTTAGCACCTGAGCATCCAGCACCAGCCGCATTAAAAGACTGTATCACTGCCTATGCTTGGCTGGCTGAGCATTGCCACACCTTAGGTGCTTTACCCTCGCGAATCGTGCTGGCAGGCGATAGTGCTGGCGGCGGATTATCCACTTTGATTGCTCAACAACTCACTGCGCCCTCGCAAATCGCATGGTCAGATCTGGGCATTGCAGGTCAAAAAATGTTCGATTTATTAGAGCGCTTACCAAAGCCACTTGCACAAATGCCTTTATATCCTGTGACGGATATCGAAACGGATTATCCAAGTTGGGAGTTATATGGCGAGGGATTATTATTGGATCATGCCGATGTGGCTGTATTTGATGCTGCTTGTTTAGATAACAGCCCCTTGCCACGCCAGCATATCCTTAACTGTCCGATGCTTGGTGATAATAGCAAAGTATGCCCGACTTACATTGTCGCCGCAGAATTAGACGTATTACGTGATGAAGCATTTGCTTATGCAAAGCAATTAAAGGTGCATGGTATAGCAGTCGAGACTCATACCATTCTGGGTGCGCCGCATGGTTTTATTCATTTTATGAGTATTCATCAAGGTATCGGACAAGCAACAGACGATATTATTAAAGGGTTTGCGAGTTTTGTGCGTGATGTTATCAATACCCAGTCACAATTAGCCGCATAGTTATCAATACGATTGTATAAGAAAGTGCTGGTTTATTTATAAAATAGAATGGTGCTGCCATTATTCAAACGTTACTTTTTTAAGCATTGTTTTTTTAAGCATTGTTTTCTTAAATATTACTTTCTTAAACGTTATCTTCAACCTGACCATTCAAAGTGATCAGCCAAATCTCTGAGCGCGAACCCAAGCGAAATGGAATGCCCCAAAAGCCGTAACCAGATGACACCACAAAGTGTCCTTTGCCCATGGCTTCATAGCCATAACCCAAGCGGTTGATGGCACTGACAATGAAGTTGGCGGGGAATATTTGACCGTTATAGGTATGCCCTGAGAGCTGTAAATCAATCGGCATTTGGCTGTGCTCAGCAATATCACTTGGTCTATGATCTAGCAGTATCACTGGCTGTGTAGTATCAACTTGAGCCAGTAGATCGGTTGTGGCTACTCGTTGTCTTTTATGGTTATCAAAACGCCCAACCAGCCAGATTGGTTGACCTTCATGCTCGATACCGATTACTTCATCATTTAACAACTGCACGCCAGCAGCACGCAACGCTTGGACAATCGGCTGCTCGTGCCCGTATAAATCATGATTGCCCAGCGTTGCATAAACACCATACGGCAGGCTTTTGCATAACTCCGCCAAGTTTTTCGCCATATTATATTTGGTAAATGCCTGTATATTGTCATCCATGATATCGCCCGGCATCAGCAGTATGTCTGCTTTATGCTGCACAATAAGATGATGCAGCCTATCTATTGCACCGCTACCAAACAGTCTCCCGATATGTAAGTCGCTAGCGACCGCAATACGTAATGGCTTAGCCAAAGGTTTATCAATATCAACAGATAACTCACGTACCACAGGCGCATAAGCACTATATAAGGCGTAAACAAATAACCCGATAAACACTGCCAATGCCAATATGCGCAGCCCAAAATCGACGGTAGCCGGTGTAGCGAGCGCATCACCAGTTAGCGATGTGACCAACCAATATCCACCATAAAATAGGCTGGTAACTAAAGCCGTCAATAGCATAAAGTGCATGACTAACATCCAACCACTGATCCAGCGATAGCTGTTTTTAAATGCTCTATTGACACTGAGTAGCAGCAAACCGTTGGTAATAACGAATACAATAACCCATACCGAAGTTTGCAAACCTGCTGTCTGCCAAGGCTGTAACCACCATTGCACGCTTAGAGCTGCACCGACACTAAACAGCTGCAATAGCACAAAAATGGTGATAAAAAATGCGTAGCGCATGAAAAATCCTTGAGTATGATGGCAGCCATGCAGTGTATTTTCAGCTGACAAGACGAGCAAAGTAGCTATTAGCCAGCCTAACAGCAAATAAAAGCCTCTAACATTTAGATATGGTAGAGGCTTTATCATTAGGGTAACACTGTTTATTTAAATGGCTCATATACCAGACTGTAACGTAATTATCCAAATCTCAGAACGCGTACCCAGTCTAAATGGTACGGGACCAATGCCATAACCAGAGGTCACCAAAAACTGCGTATCGTCTATTTTTTTGCTGCCATAGTTTAGTGGTGTCAACCAATCCATCAATATCGTTAACGGAAATATCTGCCCACCATGGGTATGCCCAGACAGATGCAAATCGACTGGCAGGGCGCTGACCTCATCCATCGCGCTAGGACGATGCTCCAAAAATATCACCGGTTTGTCTGTCTTTACTTGCGTCAATAACTCCTCGGCTGACAGTCTGGTACGATCAATATCATCTGAGCGCCCCACCAGCCACACCGAGTCATTTAATAGCAAACTCTCATTATCAAGCGCTTTGATGCGAGCCTCTTCCACCGCCTGTGTGATCTGTTGGTCATAACCGAAATAATCGTGATTGCCTAAAGTCGCGTAGACGCCAAGCGGTGCCTTTAGCTTTGATAACTGCTCATGCATATTGGTATTATCGTAAGCAATCGTATTATCATTCATAATGTCACCAGCGATAACCACGACATCGGGATGTTGCGCATCGATAAGGCGCACCATTTTCTTTATCTGCCGATTGCCAAACCATCTGCCCAGATGCGTATCAGAGACAAGCGCGATATCCATTGGTTTAGCCAGCGGTTTGTCAATCGTAACAGTTAGACGATGTACGACGGGCGAATAAGCATTAAATACCGCTAAGCTAACAATGGCGACATAAACTGTAATGGCAAAGGTAAGCAAGAGTATTGGACGAGATTTTTGTTTAAAGAGCCGATAGACAATGAGCGCAACTACAGAAGTTATCAAACCAGCATAAAACATAAAACCTTGCAAAATACTAACGACCAGATAAACGTGAAAGCGCTCACCCCAAAACTCAGTCAAGCCATAAATGAGAGCACTATTATTAATAATAAAGACAGCAGCTATCAGCACAGCTTTGGCGGCAGTCGTTTTTGGCTTTATTAACCAGTAAATAAGAACGGTGGTCATAACAGCTAGCAACTGAGTAAAAACGATGAAGAACCACATAGTAAGGTCTAATCAGATAGAGATAACGCTATCTTACGTGAAAAATTTGATGCTCTGGATATAGCCTCCTTTTTTCCACGAAAACTTCATATACTTTACGCCCAAGGTGCTGTTGCCACAAAACTAAATGGTTGCCACTAAACGTACTTTAACGTTTATCTGGTGCTATTTTGCAAACGCCATTGTCACAAGCTTGCATCAGCGCTTTGCCATAGAGCAACTTGGTCACCCAATTTGGAATTCTATAGCGATTGCGCGCGACATACGGATAAGCAAAGTCGCCAAGTTGTTTGACCACTGGCAAAAATAACAACGTTGACCATTTCACGCCGCCCGTTCTGTAGAGCAGTCGTACGGCATCCATGTGCGTATACCAATTGCCGTAGCTGTCTTGCATACACATATAAGTCATCGCATCCTTACGGCTAAATCCTGCGGCGGCCAACTCATCAACCCCCTCGTCTACAGGAACTAAGTGTATCTTTTCCGGTTGACGTTTTTTCATATTATGCGCCTCGGTGCTGCATATCACGCACGCATCATCGTAGTACATGGCAATGGACAAATTCGCTTGCTCTCTATAACTGTTGATATGATTTTGGATAATCATCTTACGACTCCTTTATGAGTGATATCTCAGTATCAAGACTATTAGATTTTTGAGTCACGCTAGATTGTTGGTGCTGATTGGCTGCGGCTAAAAGAGGGATGACTGGCTGCTGCGTCCATTGCGGTGCGGCAACATCTAAGCGCTTCGCCAGTGTTGGTAAATGATTGGTCGGCACCGCTGGGAACAGATGATGCTCGATGTGATAGAGTAAGTTAAAAGTCAGTAAATTAATCAATGGATGACGCTCACTGCGCGCATATACCACGTCATCACAACCATGATGGACGCTCCATACTGCAAAGAATCCCACCATGATATTGGCCAATATCATTACCAATACGTGATACATCAAAACTGGATGCATCGTGATAAAAGCGGTGGCAATCACTGCGAAAATGAGCAACAGATCAAAGCCAACGAGAATATGATTACGACGACTACCATGCGTCAAGCCAAACCACTGAATCGCAATCGAGAAAAGTCCGCCGCCCAATATCGCCTGATACCAAGGCAGACGAGCCCAATTACCCTCGACATCGCTGTCTCCAAGTGGATCTCTATGATGATTGAGATGTGTGTGCCGAATAGCATGCGTGCTACAGAGCATCGTGATACTGAGAAAAAACAGCATGAGCTCAGTGGCAAGCTTCCCTACTCCCAACGTTCGATGATAACAATCATGGGCTTGTCTAAGCGCGGCGGTAAAAAAGAAAAAAGTCGCCACAAGTGCAGGCAACCACCACCCTTGCCACGCGCTCCACCATGACAATAATAAAAAAGGCAAAGATAAAAAAATATTATAAACAGTCTCGCTCAGACTAAGCTGTCGCAAATCTTGCCATTCAACACTGTCTAACGAAGGATGACGCATGATGTTCTCCTTACTTGGTGATAAGCAGTAGCTGTCTTGCTGGCGCGACCACTTAATTTAATCGGCTGTTTTAATTTACTTTATTTCTGTCAATAATGAAATTTAAAGTTAAATTTTATTTGTGTTTAGGTAATGCGATAAGACCTGTAATCACAGCGCTGGCTCCACCTATCAAGCTAAGAACCAATCCAAATATTATTTTCTCTAAAAAAACATCTGTTGCTATAATCCAAACTGAAAATATAAAAGTACTAAAGAATCCAATGAAGAATAACGGTACTATTTTTAGTATGGAGTCAAAGACTATCTTCAACTTACATATAGTTAATCCAGCTACTAACGTAGGGAGCAAACCAAAAAAGAATCCGCCTACAATAGAAGCTAATAGCATTTTGAAAATATCTGTTAACTCTTGCCTAAAAATATTACCGTCAATTACAAGCATCACAATCATATATAAGCAGACAATCAGACCACCTATCGCACCTCCCAACAATCCATAAGTTCCTATTACCTTAGCTTTAGGATAGCTGGATGCTGTCGCTGTAG
Source organism: Psychrobacter sp. AOP30-A2-5 (assembly GCF_052378115.1). NCBI lineage: Bacteria > Pseudomonadati > Pseudomonadota > Gammaproteobacteria > Moraxellales > Moraxellaceae > Psychrobacter > Psychrobacter sp. AOP30-A2-5. Next base: position 37,922 of record NZ_JBQSXK010000013.1, on the reverse strand, counting down.
CGCTAATCTCAATATCACTCATACACACCTCTATTTAGGTTTCACATGAAACAAAGCATCATGTAAATAATAATGATGTTTCACATGAAACAGTCGCTTAATGATTTACGAACTCTGCTCTTCTAAAGCTTGCTTCAGTGTTGGCTGTTTAAAATCATAACCTGCGTCCTGTAATGCTTGCGGCACTACTTTTTGACCATCAATTAATAGAGTCGACATCTCACCAAATATCAGCTTAAGCAGAAAATTGGGTAAAGTAAAAAAGGTGGGACGGTGTAGCCATGCTCCAAGCGTTTTGGTAAAAGTATGATTGGTCACTGGATTAGGCGCAGTGAGGTTATACACCAGCACTGGCGTATCATTGATAGTTTCTAACGAGTGATCATCGGTAGTCTGAGTGTCCGCATAATTAGCAAGATGCTTTTCAATGATGAATATCACTGCCCCAACCCAGTCTTCACGACTGATCCAGCTCATGATTTGCTTACCATCACCCAACTGTCCACCGACGCCCATTTTAAATGGGGTTAATAACTTACCGAGCATCCCGCCATCAGGATGGATAACCACGCCCGTACGCACGATAGCCACAGGCACGCCATGTTCAGTGGCTTTGAGCGCTAACTGCTCCCATTCATGACATAATTGATGGGCAAAATCAGTTTCAAAATCACTGCTTTCGGTAAGAGGTTTATCGCCTTGTGCGCCATACCAGCCAATCGCAGAGCCGCTGACCATTAGCTTGGGCTTAATACTGATGCGCTTCATAAATACCAATAAGGATTCGGTAGGCTTGATACGGCTGGCGAGCAACTGCTCCTTGCGCGCATCGCTCCAGCGCGAGTCAGCAATGCCTGCGCCTGCTAGATTTAAGATAACATCAAAGCTTTTATCCGAACTCGCTAGCTCATCGTAGGTCATCATGCTGATCGCTTCAGGATGCGTTTGGCTGCTATCGCGTGTTAGCCATGTAATATGTAAGTCCTTATCCTGCGTACGATAACGTTTGATAAGCTCGTCACTAAAAGCACTGCCTAAAAAGCCTGAGCCACCACTGATTAAAATATTCATGTCCTACTCCCTATATTTTTCGCTTATCGTTTAGTAAAACTTAATCCGTTATAGTTATCGTCTACTTTTTTAGTACTAACATCAAAATGACTTTTACATACTTTTGGTAAAGCAATGCGGCTGGCAATCGCTGAATTGATTGCGCCAAACAATCCTATACCAATCATAAAGGCCAGTAGCACGCCAACCTCTATCCATGAGTTGATGCCTAAATATAGGATGATTGCACCCATATAACCTGCTGACGTTATAAACCCCACTAAAAATGTCGTGCTTAGACTCTTATGATCACCGCGCCATATATTCTTATAAGCGACGATAACACCCGTTAATAAAGCAGGAATAGAACCAAGCAGACCAACATAGAGTAATGGCTGGTAACCAATTTGGGCAAAATCCGCATTCCTAAAAACAAACAATAAACCCAGTTCTGAAATCAACCCACCAATCATACTACCAAGCCCTGCAAACAAAATAATCACTTGTAGATAAGGATACACACCTAACTCATTATTCGTTTTCATTCTATTTATCCCATTAACATTCATCGTTAATTCAGTATAAATACGGCGTTGCCAAAGCCAATGAAATTCATGTGGATAATTGGTGGATAAGTATCTTGATTTTGTTTTGCCTACTGATTAAGCAAAACGCTTACGAATAGGACAGTCACTATCATTACTATTTTGAGATTTATTCTTTAATTGGTTCCAACGATGATTAATAAAATCTATGACGTTAACCATACTTGGCAATACATGTGCTTTGGTCAGATGTGGCGTTGCTGCATCTAAACGCTTGGCAAGCGTCGGTAAATGATTGGATGGCACAGCAGGAAAGAGATGATGCTCTACGTGATAAAGCAAATTAAAGGTCAGCAAGTTGACCAAAGGATTGCGCTCAGTTCGGGCGATTGTCTCATCACAATCATGATGCACGCCCCACACCGCAATGATGCCAACACTGGCATTGGCCAACATCATGGTCAATATGTGATACATCAATACTTGCGCTAACATGGTCAGAGCAGGAACAGTTAAAGGAAATACGGTCAGTACGAAGGTAACCAAGACAACTAAACCAATCAAAGCAAACTCTAGCCACGCCAATTTTTGATTGCGACGGCTACTTAGACGCAGTCCTTGACGATAAATATCGAGTCGATAAGTTATCCCGCCGAGCAGCGCTTGCCACCATGAGCCTTTTGCTAGACTGCCCTCAATGTCACTATCGCCCAATGGATTGCGGTGATGTTCCATATGGGTGGCTCGAATGCTGTGCAAACTGGTCATTAGTAGTACGCTGAGCAACAGTAATATTCCAGTAGTCGTGCTTTTAGCTGTCCCTAAACTATGATGATAACCATCATGGGCTTGGCGGAAAGCAGCAGCAAAAAATAAGTAAGAAGTCCCGCATGCTAAGACATACCATGAGTGGCTGGCGAACCACCAAGACAACAATAAAAACGGATAAGGCAAAATAACGTTGTAAGCGATTTGACCGCGCGTTAACTGGCGCAAGTCTTGCCACTCGACTGCAGCAACAGCCTTTTTAATGGCTGGCTTTTTATTAGCGTGTGTCTGATTGACTGTCATTTTACACATCCATTTGTTATTACTATTTTTTGTTGCTGCTATTTTATAGAAACTTATCTCACTTAAACTTAACTGGCTTTTATAGTTATTACATATATTTCTGTCAAAACAGAAATTATATTGCAAATTTTTTATTTTAAATTACACAGCTAACTATTAACGTAAGACCTTTTTAATACTAGCGCCCAGTTTTAGGACTTTTTTGAGGATGCTTGTGGGCAGTTTAAGCATCTCAGATGACCATGTGGTTAGGGTACTAACAAATTCTTGGGTATCACGAATACGTGACTTTACCTCATTATTTTCATGTTCAAATTCAGGACTGTCCATCAATTCTTGTAAGAACTGTACTGTTGGCTCAAGCTCACGCTTTTGTCGTTCAACCACGATGATGCGTGCAAGCTCCCAAACGTCAGTATTGGTCGTGAAGTGATCGCGACGATCACCTAATATGGAAACCTTTTGTACTAAGCCCCAATGCTGCAACTCTTTAATACTGTTTGAGACGTTAGAGCGAGCAACACCAAGTGTTTCGGTGATTTCTTCAGCATCTAATGGCTTACCAATGATGAATAACAACGCATGAATCTGTGACATGGTGCGATTGACGCCCCACTGCGAGCCCATTTCACCCCAATGTAAGATAAATTTTTCGGTCACAGGATTTAGTTTCATGATTAATATGTACTCTACTTTATAAGTTTTGATTATTTTATTTACTTATCTTGCGCTATTCTTTTATTTCTGTCAATAGTGAAATCAACAGATAACACTCATCATTTGGTTGACTGTCATGCGCTAACGAATCACTAAACCCGTGGTTGCGTCACGAATTTGGCTCGGTAAAGTATAGCCTAGAGTGTCAGCCTGCAAGTAGCTGATTTGCTCGCCAAAATATCTATAGGCATCAGTAAAAGTCATAGCAGGCGGTTGCCCTGATGGATTGCAGCTTGTGGAAACCAATAGCCCAAATGAGTTTTGAACGTCGACCAGTTGTTGACACAATTGACGAATCATAGGATGCGCAATAACTCTAACCGCCACTGTTTGATGCTGCCCTGTGATCCAAGGAGGGATAGTCGTTTCAAGTGTCTGAGGGATAGGCAGTAGCCATGTATGGGCTTGCTTACCTTGTAGCTCTATACTGTCAGTATCTGCCTGCCAACTCTTGATGATTTGTTGGCGCTGACCTTCTTCTAAAGGCTCTAGTAACGGCATTAAACGCTCAGCGCTGTCAGTAATGACGATCATACCTTTGGCTTGTGGACGCTGTTTAATGGATAAAATACGTTGAACGGCTGCTTCGTCATAAGCGTCACAACCGATACCCCAAACGCTTTCGGTGGGATAAGCAAGTAGCTGTCCTTCTTTAAGCCATTTGGCAGCTTGAATGACAGAGTCAGTAGTAAAAGATGTGGATTTTTCCATAGCTTGAGGGCTTCAAAAAGGTAGAAATTTAAGCACTCATCATAACATAAGACTAAGAAAAATTAGGGCTGCGAAGTTTAAAGCGACCTTATTAGCAGCTACCTAGGGCGTGTCATCAATTAGCACATTAGTACGTTTAGTGGTCTTAAAATGGCTAAATTTTGCTAAACATGGTCAGCAATTTTGTCAATATTAACGGCAATTGCTTCCTTGTTTATCTACAATTTTTCTCATTTTAAGCCTCACAATCTAATTGATGACACGCCCTAGATTGTACTGTCGTCAATCACTTGGCAGTAGATAGGTGAAAAGCCTAAAGCGGTAGAAAGTACGATTTTAAACGCGCAAATACCGTCCACCTTGCACACTAATGATGCCTAATAATTCAAGCTCCATTAACTGTCCAATCAGCTGCGGTGTGACAATTTTGGTAGCGATAATCAGCGCATCTAAATCCTGCCCGTGCCAATCAAGCTGCTCATAAACGAGGGTTAAATGCTCCGGTACGACGATAGCACTGGGAGCAGATTTGATATTAGAGGGTATTGGATGGTTAGCCATTACAGCGATGCTTTTATCTTTATTTGTATGTTTAGTAGCTTTGCTATGATTCGTTTGAGAGCCATTAGATTCGGTAATATCTATACCACTATCCACAGTATCTTTTGATTTATGAGAATAACTTTCATAACCCAACTGAGCATTGACGTCTTCTAGCACTTGCTGTGGATGATAAATTAAGGTCGCACCTTCACGTATCAAATGATGACAGCCTTCTGCATTGCTATTATCAATATGACTTGGAATGGCAAAAACTTGCTTACCCTGTTCCGAGGTTAAACGCGCGGTAATCAGCGAACCACTCTGAATGGTCGCCTCCGTCACAATTGTGGCGAGGCTCAATCCAGCGACCAAACGATTACGCCGTGGAAACGTATGCTTATGTGGCATTGTATGCGGCAATAGCTCACTAATAATACAGCCGCCTTGCTCAATTATTTGGGCAAACAATTTATCATGATGATTGGGATAATTGACCTCAATACCCGTACCCATTACCCCAATCGTTCGACCTTGATATTCGGTATCTGCCTGTGCTAAAGCGCCTAGATGTGCTCGTTTATCAACACCCATGGCAAGACCGCTGGTGATGATATAACCAGCTTGCGCCAAATATTGCGCGATATCAAAGGTGATTTTTTGGGCATGGGCAGTGGGTTTTCGGCTACCGACGATCGCAATTTGCGCTTGACGCAAACGCGATTTATTGCCTCGGTAAAATAATAAAGGCGGTGGGTCATAGATTTGCGAGAGCTGTGCGGGATAATCAGGCTGGTCAGCAAATAGCAGACCATAGCGCCCTTCGATGAGCGCTTGCTGAATTTTATCGATACTGGCTTGCGTTTGCTCTGGCTGTTCATGACGGGCAAGATGGCTATGATGAATACCCAATTGCCGCCATGCATCTACTTTGGCGTACCAAGCAAGCTCTGCTGTGCCAAAAGAAGTAATGAGCTTATGATAAGCAGATAATGATGCATTCACCTCAGTCCACAGCGCCAGTACTGCGCGCTGCTCATTTGATAAAGAAGAAGTAACTGCCATCATAATCATCTAGCTCGTATAGGCTAAGTTAGTGTGTCCCGTCCAAAAATAAGCATGTTCTCACTTATAGTGTACTCATTTATAGATATGGCGGTGGTAACAGCTGGTCGCCGACGTTTAATGGTAGCTCTGAATCAAGCACATAAGCATAGCTAATATTATCGAAAGTATTGAATACCATGACCATACCGCTTGGCTCATTTGGTAAGCGTACTGGCGTGTCATTGTCTTTGGTATCGCGGATCAAGGCCCCTTTTTGATATACAGTCAATACATCACCAGGCTTAGCACCATGGGTACTACCTAAATTGATAGCAACGACACTACCCTTCGCTGCTGAGCTGATTGAGTCCATGACGCGGACAATCATGCCACCACGACTGACCGTTGCAGGGGCTGGATAAAACACAGGTGGAATAGAGTTATTCAACTCAACGAATACGCGATCACCTTCACGCACTTCTTTGTCGTAACTGTCGGTGAGCTGCAAACTGCTGACGCCGTTGGTTTCTGTCGAAGTAACCAAACCCGTCGCAACTTGCGTGACCTCTAAACCGATAACTTCTTGGGTTTTTGGCTCAACATATAGCTCTCCTTCACGGTAGATACCATAACGCTGACCGACGATCAGTGGCACACCTTTGGCATACACTTTATCGCCGCTAGCGGTAATTAAGTTGCCTTTTTTAGAAGCCAATATATAAGGGGTGGTATTAAAATCTTGTGGATTAACGATGACTGTCTTATCTAACCAGTGTTGAATAGCAGACCACGGAAGCGGTGGAATACTGTTGGCTGTTGAAGTGACTGAGACTGTGCTAGATACCACGTTACCCGTTAACTGCTTTTCAACTCCAGCACAACCTTCGCCAGTATCAACACCAATTAAGGTTTTACCTTGAATCACACATAAGATAAGGATGTCGTTAGGATAAATAAGATTGGGGTTTTTGATTTGCTTATTGGTTGCCCAGATTTCTTTCCAGCGCCACGGACTGTCTAAATAACGTCCTGATATGTCCCACAACGTATCGCCTTTTTTGACGATATAGCGATTAGGCGCATCCGCTTTGATGGCTGGTGGTGGATTGTTAGCGTGGGCAGCACTCATTAGCATTGCACTACTAAATGTCGTGATTAACAGTGCTTTTGCTATCGTTTTTAAGCTCATCTTCATTGTTATATCCACAATATGTACCGCTGTTGTCGCCACAATTAGTACCATTTAGATCTATTACTTAACCTTAATCTTTGACTGTCATTAAAATAGTGACAAGCAATGAGGGTCGTAAAAGGATTTAACTGTACGATTATCATGACGCTTATAGGGCAGCTGTTCAGTGTAATTGGCTGGTATGATTACTAAAAAAGCGTCTAGCAAAATGATGAGTCGCCGACGCTGTTTCTAATATTACAATTATATCTACCATAACACAATCATAAACACTTTATTACAATGGCGTAACTTTTGTATGAATATTATTTCTATAGTTTGTCATTGAATTTTATAGAGTTCCTCATGAAAATAAGCATTAAAATCCACTCTGATTTATGCTAGATTTGGTATCACATGCTGCCGAATTTGCTCAGCGACCAATTCGGCATCATTATCAAGCACCACCACATGCTGCGGTAACGCTTCTAAGCCTTCGGTATGGGCGGGGCGTGCGATTTCTATCGGTCCAATAGCTTCGATGATCGTATCGGCAAATTTCACTGGCAGTGCGGTTTCGGCACAAACAATCACCTCGCCTTTGCGCTGTAATTCTTTGGCAACCTTGATACCATCAGCGGTATGCGGATCAACCAACTCTCCATGCTGCTCATAAAGTGTTTTGATAGTGTCGAGACGGTCGGCATGAGTAGATTTACCCGCAGCAAAACCGTAGCGAGTGTTAACCGCCTCCATTAGGTCAGACAAATCAAAACCTTGACCAGATTTCACACCTTCAAACAACTCATGAACGCGGGCGCTGTCTTTATCTAATAAGAGATAAACAAAACGCTCAAAGTTAGAGGCTTTAGAGATATCCATTGAAGGACTTGAAGTAATATAGGTTTTTTCAGTCGGACGCGGCTGATAAGCACCTTGATTAAAGAAGTCGTTGAGTACATCGTTTTCGTTAGTTGCGACGATTAAACGCTCAATCGGCAGACCCATCTCTCGTGCTATATGACCGGCACAAATATTACCAAAGTTGCCTGATGGCACGCTAAAGCTCACCTTTTCATCGTTGTTTGAAGTGACGGCAAAATAGGCTTTAAAGTAATAAACGATTTGCGCAAGGATACGACCCCAGTTAATAGAGTTAACCGTACCTAGATTATAAGCCGCTTTAAATTCAGCATCTTGTTGTAGCGCTTTGACAATATCTTGGCAATCATCAAACATGCCTTCGATGGCGATATTATGAATGTTTTTATCAGTCAAGCTATACATTTGCGCGCGCTGGAATTCGCTCATTTTACCGTGCGGTGACAGCATAAAGACTTCGATATTTTCTTTACCACGCAAAGCATATTCTGCCGCACTACCTGTATCGCCACTGGTGGCACCAATGATGGTAATACGCGCGTCTTTTCTTTTAAGCACATATTCAAAAGCATTACCCAAAAACTGCATGGCAACATCTTTAAATGCCAATGTCGGACCGTTCGACAAGCCTAAAATGTATAAGTTATCTTCAAGTTTGCGGACAGGAACAATCTCATCAGAGCCAAATACCTCAGCAGTGTAAGTGCGCTCAATGATATCTTGCAAATCAGCCGCAGGAATATCAGTGGCAAAACGCTGCATAATCGCCATCGCAAGCTGTGGATAGCTCAGCGCGCGCCACTCAGTAAGCGTCGCACTATCAATATTCGGATAGTGCTCAGGCAGCATCAATCCACCGTCTGGGGCAAGACCCATTAATAACACATCACTAAAATCCATCGGCGCTGTCTGACCACGGGTACTGATATATTTCATTAGATTGTCCTGTCTACAATGAGATTATTAGTTAAAACGGTTTATTCAGCAGTTTTTTGCAATAAGGCATAATAAAAACCATCGCCGCTCTCGCTATCAATTGGCAAGCACTGACGACCAATCGCCTGTTCAATACCCCAATTACAATCGTCGCTAAATTCAATGGCTACTACATTGTTATAGTGAGTCATAAAATCCTGCATCTGCTCAACGTTTTCTTGCTTTAGGATAGAGCAAGTGACGTATAAGAGGTAACCACCAACTTTAAGTTGTGGCCATAGATTATGCAAGATATCGGCTTGTAGCAATGCCGTTTGCTCAACGTCTTCTTCAGTACGCAAAATACTGATATCAGGATGACGACGGATTACGCCTGTCGCTGTACAAGGTGAGTCTAGTAATATAGCGTCAAATACGAGCTTACTCTTTTTCTTACCCGCCCCTTGCCATGTGGTCGCATCAGCACAGACAATATTAAGCTCAATATTTTTCTCAGCTTGCTGCAAGTCGTGCTGACTTAGGTTTAAGCGCTGTAAATTAGTATGAATACGCTCGATACGTGGCGCTTCATTATCTATCGCAGTAATCTTAACTTTCGAAATCACAGGCGACGTTTCAGCATCGTCTTGTTTCACGTGAAACAACGAAGACTCATTTGAGCTGATTAATTCCAACCAATGAGCAAGCTTACCACCCGGCGCTGCACAAGCATCTAAAATGCGGATCTCGTTGTTATTGGTGTCTATATCGCCGTCTGCATCGTCGTTTTTAACACTCAGCTTATTAATTAAAGCGTTATGAATAAGCGGCGCGGCAAGCTGAGCATGCATATCTTGTACACTAGCAGCTCCTTCAGCGAATTGCGGTAAGGCATTGACTGCGGTACTTTGATGTAATCTTAACCCTTTGGTTAATATGCTATTAGATGCAGCTGCATCCGATGAGCTGGGTAAATTAAAACCACTCGTTAGCTCAACCAAATCTGCTTCAACTTCAAATTCCACCAAGGCTTGCTGATAATCCTCTACCGAGGTAACCGCTGTATTCACGCGCAAAAACATTGGCGCAGGTTGACGTAACCCTTGCATCAGATCGTCATACTGCTCACTCCAATCTTGCTTAAGCTGATAGGCAAGCCAATTCGGTAAGCTGTGTTTTTTATCACATTTCTTACGGAACTTACTTGGGTTCTTAGCGACTTTACGCAAAATAGCATTAATTAAGCCCGTCGCGTGCGCAAATTCGATTTCTTTTGCTGCTTCAACCGTTTCATGAATCGCCGCATGGTCAGCCACTTGCAAATAAAGCAGCTGGGTTAAACCTACTTGAATCGTCGTACGTACTTCTTTTTCATCAATAGAGTTATCAGCCAGACTATCGAGTAGACGCTCAAGGGCGTACCATTGGCGCAACGTGGTTAGCAATAGCGCATGGGCAAAACCTTTATCACCGTCATGCAAACTGTTTAATAGCGGATCAAGGACGCTCGCTAGCGACTGACCATTTTGAATCGCCAGTAAAGTGCGAATCACGCGGACGCGGACGCTACCATTCATGATAAGGTTACTTGACGGTTTGAGCTTATTGTTTCTTGGCGCAGTGCTTCTCATTAAATTGAATTTCCTTGACGTCTAACAATTAGCGTCTGATAAAAGTTGGATTGTTTGGTATTAAATTAAAAATATTAAAATAAATAAGGTTAAGCGGTATTAAACTGATTTAGGAGCAATTATTTTGAGTCTGCTGTGAACTGGTCACCATCATTCAGTTGGTTGCCATGGCAGATTTGCTCGGCTGTCATCGGTTTACCACCAGCAAACTGTAATTCGGTAATGGCTAAAGTGCTGGCTTGCAGTTTTTCGAGACCATTATCAATATTACTATCATGACCACAAGCTACCAATATCGCTTTGCGTCCAACGCTGATGACTGTACCAGCAGGCTGATTGGTTTGCTGCGACGGATTCACAGGCAGACTTGCTAAAATCTTGACACGCTGCCCTGCCAAAAAAGTATAAGCACCTGGCCATGGCGTCAGTCCACGAATTTGTCGCTCAATTTCAGTAGCGGATTGTGTCCAGTTGATTTCGCCTTCGGTTTTGACCAGTTTTTCAGCATAATTGGCTTGACTGTCATCTTGAGGTACAGCCTGTGCTTGATAATGTGGTAAGTCCTTTAGCACGGTAATAATGGCCGTCGCACCAAGCTCAGCCATTTTATCATGGAGGCTGGCAGCTGTATCATCAGCCTTAATAGGTGCGCTGACTTTATAAAGCATGTCGCCAGTATCAAGCCCTTTATCCATCTGCATAATAGTGATGCCGGTCTCACTATCACCCGCCAATAATGCACGGTGAATAGGTGCTGCACCGCGCCAGCGTGGTAATAAGGACGCATGAATATTGAGGCAACCATAAGTCGGTGTGGTCAATACACCAATCGGCAATATCAAGCCATAAGCCGCGACAATCATCACATCTGGCTGATAACTACGCAGAGTCTCACGTGCGATCAACCCTTCACTACTAGATTTTTTAAAGGTGAGAGGCTGCTCGACGGCAATATCATGAGCCAATGCGACTTGCTTTACTGCAGAGGCCGATAATTTTTGACCCCGTCCTGCCTTACGGTCGGGTTGCGTATATACAGCGACGATGTCTATATTCAATGCTTCTTGCTGGCTGATAAGCGCCTCAAGACTAACGGCGGCAAACTCAGGAGTGCCAGCAAAAGCAACTCTTAAGCGCTTACTAGATGAGCAATCTTTCGTCGTAGATGGCATGGATAAATCGGAGGCAGAAGCAATTATAGTCATAAACAGGCATTATATAGGGTTGATTGACTCATTATAGGTGAGTTTACGATGTTGTGCCATGGTTGTAATAACGGTAATCGAGCGTTACCAATGATACGGTTTGTCTTTATAATAGAAAGCAAGAAGGGCGCTCTTATTGATGAGTTTATTTACAAAACAATGCGTGATTGAGCGATATTCCACTGCCATTCACCATTTTTTTCTAGATAATAGCTGTAAAACCGTAAAAGTTAAAACGACTTGAATAAACCAACTACTGTGCCAAACTGATTACTTACTCACTATGTTTCTTGTGTCGATATAGGACCACGCTTTCATGCAACAGTTTCAGTCCTTACAGCGCTTACTCATATTTTATGCACTGACCTTGCTGGTCATGTTGTCTATCTATTATTTTGCGCTGTTTCACGAGATGAAAAAACACAGTGAACAACACAGTATCGATACTTTCCATACATTGCAGTACGAAGTCACTGAACGTGATGATCTTCTAAATCCTGACATTAAAAGGATTTTAGAAAAACCCGTATTTGAAGACATAAGCTATCAGCTGGTTTTTATGATGCCCTCTGGGCAGACTTATATCCATCGCCATACTCAGCCCAATGAGCGTGCTTTTGCTAACGTTACGTTTCCTATCATTAGCTCATCCCCTTCTAATAACGGCAGTCATAGTGCTTACACGCTCAATAATCGCAACTTAACCGGCACCATTAAACTCAAAAGTGGTCATCAGCTTTATATTATATTGCGCCATAAGCCGCTTATCATTGACTGGATATCTTATCGCTACTGGTTGCCATTGATGGCAGCGATCATGCTTTTTATTATCGCTTTGCTGTATATGCTCAATCGTCGCACCAATTGGGAACAGCTGCTGATTTATACGGACAATCTAAGTAGCCACGCAAAAGAAGCCTATAGTCCGCCGCCTTTTTTGCAAAAAAAATCTACGCCTGAGTTTCTGCGTTTAGGCCATGCGCTGAGCCGTGTCAGCTACCAGTTGCATAATGACTATCGCCGCATTAAAACTTTAACACACCGTCTTGAACGTTTGGTTGATCAATCCCCTTTACCGATGCTGATGATCATGCGTCATGGTCAAATCAGCTTTTTCAATAAACGCTTTGAACAAATATTCATGTCTTTACCGCAAAGCGATAGCAACTATGAACTGACGGATTTTATCGCGGGTAAAGATGAATCCACGCAACGATTGCTGCAAACGTTATCCAACCTACGCGTTACTCGTACCTTAACCGTCTATGGGTTAGAAAATGAACAGGCTTATCAATTGCACGTTACGCCATGGTTTGGTGAACATGGTCAGGTTCACGGCTTTACCGTACTGCTGAATAACGTTAATGAATTTGCCAGTCAAATAGGGCAATTACAGCAAAAAAATCAACGGCTACAACGCCAAATTGATGAATTTAATACGATTAAATCGACGATGGGTCATGATTTGCGCCTTCCATTAGAAGCAATGATTGACACGCTAGAACCGATTGATCCTGAGACATTGACTGCTGCGCAGAATGATATTTTAATATCCTTAATTAAAAGCAGTCAGAGTATGCTCACGACGCTTAATAAGGTGCTAGACATTGAAGAGATAGCGGTAAGAAAAACCCGCTTAAGCATTGAGCCTGTTGATATTTATAGACTGGGGCAACAGGTCAGTCAGTCATTTATAGAAAGGATAAGGCAGCAAGGACTTGAGCTGCTGTATTTTTTTGCACCTGACGGTCCGCGTTGTATTGATACAGACCATCAGCGCCTACAGCAAATCTTGTACGACTTATTAGATAACGCAGTGAAATTTACCACTTCTGGCTATATATCACTGACCATCGAAACGGTCAGTAATGCAGAGCTATTAGCAACAAAAAACCGAAGCTTAGTAAATCTTAATAAAGACCCTACACTGATTAAAAATAGTCAAATCAACAAAGACAATTCCAATCATGCCTCACACGACTGGATTCGTTTTAGCATAAAAGACAGCGGTATGGGCATCGATATAGCGAAGCAACATCAACTGTTGGTTCAGCTTAATAAAAGCAGCAACCAAAACACCCATCGAAACGTTAATTACATGCAAAATAACACGACTGGGCAAGGGCTAGGACTAAATAACGTCAATAGTTTTACGCGATTATTGGGTGGTTTTATTGAAATAAAAAGCACGATGACTGAAGGCAGCAGTCTGAATCTTTATCTGCCTTGCAGACGTCCAAATTATCAGCCTATTTATCATCATAGTCAGCATTTGACTCATATCCATCTAATAGCAGTGATTAAACAACCACTACGTGCCAAACATCTGCGCGATTTTTGCGCATATTTATCGATGCCAGCTACTATCTACACTTCTATAGATAAATTAGAGCTACAACAATTAAACGAAAAAATGGCACAAGACGAGCAAAGACTCGCCCCTATCTTGCTATTAGATTACGAATATTATGAAACCCTGTCTATTGCTTCCGCTAATCAGGCGATAGGGAATGATGATAGACAACAAGCATTAAATACCCTACTCGATAATCCGTCGCTACCAAAGATACTACTTAGTATGAAACCTGAGCGCCGTATTCCCTCTATATTATTAGATAAATATGAAGGATTTTTGAGCAAACCATTAGATGCGACTTTATTGCTCTCTGAATTACTGCGCTTAACCTTACCAGCGAGACAGAAGCTGGTTCAAGCCATAGAGATAAAAGAAGAGAATAAGCAGCTAGCAAACGAAGCAGATAAAGCTGCCAACGAGAATGTATTGCCACTTATCTTGGTAGTAGAAGACAGTCCAACCAATCAGAAAATAACGTGCAAGATATTGAGTAAACTTGGTTATCGCAGTGTGGTCGCAGAAAATGGTCAGCAAGCGTTAGATATGCTACAACAACAGCGTCAAGATATCTCACTCATTTTGATGGACTGTCGCATGCCTGTCATGGATGGACTACAGGCTACCCAAGCGATTCGTGCGCAAGGCGATAAAATTGCGATTGTGGCGCTAACTGCAAACAATACCAAAGAAGATCGCGATGCTTGTATAGAAGTAGGAATGGATGAGTTTTTAGCAAAGCCGATCAATAAAAAAGAGCTAGAGTCGGTTTTACAGAGCTTCATAAAATCATGACAATCTGTAAAACTGACTCTTCAGGTTTAAACCATTACTTTATAAATCAATTACTTTATAAATCAGCTAATTCATGAACCAATTATTTCATAAAACCATTATCTGCTAAAAATGCTTCTGTAATTTGGCTTTGCGGACTTGGCGTATTCATACCACTGGTTTGCGACTTATTTAACAAACGTTCTAAATAGCGCGCGACGATATCCACTTCGATGTTGACCTTATTTCCAACCAGCCAATGCTTAGCGATATTGGTCACTTGTGCGGTATGAGGAATGATATTTAAAGAGACAATATTGTCTCTTACAAGATTGGTCGTCAGACTAATACCATCAACCGTGATGGAGCCTTTAGTCGCTGTATAGTGCGCCAGCTCTTGTGGTATCTCAATTTCGATATAGATAGAGCGCGCATCTTGTTGCAGCTTGCTGACCACGCCGACGCCGTCGACGTGACCAGCGACGATATGACCACCAAAACGCGTGGTTGGTAGCATCGCTTTCTCTAAATTCACTGTGTGACCAGCTTTTAAAGTTTCTAATGCGGTACGAGCGATAGTTTCACGTGAGACATCGACCGAGTAATGATTACTACCTAGGTCTACGACGGTTAAGCAGATACCATTGGAGGCAATAGAATCTCCTAGCTTCACATCATTAAAGTCCAAACCATTAGACTCTATCGTCAAACGTATATCACCGCCCGTAGGCTGCATGCACTTAACCTTTCCAACACTCTCTATAATTCCAGTAAACATATCGACCTCATTTCATTATGATGTTGTCTTTATAGACAATATATCTTGATCTATTAATATTGTGGCAGCATTTGTCTAAGCCAGTTTTTTTAGTGCAACTTGAGCTTAATTAAGTCTATGATGGGATAGATTGTGGATAAGTACTGATAAATCAACTCATAACGTATTAAAACACGCATTTCCGTTAAGTTATCCACAGAAAACTAGATGTTGGCTAATATTAAGAAAGATTAACAGTGAAACCTAAGTTACTGATTATATTGGATTAATATAAAATTTTTTATAAAAGACCTATTTTTCTGTTTCATGTGAAACAAAGTTATACACAGTTTCATGTGGAACTTTGTACGACACTAGCTGCTTATCCACATTGAGTAAAAATTTAGCACAGACTGTGGATAAGCTGTTTATAAATAACAAGTTATAGCGGGAATAAAGTCAATTTAAGGTCAGGACTTAATGTTTCATGGCCATAAATATTAAAACGCAACTGCTGAGCTAGAGACAATGGGTTAAAATCGACCATCGGTCTTGCTTGCGCGCCTAACAAACAAGGCGCCTGATAGACAATCAACTCATCTACCAATTGTTGGCTTAAGAAGCCACCAGCAACACTAGCCCCTGCCTCTACCAATACGTCATAACATTGATGATCACTGACTAATTTTTTTAGTAATTCAGTTAAGTTATCTTCGCGCCAATAAATCGTATCCGGTCGACGGCATAACTGATAGTCAGACTGTAAGCTATATTCTAAGCGCTGACGCCTATCGAGTACGACAACTTTAGGAGCAGGAACTTGTTTAGGTGGCACAGCTAATTGGTTGGAACGTACATTAAGCTGTGGATTATCCGCGATAACCGTCTCACTACCGGTAATAATCGCGCCACTTTGTGCACGTAGCTTCTGCACATCTTCGCGGGCAGCCGCTGAGGTAATCCATTTCGACTCGCCAGATGCCATCGAGGTACGACCGTCAAGGCTGGTGGCAATTTTAAGTCGTACATAAGGCATCTGGGTGCGCATTGCCTTTAAAAATCCACGATTTAAAGCTTCTGCTTGCTCGGTTAATATACCGACTGTCACTTCAATCTCAGCCTGCTCTAACAGTTTTACACCGCGTCCTGCCACTTGCGGATTGGGATCGAGCCCTGCGATTACGACACGTTTCACACCAGCATTAATAAGACCCAAAGCACAAGGTGGCGTACGCCCTGTATGACTACAAGGCTCTAAAGTCACATAGGCGGTTGCATCTAAAGCTCTTGCACCCGCTTCTTTTAGCGCAAATACTTCTGCATGAGGCTGACCAGCTTTCGGATGAAACCCTTGACCGACGATCGCTTCTGCTTGCACGATGACACAGCCTACCGCTGGATTAGGTCTGGTGGTATATAAACCCTGTTTGGCTTGTTCGATCGCAAGCATCATAAAGTAGCGGTCTTGCGCATTCTGAGTATGGTTTGAGAGCGTCATAAAGAGATACACTTAATAAAAAAGTAGAGGGTAAAAACTATTTAACGTTATCGTCAGCTTTTTCATTTGGGCGAATATTGGCAATCTCTTGATGGAAAGCATCAATATCTTGAAAGTCGCGGTAAACACTAGCAAAGCGCACATAAGCAACATCATCTAACGTTTTAAGCTCACTCATGATAATCTCACCCAACACCTTGCTACTGATTTCGCGCTCACCCATCTGTCTAACACGCTTCTCAATACGGCTTATCATCGCTTCTTGTTCATCAATGGTGATAGGGCGCTTTTGTAGAGGTAATAAGATAGAACGGCGCAGTTTTTCGTTATCATAAGGCTCAATTTTACCGCTTGACTTGATGATTCTTGGCATCACCACTTCTACCATCTCAAAAGTAGTGAAACGCTCTTGGCAGCTATTGCATGAGCGGCGACGACGGACTTGCGCACCTTCTGCCGCCAGACGCGAATCAATAACTTTAGTCTCTGACGCGTTACAATACGGGCAATGCATAGCGTTTCCTTATTTCAATATTAAGCGCAAGAATCACAGTCACTATTTATAAGACCGAATGATAAGACCAAACTATAAGACCGAAATTTCTGAGAATTAACGAGCTGCATCAGGTAATTCAAAAAAATCGGCTGATTATTTTCCAATACAGAAACTACCAAAGATTTTGCCCAACAAGTCATCCGCACTAAACGCTCCCGTAATCTCACCCAAACTGTTTTGAGCTTGGCGTAAGCTTTCAGCGACTAACTCTCCTGCTTGAAAGACCGTTAACTGCTCGTGCGCCTCTGCTAAAGAGTCGGCTGTGCGTCTAAGTGCATCTATATGACGTGTGCGAGCAATTAGGCTGTTTTCTGGTGGATGAAAACCGACCTTAGCACACAAGGCTTCGACTAAATTATCGATACCAGCACCTGTTTCACATGAAACATTAACTTGTTCATAACCACGTTCTTTTATTGCGATTTGCGAGACAGAGTGTATTTGACTGCTACTATCATCTAGTAAATCACTTAACAAATCACTCTTATTAGCAATGATCAATAAGCGTTTGGCCTCTGGTAACTCACCAAATAATTGTTCTGCAAGCTGTAACGGTGTATCTTCTTCTTCAAGATCACGAGTCACATCGTAGACCATCAGTAGCATATCAGCCTGTGTAATGGCGGTACGCGCGCGTTCAATCCCAATACGCTCTACCGTGTCTTCAGTCTCGCGCAGACCTGCAGTATCGGTCAAATGCAACGTCAAACCATTGAGCACGACGGTTTCTTGTAGCGTATCGCGCGTTGTTCCAGCAACGTCAGTAACGATAGCACGTTCTTGCCCTGCCAGACGATTCAGCAAGCTTGATTTACCCGCATTTGGTCTACCTGCCAACACCACATGGATACCATCACGTAAGAGCTGACCTTGCTTGGCAGTCGCTAATACTTGCTGTATCTTGTCTTGCGTTTGCTCAAGTTTACTTTGTATAACACCGTCTGATAAAAAATCCACGTCTTCTTCATCAGGGAAATCAATCGCCGCTTCAACATGCAAACGCAGATGAATAAGCTGCTCTAATAGTTGATTAATCTTCTTTGAAAACTCACCACTTAGCGAGCGAATGGCACTACTCGCAGCGGCAGCACTAGTCGCATCAATGGCATCAGCGATAGCCTCTGCTTGTACCAAATCCAATTTATCATTATCAAAAGCACGATAAGAGAATTCCCCAGCACCCGCTTGTTTTGCGCCCAGCTCAAATACCCTTGCTAGCAGTTGGTTTTGTAGAATCATGCCGCCATGCCCTTGCAGCTCAATCACATCTTCCCCTGTGAACGAATGCGGGCCTTTAAAGTACAGCACTAACCCTTCATCGATGACTGTACCATCAGCCTGATAAAAACGACAAAAACTGGCCATACGTGGCGTAAAAGCAGACTTACCCGTTAGTGTACAGGCAATGTCATAAGCACGCGCACCTGACAGACGTACAACACCAACGCCACCTCTTCCAAGCGGTGTGGCAATAGCCGCAATCGTGGCCAAGCCAGATGCTTTAGGTGGTTCAGATGCTTTAGGTACGTTTGACGCCATCTCTAGGGAATCCACAATTACTCTCAATAGCTAAAAACTCCATTATAGACGGCTGGACACAGACTGACAAAGCAAACTTTAAATAGCCATGCTTTGCGCTTATTTTATTTCAGATCAGTGAGGGATAATAGAAATGTCACGCATAAAAAAACCACCGCCGTAGCGATGGTCTTTTATCAATTGATGAGCTACTTAGTCCAATACTTTCACAGTACGACGCTTTTGCTCTTCTTCGACTTTTTTATTGACAATATATTGCTGAGTCATACTGAATAAGTTGTTGACTGTCCAGTATAGTACGAGACCCGCTGGGAAAAACAGCATGAAAGCAGTAAAGATGATTGGTAAAAACTTCATCACTTTCGCTTGCATCGGATCAGCTGGCTGCGGGTTTAGCTGCTGCTGTACAAACATCGAGGCACCCATCAGCAATGGTAAAATAAACCAAGGATCCATCGCCGATAAATCCTGAATCCATAAAATCCAAGGCGCATGACGCAGCTCAACACTCTCAACCAACACCCAATATAGTGCTAAGAAGATAGGCATTTGCATCAAGATGGGCAAACAACCTGCCATTGGATTGACTTTTTCTTCTTTATAAATAGCCATCATTTCTTGCGACATCTTCATTCGATCGTCGCCATGCTCTTCTTTAAGTGCGGCTAATCTTGGCGCAATCGCACGCATCTTCGCCATCGAATAATAGCTCTTATTCGAGAACCACATCAGAGCAATTTTGACTAAAATCGTCAATACAATGATTGACCAACCCCAGTTACCGATGACTTTATGAATACCGTCCAAGATAGCAAATAAAATCTTCGATATTGGCCATAACAACCCATAATCGACTGTTTTATTAAGGCCTACTGCCACATCTTTTAGCTCAGACTGTACTTTAGGGCCAGCGTATAACGTGGCATCTAATGTCACTTGTTTATTTGGCGCGACATTGACAGGTTGACTGTTGAAACCGATGAAGTAATCATCGCCTGTTTCACGGCTAAAGAAAGTAGCGGTAAAGTTTTCAGGTATCCATGCTGATACAAAATAATGCTGCACAACACCAACCCAACCTTTATCACTACTAACAGCTAGCTTACCATCATTAAAGTCTTTAAATTTGAGCTTATTATATGGATCATCAGGAGTACCCCAAGCGCCGCCTAAGTAAGTAGCCATACTAAGCGCACCCTTATCAGACATACCTGGATCTTTACTGTCATCACGTTTCAACTGGGCAAATAGCTGACCTTGCCACGGTTGTGTAGAAGCATTTTGTATTTGATAGCTAATATCAATCGGATATTTATTTTCAGTAAAGGTAAATGTCTTAGTAACGGTCACGCCATCTTTTTTATAAGTAAGCGGTACTGACAGCGTCTGTTGCCCTGCTTCCATGACGTAATTATTAGCAGTATGGTTGTATTTGGCACGACCTTCCGCAGTATCAATACCGTTAGGACCAATAAGACCAGACTGAGCCACATACACGCGATTACTATTATTCTCTAGCAATACGAAAGGCTTATCGCTATCGAGCGTTGCGTCATACTGCTTAAGAGCAGCATAAACAATATCGCCGCCTTCTGGGTTGATCTTTATATCATAGCGATCGGTAGTGACCGTGATTAATCCCGTGTCTTTAGCAGGCGTTGCCGTCACAGCATCATTAGCGACTGTATTGTTATCAACAGGCAACGTCTGTACCGGAATATCACCTGCGGCACCAGTTGTCGAAGGGATATCAGCACCTACTGAAGTAGTGGTTTCTGACACCGCATCTACAGCTGGCGCATCGGCATAATCATCTCGCCATGCCAAAATCAGCAGATAAGCGGTGATTAACATCGCAATGATGATCATCACCCGAAATATCTTTTGCATAAACCTTTCCTAGATTAAAAAATTAGGGAATGAAAAATTAGGGCATGTGTCATGACCGTACAATTATCATCATATGTGACAACAGTATTGCCAGTCATTTACATAAAATGTGCATCATTTTACTAAAAATCCGCCTTAAATGATACCAAGAGTGTGGATAACTTGTGGGTAACTAAATAGATATCCACAACTTCGCAGTCGATGACGAACGCTATGTTAGTTTCATCATATGGTTTAAGCGAGACACATAGCCTTTATTATCTCTAAAAACATATAAACCTTGAACTTTGACACTAGTAGCTAGTGCGTTAAAAGGTACATATTGATAATGATAAGAGGATAACGGTAGCGGCACAAAATCAATGCCGTGTCCACCCAAAGGATGACAACTGCTGATACGTTTTAATAATAACCAACTGCCTGCTCGGACTCCATGCCATGCCAAAGCTTGTTTACCATAATTCGAGCACGTAGGGTAATAGCGGCAACGAGCAGGTAATAGTGGACTTATTAACTTTTGATAAAAAACAATAAAATAATAAATAATTTTATAAAGAATATTATTTAAATTAATAAATAAAAAATTCATTTTATTTTTTTTCTACTTTTTTAATAATATTAATTATTTGATTCTTCAATTCTTTATTATCTATATCTTTTATAGATTTTTTGACAATAAAAACAATATCTTTGTTTTCTAAAGAATGAGCCTTTACACGAAAATGTTCACGTATTTGACGCTTGATTAAATTTCGCGCGACAGCCGTAGGAACTTTACGCTTGGTAATGGCCATCCCGACTCGCGGCTGACCATGATCATTGGTACGCACAAATGCCATTAGATGGCTCTGATGAAGCTTACGCTCAGGTGCATCAAAAACCTCACGGAAGGCTGCAGGCGTGAGCAAACGCTGCTCTTTGGTGAAGCGGGCATTAGCTGCCGCTGAAACAGTATTGGACATAGCACAACCTAGTATAAGAGCGAATAACGGTAGCGGAAATAATAGCGCAGAAATAACAACAAAGTACAGAGACAAAAAAAGCGCCGATGTGGGCGCTTTTAATATATGGCTAAGTGTCAGTTGTGGTGATTGACTATCGCAATCTATAAATAATAGAAACACAACAAGCACTATAAGCCATGCTTATCGCAATCTACTGATTATACAGTAAGACGATGACGTCCTTTAGCGCGGCGACGAGCTAAGACCTGACGGCCTTTTTTAGTTGCCATACGAGCACGGAAACCGTGAGTACGTTTACGCTTGATCACGCTTGGTTGGAATGTACGTTTCATAACTCACCTATCAAAATAATGGACTAAATTCGTAATAACGGAGGATTATACCACCGCATAGAATCTTGGTCAATGAACTAATTTAATCTATGTCGATGCAGACAGATATTTTGACAGAGGAAATATCATTTTAAATGATTCATCGTGTGTAAAGTTCATATTCATAACTCAAAAATAACGACTCAGTTAATTAATTCAGTGATGGATTCCCAAAAGTTATCCACAGTTTGTGTCGAAATCTATAATAATTAACTATTAATATATATAAGTATTGTTGTTATTGGGAGCTCGATTATCTGTGGCTAAGTAAGTTTTCCTTTTTATTATCAATATATTGTACTATGGGTAAACCTGTGGATAACCTGTGGGTTAAATATGGATAACTCACCTTTCAAAGTTATGCACAAAAGTATCCACAGCCTTATCCCCAAAAAACAAGGTTTTATCCACAGGGTATTTGTGTTAGATTAGCCCCTACTTAATATGTGGCTTCGTATAGTTTATCAACGTAACTTCCAATATGGTTTCCAACGGAAATAATTGCGGAAAATATGAAGGGCTACGCAACAGATCACACTGCTAAAACACAAATATTATTTCAAATTATAGGGTTAGTATTTTTCATGATAGACACAGCAAATATTTGGGATAAATGTCTAAATGACCTACGATATAACGTCAAAGACAACGTATTTACTATGTGGTTGAGACCATTGTCAGCTCATCAAGAGGCGCAAACGCTGACTATACTTGCTCCTAATGATTATTTTGTGACTTACATCAAAAAAAACCACTTGCAAGAGATACAGCAGCTGGTTGCTAAGCACAGTCAGGGAAGTATCGAAGAGGTGGTTGTGCGTGTTGATAACGCTGGCCGCGATAACGAAGACAATCGTCAATTGCAATCAGGGTCTTTGTTTGATGAAGATAAACCCTCCCCTACCCCTGCAGACCATAAGTTTGAAACCATTCATCATAACAATGCAAAAGCAGATATTGATGCCAATATGCGTCACGCAGAATTGGTTGATTCTGCTGATGCCAAGTCGTTAAGTTATCTAAATCCTGACTTTACTTTTGAAACTTTTGTCACTGGAAAATCTAATAATTTGGCTTATAAAGCCTGTTATGAGCTTGGTAAGCGCCAATCAAAAAATCGACACAATCCTTTATTTATATACGGACCTTCTGGTTTGGGAAAAACACATTTAATGCATTCTGTAGCACATCGCTATTTAAAAAATAATCAAAGTTTTTATTATTTCACTTCTGAAAAATTTATTAATCAATTGGTTTATTCATTAAGAAATAATAAAATAGAAGATTTTAAAAAGAAAATTAAAAAAGTGGATTTATTGATTGTAGATGATATTCATGTATTAGCAGGAAAAACCAAAAGTAGTAATGAGTTTTTGACATTATTTGCAGATTTTACCAGTGGTGATAAACAACTGATTTTGGCTTCAGATCGTCATCCTTCGCAAATGACCGAATTCGATGAACGTTTTAGATCGCGATTTTCTTGGGGGCTAACTGTAGCAGTTGATCCGCCTGAGATTGATACTCGTGTGCAAATTTTGCAAAAAAAAGCAGCTTCATATGGTATGACACTGCCTAAAGAATGCGCATTATTCATCGCTCAAAATGTGGTTTCAAATGTTAGGCGTTTAGAAGGTGCTCTAAATCAAGTCTTTGCCAATGCTAACTTGACGGGTGCACAGATTACTCTTGAAATGGTGCAATATGCGCTAAAAGACATCGTCGCGATGCGTGTGCAAGCTGTGAATATGGATAATATTCGCAAAGTGGTCGCTGAGTACTATGATGTGACCATCAAAGAGATGATGGGTCGTAAACGCACACGCAGTATTGCTAGACCGCGTCAAATAGCGATGGCATTATCGCGTGAGTTGACTGGTGATAGCTTTCCTGAGATTGGTCAATCATTCGGTGGTCGCGATCATACAACGGTGATGCATGCTTGCGATAAAGTTAATGAGCTACGAGCAGCTGATCCTGCCTTTGATAAGGATTACAAAACACTGGCATTGATGCTGCAAGCGGGTTAGCAGGTCGCGGTATCACTATGTTTTAGTAGATTGATATGGTTTATAATATTAAAAATACGAGTAGACAGACAGCGAATGGATTATAGTCAATAGACAGGGTATGATTAAGCCATTATTGTTAAGTTTTATAATAAAAATCATTTAAATAAGAGTAACCAAGCATGCAATTATCGATTAATCGAGAGTCGTTACTAAAAGCCATTAATTTGATCGCCAAGGCTGCTGATAAACGGCACAATATGGTTATTTTGGGCAATATCAAGCTACAGCTATCCGAATCAACGCTTATTTTGACGGCTTCTGATTTAGAAGTAGAGCTGACATCGACTTTAAAACTGCCTGCTGGTGCTTGTGTTGAAGCTGGTACCACGACCTTACCTGCAACAAAATTAAAAGACATCTGTAAATCATTGCCTGCACAAGCTCAAATTAATTTGGCCACTCAAGAAAATGAACGCTGCTTATTAACCAGTGGCAAGAGTCGCTTCACCTTAGGGACATTACCTAGCGAAGATTATCCGAGTTTGGGTAATCCCGAAAATATCACGCCATTGACCATCAGTCGCAATCGTCTTATCGATTTGATTCATAAAACGCAGTTTGCAATGGCGATTCAAGATGTACGCTATTATTTGACTGGCATGTTGTTTGATGTGTCGCAACAGCAGCTGACGACGGTTGCAACCGATGGGCATCGATTGGCTTTGGCGCGCAGCGTTATCGATGTCAGTGCTGATTTAAATATGCAGGCTATTTTGCCCCGTAAAGCTGTCATTGAGCTTGAGCGCTTGGCCTCTGAGCTAGGAAAAATGCTTGGTGAGCAAGACAATCAGGTCACCTTGAGCTTCGGTCGTGAGTTTTTGCAAGTGAGCTTACCCTTTGGTGACGTTGATAGTGCCGGGCAGGTCAATCAGAACCTGATGGTTACTTTCACTGCGCGTCTGATTGATGGAAAATTCCCTGATTATCGCCGAGTGATGCCAAGTAATACGGATAAATTGGCTTTATTCAATCAAGCAAAAATGACGGACGTACTGCGCCGTGTCGCGATTTTGAGTAATGAAAAATCTCGCGGTGTGGTGTTTAATTTTGCCAGCGATGGCATGGTAGAAGTGCGTGCTAATAATGCAGAGCAAGATGAAGCGGTGGAGATGATACAGGCGAAGTATCAAGGTGAGCCGATGGAGCTGTCTTTTAATGCGGCTTATTTACAAGATGTGCTTGGTGTGATTCAAGGTGATTTGCAAATGCACATGAGTCAATCAAACGCGTCGGTGCTAGTCAATCAGCTGAATGATGAGTTCCATCAGTATGTCATTATGCCAATGCGTATATAGTTTCTGTATAATTTCTATATGTTTTCAATAGGCTTAATAGCAGGGACTAAAGACACTCAGTTTGCACTAAAAAATTAAGGTAAGCTGAGAGTCTTTGATTAAAATCCAGTATTTTAAATTTAATTATTATTAAACTTTTGCCTATTATTATAGGTAGCGTCAATAGGTGGCTGTCGGCATTATGATTGAACGTCTACAAATATCCAACCTACGCAACCTGACGCACGTCAATCTACATGCAACAGCTTGCAACGTCATTATCGGTGCCAATGGCAGCGGTAAAACCTCATTACTTGAAGCCATATTTCTGCTATCAAGAGGAAAAAGCTTTCGTCATCACCAGCCAAAACGCTATATTCAGCACCATCAAAATACAGCGACTGTATACGCTAGACTCAATAATAGTAGTACCTTAGCTATCCAGAAACAAGCTGACGCGACCACAATTCTACGTCTGAATCAAACCACTGTCTATAACCAAAGCATCTTAACTGAGCAGCTACCAACGCTACTGATAGATCCATCGACGATGGATATGTTAGAGCAGGGTAGTGCTAGTCGTCGCCAGCTGCTAGATTGGCTAGTGTTTCACATGAAACAAGGTTTCCACCCGCAATGGCTCGCCTATCAGCGTCTATTAAAACAGCGCAATAGTTTGCTAAAAAAGACACGTCATTTGACCCAAGTGCAGTTCACTGAACTAAAATCGTGGGACAAAGGACTTAGTAATCATGCGGCACTGATTCATCATTATCGCGAACGCATATTCGCAGAATGGCAGCCTTATTTTGCTGAAAGTATCGCGCAGTTATTACCCGCTTATGCGGAGCAATTGAGCCTTAGCTATAATGCTGGTTACGATACTACTGTTGCGCTGGATATACAGCTTAACGAGCGCTTAGAACAGGATTTGCAACTGGGATATACTCGTATCGGTAATCACCGTGCTGATGTTCATGTGCATTGGCGTTCTAATGACTCGGCAGCGTCGAATAACGAACTCTCAGATACAATGCATGAAGCGGACACTAACCTCAAAGTACCTGTTATAAAAGAGCAGGCAGCCAATGTGTTGTCGCGTGGTGAAAAAAAGCTATTAATCACAGCACTGCGTTTATCGCAACTGCCATTACTGCTAAATACCCAAAAAACTAATGACCTATCAAATGATAGTGCTCAGGTGACACCAGTGGTATTGCTAGATGATATTACTGCAGAGCTTGATTATAGGGCGATAGATATTCTATTGTCGACGTTAGCGCAGCTGCCATGTCAGGTATTTATGACCAGTTTGACCGACGATATTTTGCCTTTGGTGCATCAATATTGGTCAAAACCCAGTACGTTTCATGTGAAACAAGGTCAAATCTTTAGTCCTTAATTATTTCCTTTATATTATTTCCTTTCTCCACGGGCTTTCATATCGATACTTATCTACCTGTCGTTTCGTAATGATATAGGCTATTTTTTCGAGCTGGTTTTATAGGCATAAAACGCTCAGTAAACAGTGACTTAGAGGCAAAAAAATGCTAAAATGGGGCTTTATTTTTGTCCTGTTCTCAGCAAGTTGTTTGATGACGTTATATAGGTATTTTCCAATGCCTGTAAATTTCTAAGTATTTGATAAATAAATGTTTTATTTGCTCTCTTGGTTTTTATAATGTTTAAAAAAAGAAGCCGATGTTAGAGAGAAAAAGCGCGGACTTGAAACTCTTTTTAAGTCGCTATCAACACTCAAGAATTTTTAGCTAATCGTGTTTTAGCTGGTAATGCTTATCAAAGGTTTTGACTATAAAAATTAAGTCTAAAATAACGTTATGAGGCGTCATCGTAGTGGTGCGCTAATAACAAACGGCTGATTATGGCTAGATTAAGGAATGCACATGAGTGATTCATTACCTACCGACCACGAGAAACTGACGTCAGACAGCATTGCTGAAACTACGGCACCAGCGGTGGTTCCTGAAAGTTTACCTTCTGATTATAGCTCCAAAGATATTCGTGTATTGCGCGGGTTAGAAGCGGTACGCGTACGCCCTGGTATGTACATCGGTGATACGGATGATGGTACAGGCTTACATCATATGGTCTTTGAGGTGGTGGATAACTCTATCGATGAGGCTCTGGCGGGTCATTGTGATCAAATCGATATCATTATCCACGAAGACGAATCTGTGAGCGTCATGGATAATGGTCGCGGCGTGCCTGTCGATATCCATCCAGAAGAGGGTGTATCTGCGGCGCAGGTCATTATGACTGTCTTGCATGCAGGCGGTAAGTTCGATGATAACAGCTATAAAGTATCAGGCGGCTTACATGGTGTTGGTGTCTCGGTCGTTAACGCCCTATCGAAAAAGCTTGAAATGAACATCTGGCGTGAAGGTTATCACTACCATCAAACCTATACTGATGGGGTGCCTGATGCGGACATTCAGCAGATGGAACCAACCGACAAAACTGGTACGCAAATTCGCTTTTATCCAAGTAGCGATGTGTTTACTGGCACCATCTTTGAGTACGATATTTTAGCGAAGCGTTTGCGTGAGCTATCATTTTTGAACTCGGGCGTACGCATTGTTTTAACGGATGAGCGTATTGATAAGCGTCATGAGTTTGAACACAAAGGCGGCTTGTCAGAATTTGTCAGCTATATCAATGCTGGTAAAGATGGCATCAATGAAGTCTTTCATTTTGTGAGTGAGCAAGATGATGGTATCAGTGTCGAAGTGGCGTTACAGTGGACAGATACTTATAACGAAAAAGTGTTTTGTTTCACCAACAATATTCCCCAAAGGGATGGTGGTACGCATCTATCTGGCTTTCGTTCAGCGTTGACGCGTTGTTTGAATACCTATATGGATCGCGAGAATCTCTTTAAAAAAGAGAAGGTCGTTGCTACTGGTGATGATGCGCGTGAAGGTCTAACCGCTATCGTATCCGTTAAAGTTCCAGATCCTAAGTTTTCGAGTCAAACCAAAGATAAACTGGTATCAAGTGAAGTGAAATCTGCTGTCGAATCAGCAATGCATGATAAGTTTAATGATTATCTGCAAGAGAATCCAAGCGCTGGTAAGGCTATTGCTGGCAAAATAATTGATGCCGCTCGTGCTCGTGATGCCGCTCGTAAAGCCCGTGAGATGACGCGTCGTAAAACCACGTTAGATATCGCTGGTCTGCCTGGTAAGTTGGCAGATTGCCAAGAAAAAGATCCGGCATTGTCAGAACTTTACATTGTGGAGGGTGACTCTGCAGGTGGTTCAGCAAAACAAGGTCGTAGCCGCAAAACCCAAGCGATTTTGCCATTGAAAGGTAAAATCCTAAATGTAGAGCGCGCACGCTTTGACAAAATGCTGTCTTCTGCTGAGGTTGGTAACTTGATTACTGCGCTTGGTTGCGGCATTGGTCCAGACGAATATAATCCAGATAAAGTACGTTATCATAAAATCATCATTATGACCGATGCGGACGTTGATGGATCACATATTCGTACCCTGTTGCTGACTTTCTTCTTCCGTCAAACGCCTGAGTTGATCGAACGTGGTTATATTTATATCGCCCAACCACCGCTTTATAAAGTGAAAAAAGGTCGTCAAGAGCTGTACCTAAAAGACGACGAAGCACTCAAAGCGTACTTATTGTCTTCAACGATTGATAATACTAAGCTGCATATCAGTGCGGATGCTCCTGCTATTACTGGTCAAGCGCTAGAAACGCTACTAAATGATTATAACCAAACGCAGCTTATCAAAGCCCGTTTGCAGATTCGTTTCCCAGCGGTGTTATTGGATGCGCTGACGCATACGCCGAAGCTTAGCACTGATATGACTTATGATTTGCCTGCGATGCAAGCTTGGCAAGAGGCGATGCAAGCTCAGCTTGAGCACTTCGGTAGTGACTTGAGTCCGGAGATTGAACTGGTCAATATCCATGCGCCGCAGCCTAAAAATATGGATGCTGCTGCTGCTGATTTATTGGGTATGAAGCCTGTCATTGAAGTTGAAGGCGCGGAAAATGTTGACGCTGAAGCTCCAGTAGCAAAAGCACAGTGGCTACCGCGTATTACGGTGTATGTGCACCAGTTAGCTCATCATTATCTGCTAGATGCTAGCTTTATCAATTCCGGCGAGTACAGCAAGTTGCTGCGTTTGTCTGCTGAATGGAATACCTTGCTTGCAGAAGATGCCTTTATCCGCCGTGAAGCAACGACTGGTACGACCAAAGATATCCCTGTACGCGACTTTGATTACCTCTGGCAGCAGATGATGCTTGATGCGCGTCGTGGTCTAGCAATTCAGCGCTATAAAGGGCTGGGTGAAATGAACGCAGATCAGCTCTGGGATACCACGATGGATCCTGAAAACCGTCGTATGTTACGTGTGACGATTGAAGACGCGATTGCGGCGGATCATATGTTTACCTGCTTGATGGGTGATCATGTTGAACCGCGTCGTATCTTTATCGAAGAGAATGCGTTAACAGTCTCTAACCTAGATATTTAAATAGCATAATATTGTGACTCACTAAAAAACCACCGCTTTGGCAGTCAAGGCGGTGGTTTTTTAATGTTAGAATTGTTTCACGTGAAACTTGGTTTACGAATTGCTTTAGATAATGGATATAGAAATGATCGAAGTTTTTTTACTTGCGATAGCCTTGGCGATGGATGCATTTGCGGTCGCGATTGGGTTAGGGGCTAAGTCGCAAAAGCACTCATCTGCTTATGTGCTGCGTTTAGCGGTTTATGCAGCACTGTATTTTGGTATTGCGCAGGGTGTGATGCCGCTGATAGGTTATCTATTGGGTGCAGTATTGCTAGGCTGGTTGGCGACTGCTGCACCGTGGATTGGTGGTGGGATTCTTATTATGCTTGGCGCTAAGATGTTATATGAAGCATTTAATGGTGAGATTGAAGCGGTATTAGCAGACAGTTTCGATGAAAATATACAAGAAAAAATCAATCATCGTATGATGTTTACATTGGCTATCGCTACCAGTATTGATGCGATGGCAGCAGGCTTTACTTTAAACTTACTGGCACTTAATGCGTGGTTAGCCTGTTTAATCATCGCTATTGTCACCGCTGTATTTGGCTTTTTTGGTATCTATTTAGGTAAGCATTCAGGTACGTGGCTCGAGGATAAAGCTGAGATACTTGGTGGATTAGTATTGATAGCCATTGGCATAAAGGTGATGTTTATTCGTTAATAAGCATCATTATTTGAATTGATTCTCTACAATAAAAAGCACCCCTTTGATGATCAAAGGGGTGCTTTTTTAATAAAGACTTTGTTTCACGTGAAACAATAACTATTTTATATTAACTACTATTTACTCTTCGTCAGTATCAAAACGCCATGCGAGTATACGCGTGCTTTTTTGACCTTGGCTCATCTCAATGATGCGCATTTGGGCAACACCAAGTTGTTTTAATAGCAATTGCATAGGCTTCACGTTTTCTGATTTTGAGACTAAACTTGTGAACCAGCCAACATGCTCAGCAAAGTCTTGACTCTCTTTTGCCATCTTAGTCAAAAAGGCAATCTCACCGCCCTCAGACCACAGCTCTTTATGCTGACCACCAAAGTTTAGGTTTTGTGCTGCATTACCAGACTTGGTTGAGCTACGGCTAATTTGTGCGTTCTCATTCTTACCGCGATGTCGTTGTAAATTATGCTGCTTACGACTATTGGCTTCCATCGCTTCTTCTAATGAGGCATGGAATGGCGGGTTGCAAACCACCACATCAAAGTAATCTTGGCGACCGATGATATTTTTAAAAATAAATTTAGGTTCGGTCTGTAGTTTGACTTTAACCGCACTTTTTAGCTTTGGATTGGTCTCACAAATAAGCGCGGCGGTATTGACCGAAATAGGGTCAATGTCTGAGGCGGTAAATCGCCAACCGTAGCTTTGGCTACCAATAATCGGATAAATCGCGCTGGCACCAGTGCCAATATCGAGGGCGTGGATTTCTTTGCCAGTCGGCGGGGTATTTTCTTTATTAACATGCGTCGTTTGCGCGAGTAAATCGGCAATATAATGAATATAATCGGCACGTCCCGGAATCGGTGGACATAGATAACCTTCCGGAATATCCCAAAATTTCACACCATAATAATTTGCTAGTAGTGCCTGATTAAGTACGCGCACGGCGGCACTGTCTGAGAAGTTAATCGTCGACTCGCCTTTAGGATTGGTAATGGTGTGCTTAGCAAGCTCAGGCAAAGCGCGAGTCAATACTTCAAAGTCATAACGACCTTGGTGCGGATTGCGCGGATGTAGCTGCCCTAATTTTTTAGCAGTTTCAGGCGATCTGTTTCGGTGATTATTGGCGGTCGGGCGACGGTTCATAGGCTTACTGGTCATAGTATCAGGCTTTGATGTTTGAATATAATGCACCATTTTAGCAGATTTCATGAGTCACTAGCGTCTTATCGGCTACGTAAAATCAGATTTAATCCCAATATTATCATCGCTGTACCTAATACGCGGTCGATCCAATGTTCAAAACGCTGAAAGCGACGATGAATGGCAGGAATAGACAGTAACATCACCACGGTACTAAACCATGCCATCTGCAAGACCATCATCCATACGCCATAAATAGCCAGTTGCCAAAGCGGTATATCGGGTGATAGTACGAGGGTAAATATCGCCACGAAATATACTGGTGCTTTTGGGTTAAACACATTGCAAAAAAAGCCACGCCGTAGGATGGAAGCGGTTGAGTCTGTATCAGTAGGCAGTTTTTTATTAGAAATGGCTTTATCAGAAAGTTCGGTATGATTGGTAGAAGTCGTTTGCTTAATAAGCATATCTTGTGAAACGTGAACACCTGAATCTATTAGCTCTACTGGATTTGCTAATTCTGATATTTTTTCCGGTTTGGCTTGAATACCTTGCCATCCTAGATAAATAAGATAACTACCGCCCAACCATTTAATAGCAGTGAGTAGTGGCTGCGAATGGGCAATCAGTGTTGCTAGTCCTAGCACCGAATAAATGATGTGTACGGCAAGACCCAAGGTAATACCAAAGCTACAAATCAAACCGGTGCGCCTCCCTTTTGCCAAGGTTTGCTGCGAGACTAATACAAAATCAGGACCCGGAGAGGCGGCAGCGAGTAGATGGACGCTGGTGATAAGCAAAAAACCGTGCCAAAATTCCATAAAATGCTCTGAGTCATGTCTTGAGTTGGATAATAGTTGCACATTAGCGTAAATGAGGTCAACTGATATTGGTACCAGCTATTGAGGCTCATGCTAAAACGATGCTTGCGTTGCACGTAGCGTATGTCTATATTGAAAGTAAGTTACATGATTTTTAGCAGTGTTAATTCGCCATAGGACAAACCATAAAACGATCGCTCTAATAAGGATAAAAACATGACTACGGAAAGTAATAATAGTAATTCCACTAGCAGTGACACTCGCATTACCTATGACGTCCAAGATTACATCTGTTTGATCGGGCTCAATCGCGCGGATAAACGCAATGCCTTTGATAGCCATATGATTAAGCAACTCTCTGAGGCACTCACTCAATACGAAAATGATGCCAATCTTCGCTGTGCGCTGATATTCGCCCATGGAGAGCATTTTACCGCTGGGCTTGATTTGATGGAGCTACAAGATAAATGGGATAAAGGCGCATTTGAATTCGATGAAACCCAAATAGATCCATGGGGAATCGGTGGCAAACTGCGCACTAAACCAGTCGTCGTCGCAGTACAAGGCACTTGCTTTACCGCTGGGATTGAGTTGATGCTCAATAGTGATGTCGTTATCGCTAGTGATAACTGCAACTTTGCGCAAATGGAAGTTCAGCGCGGTATTATGCCGTTTGGTGGTGCGACTGTACGCTTTGTAGCAGCAGCTGGCTGGCAAAAAGCCATGCCGTATCTATTAACAGGTAAAAACTTTGACGCGCAAACGGCTGATAGATTGAATTTGGTCAGCGAAGTGGTGGCAAATGGAGAAGAATACGAGCGCGCGCTAACTATCGCTAAAGAGATTTGCAAAGCTGCACCGCTTGGCGTACAAGGATTACTATCCTCAGCACAAGAGGCCAGTCGCAATGGCGCAAAAGTAGCATTAGCTAATATTCATGGTTATCTGCCACATTTGTTTCATTCAGAAGATGCCAAAGAGGGTGCGATGGCGATGGTTGAGAGACGGGAAGCTGAGTTTGTGGGACGGTAAAAAACAAACTAAAGTTAATTAAGTATATTTTCAGCAGATATATGTATGGTAAAGTTAGGTGTTTACCATACACAAAGTGGATATAAAGGGATGTCAAAACTAAAAAATAACGCTATTGCCTCTGTACAAGGTATTACTTACCAGAACTTAGTTGCTTTAGAAAAATGCTTAGAGTTGACAGAGGATCAAACACTCTATATAGAGATTTGGGGTGATGTGACTATTGAAGATGATTCACAAGTTGAAGTCAAACACGAAAAAGGTAGTTTAAATAATCTTAGTCAAAGCTTCTGGAAAACTGTAAGCAATTGGTTAGACAATGATAAGTTTAAATCATATTCTGAACTTATATTACTTACTACTCAAAAATTAAATGAAAATAGTTTATTTAAAGGTTTCAATGAGAAATGCGTCGAATCGAAGATAAAAGTGTTGGAAAAAATACAGAATGATTACTCAACTCAGACAGTTAAGAGCGATACGACTTTAGGTTACCTTACAACAGTAATGTCAGCTAGTAAAAGAGACAATCTAAGGATCGTTTTAGAAAAGTTCAGCCTGATTACTGAAGCGCCTAGCTATACTGAAATACATGAAAGGTTATGTCAAACTCACGCTAGCTTCCTGTCTGATGGAAAGGATAAGAGTTATATAAAGGTGCTAACAGGTTATGTGCATAATCAGATAGCTCAATCTAATGGTGAAATAAAGTATGAAGAGTTTACTGAGGAAAAGAGAAGAATCAGTCAACAACTAATTTCCAAAGTTTTATCGTTTCCAGCTACTTATGTAAGTTATCAACCAAGTGAGGAAGAAGAAGCAAAAGCATTGGAATTACCGTTCGTTAAAAAAATATATGATATTGAATATGATGATGAGATTAGTATAGAAGCTATTGAACACTTTTATAGACAAAGAAAAACTGTGTCGGAAGAAATGCAGGGGTATGAAAATAGAGATTATAGAAGTTATGAAGATAACTTGAGAAACCAACATAAAGCAGAGTATAGACTATCGTCTTTGGATACCAAAATAGAAACACAGATCAAAGATTCTAAAAGATTTTATTTGAAGTTTTTAGCTACTCCTGCGTCTCCTTTTCAAAACTATAATGATACCCCCGTATTCTTTAGAAATGGATATTTACATGAATTGATTAATGAAAATGATGACATGATATGGAAACTAAAGGTAGATGA
This sequence comes from Psychrobacter sp. AOP30-A2-5, assembly GCF_052378115.1. NCBI lineage: Bacteria > Pseudomonadati > Pseudomonadota > Gammaproteobacteria > Moraxellales > Moraxellaceae > Psychrobacter > Psychrobacter sp. AOP30-A2-5. Next base: position 2,967 of record NZ_JBQSXK010000013.1, on the reverse strand, counting down.
TCAATGACTAAGCTTACTGATAGCCTATATGTTATCCACAATAACCCTTTCATTATGGCTCCACTATTCACTAATTTTTTTGATTCCGTGACAGAGTCCGAAAATAACTACTTATTTTGTTATTTATTACTTCCATTAGTTCTTAATGTAGATAGGAGAGATTTTTTAAATAAGAGTACTGTTAGAAGCTCTGTACATACTTTCAAAAACAAACAGAATCTCCTGATAGGTCTTGCAGATGACGTTCAGTACTATAAGGAAATAACCCATCACAGCATACAACACGCAATAGATAGTGATTGGATAGTTATTAATGAAAACTTGTCTGTTACGGTTGATGAAAACCCTAAAAATATACAAAGCAACTTAATCAAGTCCTACAGCGCATCCCAGAAAATGTATCATATTTTAGGGGACTTGGATGTACTTACTATATATAGATTACTTGGGATTAAAAGTGTATGAAAGCGCATGTTATCTCTATAGGGATGGTCGATAAAATCGATAAAGTACATTATGTTGAGTTTGGGTTAGGAGTAAATATAATTACTGGTAAGTCTTCAACAGGTAAAAGTGCCATTTTAGAGATTTTTGATTATTGTATGGGGAGTTCAGAAAATAATATCCCACACGGAAAAATTACACAGCATGGAACGTGGTTTTTCACCATATTATCATTAAACTTAAAATACTTAGTTGTTGCAAGGAATCTTGTCGATGATAGCCGTTACATCAATGAAGTGTCAGTAGCTCCAAACCCTAAAGATATTGATAGTAGTTACTTTAAGGAAGATTATCAAATACGAGATAAAAAAAAGTTTAATCCAGAATTAGGTAGATATTTCAATTTAACTATAGATGATATAGAGGAAGACCTAGAAGATAGAGAATACCGAAAAAATAATGCTAGAAAAGGAAGACCTTCTATACGTAACATTATGCCTTTCTTGTTGCAGCATCAAAACCTGATAGCCAATAAGCATGCTATATTTTATAGATTTGATGAGAACAAAAAAAGAGAAGATACTATTGACCAATTCAAAATTTTTGTTGGATTCGTCAAGGGTGAATACTTCAGTTTGAAACAACAACTATCTAATTTAATTAGAGAAAAAAAAGCAATTGAAAGACTGATAACGAAAAATGAATCGGAAGAGTCTATACGTATAGCTAGAATAAAATCAATTTTAGATGTCTATTTTGCAACTACAAACACTCCTTTGTTTCTGGAGCAGAAGGCAACCGCTGAATATATATATCAAAATCATAAGCGTTATTTAAGGTTCATAGCTGACAAAAATTTCAATACAAATAATGATACTGTTACTGATGGAACTAACGATAACTCATTAGTAGATTTCAATACTCTTTTAGATAGTAGAGTTGATTTGGAAGCTAAAAAAAGAACTCTTCTACACAAAGCTTTAGATGTTGAACGAACAATTAACTATACAGAAACAGTATTTATACCGTCAGCAAGTAAATCTAGTGACGCATTTAGTTCAACAATCTATTCTAATTCACAATGTTACTTTTGCAGCCATGATAATAATAACAATTACAAAACAGCTAACAAATTGAATAATGCTCTAGTTTGGCTTAATACTGAATTATCAAAGACGAATTATCAAATTGATTCATTTAGACATACTAAAGCTGAGTTAGACTCAGAAATTAAAGAAATTGATGGCAAGCTCAAGAAAGTGAAAAAAGAAATAGCTGAAATTAGATCTATCGAAGAGAAGTTGAAAAACAAAGAAGATCTTGATAATCAAGCTAGTAGATACGTAGGTAGATTAGAGGAGTATTTGGAAAGTCTTGATAGTTTGAGTGATCTTAATGATAAAAATTATGACAATATTATCAAAGATATAGAAGACATTGAATCTCAATTAAAAGAAGAGTTTAACGTAGATAGTAAAATAAGAACAGCTGAAACGTATATCAATAAGCAAATGAATAAGATAGGCGAAAAATTCGACTTTGAAGAAGATTATAAACCTATCAACTTAAAGTTCTCGTTATCAAACTTTGATCTTTACTACAAGACAGACGATGATAAGAAAATATACTTACGCTCTATGGGTAGTGGCGCGAATTGGCTATATAGCCATCTTTCATTATTTCTAGCATTGCATAGATACTTTTGTAAGATAGGCGATAAATCAGTTATACCTCCTATTTTATTTATTGATCAACCTACTCAAGTATATTTTCCCACAAATATAGAGGACAACTCAAACGAGTTTGATGCTCAAGATCTTGTTGAAAAAAGGGGTAAGCCTGAAAGTCTTGATGCTGATATGAAATCTGTAAAAAATATTTTCGAGCAGTTGGTACAATTTTGTAAAGATACTAAAGATTTAACAGGTATAGAACCGCAAATTATTATCACTGATCATGCTGATGGACTAACTTTAGATAATGTTACTTTCGATGATTTAGTTGTAGCAAGATGGCGAGATCGTGGATTTATTTATCCTTTACCTAATGAGAGTGTTAATATTAAATCTGACGATATCAGTAAAGAACAGATGCCCATTGGTATCAAAGGTGAACAGCTTAATTTTCTAGACCCACCTACTAGTTGAAAGTTATATAAGTTCTAATTTCTATTTGACCTTCGCTACAAAGGCGCGTTTTAGCCCTGACATGAGAGCCGTAAAAAATTGCACCGCAATTTTATGCTTGCAAGAAAAACTCTCTTAAATGAGAGTTTCTTAAGGCTATCCTGCTGGAATAGGCGTGTTGCGAAGGCTAGGTTTTGGGGCAGTATCGTGACCAAACAGGAATGACCCAAACCGTAGCCACAGAAAATCATAGATTTTCTCTTGCGTCAGGTCAGGGCGAAGCAGTACTTCGCTTGATCCATCCTCACACCTAGATAAGCAGATAATAGCGAATGGCAGGATTGGCTCCCCTTATTACTGCAACGGTTTCACCTTCTAATCCGCAAATTCTAAACTA
>NZ_JBQSXK010000012.1:0-102339 GCF_052378115.1 Psychrobacter sp. AOP30-A2-5 | reverse complement strand
GTTAAGTAATATATTAAACATTTCAAAAAAACTGAAAGTGATGACAGATAAAGCCTTAAATTATTCTGAATGAAAAGAGAGTAGCAATGACAACTAGAAACTATGGAAATTTATTGCTACTGGCATTATTTATTGGTTTAGCTGGCTGCCAAACTAATACAACTGCGCCGTCTAAAAAGCTACCTAAAGATGAAAATATCAGAACGATGCAGGCAGATAGCGATTTAGATGGCGATGGTGTGCTTGATGCTATAGACGAATGCCCTGAAACGCGACCCAATGTAGTAATTGATGCTAAAGGCTGTGAAATAATAATTGAGGGAGGCAAGGCACTTGAAATGGAGTTCAATGGGGTTTTCTCGCAAATGAGCAGTCAGCTATTTGATATCTATGATGCAGTATTTGTGAAAATAGCAGAAAGTCTTAATGATCGCCCAAAAGCCAATGTTTTTATTTTCGGTCATGCAGCGACAAGTGAAATAGATAAAGATGCTTTAGCGACTTTTGGTTTCGATTCTTTATCACGCAATCGCGCGCTAATTATTAAGAATAATTTAGTGTTGTAATATAATATCGATGCTGAGCGTATCCGTACTTATGAGTGCTCAAATAAGATTATAGTTACAGATACAGCGTTTATAGATCCAAGTTTTGAAAAGCTCAATCTTAAAAGTATTGAGGCAAAACAACGCCGCGCAACTTTAATGGCGAGTAGTGAAGTTCATGATTTGATGAATCTTGAATATGATTCTGATATGCAAAAATATGGTGAATATGCCAAGCACTGTGAGTTATTTGAATAACGTTGCAGATGATGGTTAATGACTACCAATCATCAAAATTTAACCTTACCCCAACGCCGAAAACACCACCATCAGCACAGGCGAGACAATATTAATAATAAAGCCAAAGCTAATTGCCAATGGCACTACTTTTAGACCGCCAGATTGTTGAATAATTGGCAGGGTAAAATCCAAACTGGTCGCGCCGCCAAGCCCAACTGCTGCTGATGGATATTTACGCATAAACACGGGAATAAATATCAATGCAAAAAACTCACGCACTAAGTCATTAAATAGCGCGACACTGCCCCAAACCGCGCCATAAGCATCAGTCATCACAATCGCTGATAACGAATACCAACCAAATCCTGACGCCAGTGCCAAGCCTTTGGTCCACGATACCTCACTGAACATCAGCGCAAATATTAAGCCACCAACCAAGACAGCTAGTGTAAAAATGACACTCATCTCAACGCCGCGCTTATTCAGCAGCACTTCTTTTAGCGTAATACCTGAGCCTTTTAAGCCAATGCCGACCAACAAAATTAATATCATCAGCATCACCGTCATGGTATTTTCAGGCGGTATATAATTGTCTGGTAAGAAATAACCAATCACCATACCAATGACCACACAAACGACTTGAGCGAGGCTACCACGGATGCTCACGCGATGTTCTTTAGATTTTACGCTGGGTTTTTTGGCATGCCATGGGCGCAGTCGGTCAAATAACATCAGGGCAAACAAACCACTGGCAATTGTCAAAATCGATAGTATGGTCACATACAGCGCAATTTCGCCTATCTGACTGCCAAGTCCTTCAACTTGTGACAGCTCGATACCAATCAGCGCTAAGATGATAAATACCAGATAAGATAAGCCTTTATCTGCAAGCTTTGTCATGGTTGGATGAGAAGGAATGGCAAAGCCAATAAACATTGGCATTAATACCAGAACAAGGGTAACTAGGCTTTGCATGGTGATTGGCTCGCGGCATTTTCAAAGGCGTTTTTAAGAAGCTGGAAATTGTATCACATGAAACGATCAATGCTGACATGAGCGGCTAAGATTCCTTGTAAAAGCCGACTGTTTAACGACCAAATATTCAGTGTTAAGATAAAATCGTGAATCACTAAGCTGTAAGTCAGGATTTCATTCATGATAATTTGACTGCTAACAACGCTTAAGTATTTACCTGACCAACTTTTGTTGCTACATTAATAGACTTACTATATTTGGCTTGCCTCATGTCGCTATATCAGCTCAAGTCTCAGTTTCAAGATCAGCTGCGCCCAATAAGTGATGTGTTGGTCGAGCAAAAGGTGACAGCAAATCAAGTGACGGTGTCAGCCGTATTATTGAGCCTTGGTACGGCCTATATGATTGCCAAACCCGCAACTGAGCAGCAGGCATTATGGTTGCTGTTACCTTCATCACTGTTTGTGCGTATGGCGCTCAATGCTATCGATGGCATGATGGCGCGTGAGCATGGGCAAGCCTCAAGGCTTGGGGCAGTGCTTAATGAAGTGGGTGATATCGTGGCTGATACGGCGCTTATCGCAAGTTTAGCTCCGCATGTTGCTAATGGTAATTTACAAGCGTCGACAGTCAATTTACCAAACCGTATATCAATCCATCAGCGTCATATTATCGGTCTGATTGCGCTTAGTATCAGCACTGAGTTACTAGGTATCACTAGTAATACGATGTTAGACATTAGAGCAAACCAAGGGCCTTTAGGCAAAAGCGATCGTGCTTTTTTACTAGGTTTGCTTGGCGCTTTCATGGCGACTAAAATGCCGATCATGCTATCGCATATCAAAGCGCGTCCACTATTGATACTGACAGAGGCACTACTATTAAAAACCTGCTTGAATCGCCTGCGTTATATGGCAGATTTATACTTGATACGTAAACCACCCGCGCTTCGTTCAAATTACTCAGAAACTCTTGAGTTAATACCAGAGCCATCGTACAAATCTATTTTTCCGCTTGGTTACCAAATGTATGTTGGTCAATCCAATACGCTATTTTTCGATGCTGTTTCATCAAATTATTCTTTATTAAGCTATCCTCTATCAAATTTTTCTTCATTAAATGCCCCTTTATCAAATTCTGCTATTAAAACTTCCTTTTTGGAGCCTAAGATAATGCCGACCACCCCTCTCAATAGTCATGAAAAAGTGGAGCAGGTTAGTGATACGCTCAATTTATCGTCTTCCAAATTGATAAGCGGTGAAAGTTGCTATAACGCTTACGATGGCACGGCAATATATTATCGCTATTGGTTAACGACACCTTTAGAGGGTATCAAACAAGCCAGTCAGCCTCTGCGTCAAGTCATTCTGTTACATCGTGGTCACGAGCATTCGGGACGCTTAGCAGAACTTGGGGAGCAGTTTGCCATGGCGGGCTATCAAGTATTTGCTTGGGATGCGCGCGGTAATGGGCGCTCGGGTGGTATCAAGGATCATGCAGAAAGCGTCACCGAGCTTGAGCGTGATTTAGATGGTTTTGTGCAATTGGTTATCGGGCAAACGGGCATTGCTATCGAGGATACCTTAATCGTCGCCAGTAGTATCGGTGCAGTACTCGCCGCAGCATGGGTACATGATTACGCACCCAACATTCGCGGAATGATATTGGGTACACCAGCGTTGAGTATCCGCTTGTACATGCCATTTGCCATACCATCGTTAAAGGTGGCTCGCGCGCTTGGACTGATGTCACGCGTGAGCAGTTACGTCAAAGCGCAAGTATTGACTCATGATAAAGACGCACAGCAAGCTTATAATGCCGACCCGCTGATATCTAATAGCATCTCGACCGACTTGCTCATCGATACTCATGCAACGGGTCAACGCTTGCTCGATGATGCTAGCGCTATTAATGTACCGACGTTTGTATTATGTGCGGGTAAGGATTACGTGGTCGATAAACAGGCAGAGCGCGATTTTTATGAGGCGATTAATACGACCAATAAACGCTGGCAGTTATATCCAGATAGCTATCATGCAATCTTCCATGAGACCAATAAGGCAGACGTCTTTGCAGATTGTATCGAGTTCGCTGAGCAGGTATTCAGTAAGGACATTGAAGCGCCTGATTTGAGCTTGGCGCATATGAATAGTGCCAGTAAAGATAAGGTTGACCGTTTAGCGATTAAGCCTTTTAATCCGAGCTTTGCCATTACTCGATTTGCCATGCAAAAATTTGGTCATGTCAGCGACGCGATTGCTACAGGACTGGAGCATGGCTTTGATTCGGGGCATTCGCTCGATCACGTTTATTATAATCAGCCTAGTGGTCAAAATAAATTTGGGCAGGCGGTCGATAAATTTTATCTTAGTAATATAGGCTGGCAGGGGATTCGTATTCGCCGCGAGCATATATTAGAACTCGCACGGGAGGCTCTGGCAGATATTGAAGACAAAAACCAGAGCAGTACTAAACCATACCAACCAAAACTACTCGATATCGCTAGTGGGCATGGCTTTTATGCGTTTGATTTATTAATAGAGTTTACCAACTTGCATGCTGAGCTACGTGATTATGAGCAGCATAATATCCAAGCCTTACAGGCAAAGGCGGAGCAGTTAGAGATTGCTGATCGTGTCCTTACTTGTCAAAAAGATGCGTTTGACCCTGCCAGTTATTCTAATATGCAGAAGAGAAGTGCCAATGCTAAAAGTCTTGATGATAAAAAATTCGATATTGCTATCGCCTCTGGCGTGTTTGAATTGTTTTCTGACAATACACTACCAGCGACAGCATTGGCAGGCATTTATGACAGTTTAAAATCTGATGGTTATTTACTTTATACCAATCAGCCGTGGCATCCTGAGCAGGAATTCATTAGTAAAACCTTAAACAATCATCGCGGCAGTAGTTGGGTGATGCGCTGTCGCTCACAAGCGGAAATGGATCAATTGGTTGAGAATGCTGGCTTTAAGAAAGTCGCTATGCGTATCGATCGTTTTGGTATCTTTACCGTGTCATTGGCAATTAAAGTCACCTCAACCAATCATGAATAATACGCATGCCAAGCCCTATGAGCGTGTGCAACTTTTTTCAGGGGGCGGTTCACGTTTCGCCTATTATTTGGGCAGCTATGCGGCATTGGTTGCTCATGATTTGAAGCCAGATGTCATCGTCGGCACTTGCGGTGGCAGTCTGTCGGCTTATCTGGTCAATCTAGCGCCTGATCCCAAGGATTTGCAGGAGCTCATGTGCAGCCGTGAGTTGTATCGTGTCATTACGGCAATCAGACATGTTGCGCCAGACGAAGCCAATAGGCGATTAAAGATACGTTATATGACTCAGGCGCTTAAACGTTGGCAGTTATCAAAACAAAGAGGTAAAAGACAAAAACAGCAGCAATCAGACAGCTACAAACGACTATTGGATGAGTTGCAGTATTTAGCGATGTTTCGGATAGATAACGAGGGGCAATGGCTCGATGAATTGTCTCATTTTTCTCCTAATCACAATAATCTATATAACCCTACCGCGCCAGAGATAGCCATTATTGCTAGCCGACTTTATCAAACAGCCGATCAAACGCTTACTACTGATAGTTCTGTTTACGATGAGTTTAAGCTGCAAGAATTGTTATTTGCGCCACCGTGTTTGGCAGTATCAGAGCATTTTGATGAAATACTTAACGCACCTGCGCATACGTTTGCCGATAGGCGTATTCATCAGTCAGTAAATATCGTAAAGCAGTGGGAATTCAATCCAGCGGTTCGTGCTTCTATGGCAGATATGTATTATCTACCGCCAACGCATATTGAAACGCTTGGCTGGTGCTTGGGCGGAGTGATTAATCTCACGCCCGTTGAGCTAGCATGTCAGCTAGGACAGACGGTATTTGCAGAGACCAAGGCAGGTTATGATTCATGGCTTGCCGCACCAGCCATTCAACGCGTTTTTGGTTTTGACCCAAATGAGCGTTTGGCACAGGTGCATGGTTATCAGCCAATGGAAACGTCATCACTTATGAAGTCAGAAAGAAATAGCCATCAATTGCATTGGTTACCCTTTGCAGATAATGGTCAGCAGTTGGCAGGACAGCATGTACAAAAGCGTTTTAATATAAATCAAATGACGGTTGAACTCATTCACAGTGACTATGATGGCTTTGTACAGCAGATGCAGGTGCAATGGCAGTATGGGTATCAGCGTACGGCTGACTATATACAGCAGCATGGTCTATGAACTCTAAAATGAAAAACATCACACAGTCGACTTCAACTCATAAGCCATCGCATATTATCGTCTTTGGTGGTACGAGTGGACTTGGCTTGGCGTTGGCGCTGCATCATCAGGCGCTTGGCTGGCAAGTGAGCGTGGTTGGTCATAGCGTAGAGAAGATAGCCCATATCAATAGTCAGCATCCTGACATTGTTACTCACTGCTGTGATTTAACCGATAGAGCGCAAACACAAACGTTGGTAGATAACTTGTCAGATAGCAGTTTTCAAAGAGTGATTTATAGTGCAGGCAGTTATACCAATGAGCGTGTCCATCATCTCAATCAAGCTGACAGCGATAAAATGCTAGCAATTAATCTGCAAGCGTTTGAGCAGGTTTTTAGATGGGCAAGTGAGCAGTTAAAGCGTGAAAGTCGGTCAATAGATTTCGAGGGAAAAAGTAGGCTGAGCCTGATTTGTATCGCGTCTATCGCTGGTACTATGGAGTACCCTTATGCTAGCCTTTATGCCAAAAGCAAACGCGCGATGATTGCGACTGCTAGCGCTTATCGAGCGGCGCTGATGCCTTATCCTATTCAAGTCAATTGCATCGCCTCAGGCTACATCGATACCCAAGCATTACGCGATTTGAATAACGGCGATGCCAGTCATAAGCCATCCATCATCAGTACGCAAACGGCGGTTGAGAATGTTATGCAAGCCATTGATAAAAATATTGAGCTGGCCATATTTCCACGCTCCATGCGCTATATTACTCGGGCGCTCAATCATTTGCCTAAGCCTGTGCTTAATTGGATATTACGCAGTAAGTTGGATAAAACGACTTGATAACAGCTTACCCAAGCAGCCAATAAAACAAGGTAAATAGCGGCACGCCAATGAGCAAGCTATCTACTCTGTCCAATACGCCGCCATGTCCGGCGAGCATCGTACCCGTGTCTTTCACCCCATGCTGACGTTTAAAGGCGGACTCTAATAAATCTCCAGCGATACCACTGACCGCTAAGCCGTAAGCGGCTAATAAGCAAATCCACCAGTTAAAAGGCGTGAGCCAAATGCCTAATAGTGTTGCCAATATCGCCGCTAGCATACTGCCGAAAAGAGCGCCTTCGATACTTTTATTCGGGCTAATAATTGGGGCAAGACCACGCGTAAACAGCTTGTGACCAAGCAATCGTCCGCATAAATACTGGGCAATATCATTAAATTGACTGGCGAATAACACAAAAAATAAAACGCCATACTGCTCGCGCTGCCAGATTAATTGTTTTAAAGCAATAAGACTGACAATCAGTGTGAGAAAAGCAGAGCTAAAGACTAGGTCTAACAGATTTAGACGCGTATAAGTTTGAGAGGAATGCGCAGGATTTTGGCTAAAAGGTATGGTCATGGGCTGTAAACCACGTGCTTGCAGCTTTTTAATCAGCACCGACTTGCTATGTAAGCACCACAAACGTTTAATCTCATAGCAGCCACGCAAACCAATTAAAACGAAAAAAGCGATGAGCAGCCACTGATAAGGGTAGGTAGGAGGCTGCATGGGTTGGCTATTATTCGTTACCTTAGCGATAACGTAACACGCGCAAAGCGCCGCTAACATGAGCCACCATGAGCGCGCGATTAAATAGATTTTCGGTAAGCGCTGACGTAAGCGAGGTAGGGCAAGCATGCCCCAAGTCACACTGACGACCATCATAAGTCCGATCACAAACTGCAAATCAGTAGCCATATTTTTAGCAATTCAAGGTCAATAAAGAACGGCAAGTTACCGTTTTTCATGGCTAAAGTGGCGGCCTCCAATTGCTGTTAGATGTTAGCAACTGTATTTACCACTCTAGCCTCTGTGTCATCGATTATAGGCTGAAGCAGCCAATCAATGCCACCCTCTTTGCTGCCTGTTTTGTCAGCTTCTCTCAACTTCGATAATGGCGCAATCACACTGGTTCGAGGTGTGGATGCCAAATGTGGATAGTCTTGACGATAGTGACCACCGCGACTCTCATAACGCTGATAAGCTGACTGAATAACCAACGTGGCTAATTGTAATTGTCGTGCTAATTGAAATAGTGCCAGCTCATTAGCAGTGATAGTGCCATCTAAAGTACTCATACTGGACTGATTTAACCTAGTTTTTTCAAGCCACTGTTGCCATTGCTGTATCTGTATTAATATTTGCTCTAATGATTCGGCATTTCGAGTGATACCCATATAAGAGGTCATTAAAACTTTTAATTCTGTGACTATTTTGCCCGCATAATCGCGGGTAACGATATCAGTGTCATCACAATGAGATAAATTAAATAGAATGGTAGGAGAAGAAGGAAGCTTAATAGTTTGAATATCTTTGAGCGTTGGTGCTGTCCAAATGGCAGTTGCTGATAAATGTAAATTATCATAAACGTCAACGGTATCTAGATTGTCTAATGCTTTTAAATATCGCGGTAAGTCAGCAGCGATATTGCGCCCAACGACTACGCATTCTAAAAGTGAATTACTTGCTAAGCGATTCGCACCATGCAAACCTGTATAGGCAACTTCGCCTGCGGCATATAAACCTATCACATCGCTCAAACCATTGGCGTCAGTAACCACGCCACCGCAACTATAATGCGCAGTCGGGGCAACGGGGATAGGTTCCCTAGTCATATCAATGCCGAGGTTGAATAATGTTTGATAAATCTGTGGGAAATGCTCCCGTAAAAACTGTTCTGGCAAATGACTGACATCTAAATGTACGTAGCCAAGCCCGTTATTACTGATCTGCTCAGCGATGGCGCGAGCGACGATATCGCGTGGTGCCAATTCTGCCCGCTCATCAATTTTTAACATAAAGCGCTTGCCAGTTTGCGGACAGGTCAGCCGCCCACCTTCACCGCGTAGTGCTTCCGATATCAAAAAGCTGCTGTCATCTAACGCTAAACCTGTTGGATGAAATTGAATGAACTCCAAGTTTGCTAAGCGACAGCCTGCTTGCCATGCCATCATCACACCATCGCCAACACAGACATTTGGTGCACTGGCTCGCTTGAACAGTTGTCCTAAACCGCCACTAGCCAGTACGACTGCGTGACTATAAAAAGTCAGTTGTCGTTGATTATTATGATCAAAAACTTGCGCCCCTTGGCATTGCTTATTTGGATTGGCACTATTTGTTAAAAGGCTCAGCGCTTCATGATAAGGCAAAATAGTGATATTAGCAGCGTTTTGCGCCTTTATAGTCAAGGCTTCCATAATGTGTCGACCAGTCGCATCATCCGCATGTGCGACCCGCCTGCAACCATGCCCGCCTTCTTTGGTTAAATGTAAGTCGGCAGTTTGTAGTTCAGTCTGTAGTTTGGTGACAGGTTCTGCATTATCTTCTTGCGGTATTTGGGTAAAAGGCACACCTTGCTCACATAGCCATTGAACGGCCTGTTGCCCGGCACTTAAAATGCGACTGGTATTATTAGCTTCGCATAACCCTGCGCCAGCGATTAGGGTATCGGCAATATGGTCAGCGACAGAGTCCTCTTTATCCAAGCTTGCCGCGATGCCACCTTGGGCATAATGACTGGAGCAAATCTCTAAGGCGGCTTTGCTCAATACAGTAATATTCAGCGATTTTGGTAATGCTAGAGCCGTGCTTAAGCCTGCTAATCCCGCGCCAATGATAAGCACGTCCGTTTGTACTATAGCAGCAGGGCTATCGAGACCTAATGATTCCGCTGTCAATGCCGCGCTCATATTAGGCAGCCCCGACATTGGCAAATAACTCACGGTCTTTGACAATATCGCCGCTCGTTGCCACACGTTGCTTCTGCGTTTCGGCAAAATCAAGCATGCGTTGCAAGGGTTTTCTAGCCGCGACTGCCAGCTCAGGTGTCATTAATACTTCACCGCTATTATTGATCAGGCATTGCTCGATACCTTGTAGACCATTCATCGCCATCCATGGGCAAAACGCGCAACTCTTACAACTGGCGCTTTCACCTGCAGTAGGTGCAGCTAAGAAGCGCTTATATGGTGAGCGTTTTTGCATTTCGTGCAAAATACCCAAATCGGTGGCGACGATAAAGGTATCGGCATCCATCTCATAAGTCGATTGCAACAGCTTACTGGTCGAGCCGACCACGTCGGCCAGCGCCACCACGCTATCAGGGGATTCAGGATGCACTAATACTTTGGCCTCTGGATGATCCTCTTTTAATTGAATCAGCTCGGTCGCCTTAAACTCATTATGTACGAGGCACGAGCCTTGCCAAAGCAGCATATCTGCGCCAGTCTCAGCAGCAATATATTTACCTAAATGGCGATCAGGCCCCCAAATAATTTTTTCACCATTCGCATGCAAATGGCGAATGATATCGATGCCAATGGATGACGTCACCACCCAATCGGCACGGGCTTTGACGGCGGCGCTAGTATTGGCGTAAACCACGACTGTACGCTCAGGGTGAGCATCACAAAATGCGGAAAACTCGTCAGCAGGGCAGCCCAAATCAAGCGAACACTCGGCTTCTAGGTCTGGCATCAGTACGGTTTTTTCCATACTTAAGATTTTTGCGGATTCGCCCATAAAGCGGACGCCAGCGACCACTAACGTCTGGGCGCTATGCGCTTGCCCAAAGCGTGCCATCTCCAGCGAATCACCCACGCAACCGCCCGTTGCCAATGCCAAATCCTGAATAAAGGGGTCGACATAATAATGGGCGACCAATACTGCATTATGCGCATTTAATAGCTGTTTAATGTTTTCCTCGACTATGAGACGTTCAGCACGCGGCAAGTCTGCTGGCATTTTAGCTTTGGCATATTCAATATTCATTTGAGTAGCAATACGATTGTCATTGCTCATGATGGGCGCGTCGTAAGGATAAGTTTTCATAAATGCAAACCTTTTAGGCAGTAACGACAAGCAATATGCCGCTAAAAATAAGTCAATTAATATCGTTGGCTAGTCAGATGTTTTAATTATGCTCATTTTGAGCATAAATACAAGTATTTTTTATACATTTATGATTTATAAAGACTCATTTTATATAATTACAACCACGAACTATGATAATCGTTGATTCAAGCTATACTGAGCAAATGGTCAACAGCTTAGCAGTTGAGCTTTATTTAATAATTAAAATAAAAGGTAATCACTAAAGTCATGACGTTGTCTTATTCACACGCGCATCAGCAAGGTAGTGGCACCACAGAAGTCGTGGCCGTGCTAGTCGCCATTACTGAGCATACCGCTCGGGTCTTAACCGTTGATCAAGGAAAGCTGTTACCCAATGGTCCATTGATGCCGTTGCATCGCTCATTGCAAGCGGGTGTGCGCCAATGGGTTGAGGAGCAAACACAGCAACCACTTGGTTATTTGGAGCAACTCTATACCTTTGTCGATACCAATAGGCGCAATGTTGATGGTCACGCACTGGTCTACGTGAGCTATTTGGGACTGGTGCAAGAGACACAAACGCCGCAGCTACAAAGCCAAGCATTGTGGCGCGATTGGTATGATTACTTTCCTTGGGAAAATCATTTGGATGGCATACCTAGCATCATTATGAATAATATTGTGCCAGCATTATTGAGTTGGGCAGATAGCGCTAAAGATTCAGGCATTCAGCAGCGCCGCCGTCAGCGTATTGGTCTATGTTGGGGTGTAAGTGAAGCGCTCTTAGTGGGTGATATGCCCACAAGTGAAAATGCGGATAATGAATACACAGCATACGATCATTATGAAAATAGAGAGTGGGTCGCTGAGCATGTGTTACTGCGCTATGAGATGCTGTATGAAGCGGGACTGATACCGGAAGCACCAAACTATCCACCCAGCTATTCAATGAATCATCAAAGTGCTCACCAACCGAGCCATCAAAATAAGCTACCTGAAAACTGGTCACAGCTCATTGGGGTGCCAATGTATTATGATCATCGCCGAGTGATTGCAACGGCTATTTCACGGCTGCGTGCCAAAATTGAGTACCGACCGCTTATTTTTGGCTTGATGCCAGATGTATTTACCTTGTCACAATTACAACAAAGCGTAGAAGCGCTCTCAGGAGTGCGCTTGCACAAGCAAAATTTCCGTCGTTTGCTAGATTCACAAAAACTTGTGATGGAGACAGGGCAGAGTAGTAGTGCCCAACGTGGTCGCCCTGCCAAGCTTTATCGATTTCGTCATGATATTGAACTACAAAGCTTATTGATGGATAGTAAGTTGCCTAAGCGTAAATAGGAGTTAATAGACTACCTTGCTATCTTTATTTTTATGACTATAAAACCCTGTCGGCTGCCCAAAATGATGACGGTTCCTTGCGAGGCTGTTAACTTTACGCTATATTTATGCTCATTTTGAGTTTAATTGCATAAGCATATATGAACGCCACGTTTATTTAAGGGTTAAAGATGACAGTTAAAAAAGAACCAGCATTGGATGATGTATTGCTTAGACCTTTGGTTGAAGCTGCGCTAACTGAGGATTTGGGCAGACGCGGAGATGTCACATCACAAGCCACCATTCCAGCCGATATGCAAGCGAAGCTAGAGATTAAAGCGCGGCAAGCAGGCGTGATATGTGGTATGGATTTGGCACGTTTATCGTTTGCCATGGTTGATCCTCAGATTGAGTTTGTGGCTCAAGTTGCTGATGGTGAATGGGTTGATGCAGGTACAGTCTTGGCTAGTGTGCGTGGTAATGCCCGCCATTTGCTGACAGCAGAACGTACCGCGCTCAATTTTATGACCCACTTGAGTGGTATTGCGACAGATACCAGAAAAATTGTAGATAGTGTGGCAGAGTATCCTGCGCAAATTACTTGTACACGTAAGACTATTCCAGGCTTGCGCATTGTACAAAAGTACGCGGTACGCTGCGGCGGCGGGCGCAACCATCGTCTGGGACTGGATGATGCTATTTTAATCAAAGACAATCATATTGCTATCGCTGGTGATATAAAGACTGCGATTAAACAAGCCCAATATTTTGCTGGGCATTTAATACCCATCGAAGTAGAAGTCGATACTTTAGAGCAACTAGCGCAGGCACTAGACGCTGGCGTGAGCTTGGTGCTATTAGATAATATGTCCCCTGAAATACTATTGCAGGCAGTAACGATGTGTAAAGGTCGCGCGAGAACAGAAGCTTCAGGTGGTATTACTCCTGAAACGGTGCAAGCAGCAGCAAAAACGGGTGTTGATTTTATTGCCATGGGTTATTTGACGCACAGTACCACGGCATTAGATATCGGTCTTGATTTTAGCGCATGATTTTCAACATGGCTGTCTTCACATACCTGTCTTCACATATTTGTTTTAGCGATTAAGCTTTATGAGGTTATTTACCCGCCAAATAGTGGCTGATAGGTCAATGTTGAGCCTCTATTTTCGTTGATAGTCTGCTGTCAGAAAGGTAAGCAAAGTTAATGATTTAATTAGCTTATCTGCCTATGATACAATATAAGCTACAAAGTTATTGTTAACCATCTATTGGGTCATCGTTGCACTCGCACGATGACCTTATCTTTTTGCCCGATTTGACTAATAGACAAGCGAGCGCTCAGTGAATACTGAAATCATCAAGATAATCTTAGCCTTTATGGTACTGATTAATCCCTTTAGCGCTTTGACGTTATTTTTGGATTTGACCCGTGGTTATTCGATGAATAATCGACGTAAAGTGGCGCGTGTTGCTTGTTTGACGATTTTTATCACTATTAGTTTCTTTACGGTAGCAGGCGAGACACTACTAAAAGCACTTGGTATTTCTATCGGCTCGTTTCAGCTGGCAGGTGGTATCTTGGTGTTTTTGATTGCTCTTAATATGATGAATGGCGACGGTAATCCCGTGAAGCCCGATCAAGAAAACTTCGATGTTGACCATGTGCAAGACGCGCCGCCCACCATGGCAGCAGCGGTTGTGCCGATCGCCATTCCAATGATGATTGGACCAGGTGGTATCTCGACGGTGATTATTTATTCTTCACAAGTCTCTGGTATTTTGCAAGTATCTGCCATATTGATTGCTGGTTTATTTATCAGTCTGTTTTGTTATCTAGCACTGATGGCGGCAGGTCGTATCAGTCGCTTGCTGGGTGATACTGGATTGAACATCATGAGCCGAATTATGGGGATGTTATTGGCGGCAGTTTCTATCGAAATTATCGTTAATGGCTTACGCACTTTATTTCCTGATTTAGTGTAATGACGCTGCTACCTTATGTTTGTCCGTCAATTTTTTTGATTTATTCCTCAATGGGCGTGTTGAATATTCAACCCTAGCACTGACAGTGCCGATTTATGCATGTTTAATACGCCCTAATGAAAAGTACGTGCTAACCCATATCAAATTTAAAAATCAAAAATTCGGTTAGAAGCCATTTCTTGAGAATCGTCATATCTTAAGCTATGGCCAATTAATCACCAAAAGTATTCAAAAAAACACCATTCATAAAAATATGTTACAGTGGACAGACAACTATTATCATAGGAGTTAGTCTTGAGTAATAAAAGAATTGCTATTTTAGGTGCAGGTCCAAGTGGTTTAGCACAATTACGCGCTTTCGAAGCGGCTCGATTGGCTGGCGCAAAAAACTTACCTGAGATAGTTTGTTATGAAAAGCAAAACGCTATTGGTGGCATGTGGAACTATAGCTGGCGCACAGGGTTAGACAGAAATGGTGAGCCTGTTCACGGTAGTATGTACCGTTATTTGTGGTCGAATGGTCCCAAAGAGTGCTTAGAATTTGCTGATTATTCGTTTGATGAACATTTTGGTGAAGCGATCCCCTCATACCCACCGCGTGAAGTCCTAAAAGACTATATTATGGGGCGTATCGATAAACAAGATATCCAAAAATACATCCGCTTTGAATGTCCTGTACGTTGGGTAGCGTTCGACGATGAGACGCAAAAATTCACCGTGACGGTGATGAATCATAAAACCAATGAGCAAGAAGTGGAAGAGTTTGATTATGTCGTAGTAGCGACGGGTCATTTCTCCACGCCCAACATGCCTTACTTTGAAGGGTTAGAAACTTTCCCCGGTCGCATTCTGCACGCGCATGATTTTCGTGACGCCTTAGAATTCAAAGACGAAGATATTTTGCTCATCGGCAGTAGTTATTCAGCCGAAGACATTGGCACGCAGTGCTATAAGTATGGCACCAAATCAGTCACTATCAGCTATCGCACGCAAGCACTCGGCTATGACTGGCCAGAGGGTATCAAAGAAGTGCCTTTGGTCACCCATTTTGAAGAAGATGTGGCGCACTTTGCCGATGGTAGCAGCCAAAAATTTGATGCCATTATTATGTGTACCGGTTATCTGTTTCATTTCCCCTTTATGCCCGATGAGCTACGTCTGCAAACACATAACTGCTTATATCCAGCCAACTTGCACAAAGGGATTTTTTGGCAGCCAAACCCAAAGCTCATTTATTTAGGTATGCAGGATCAGTACTTCACCTTTAATATGTTTGACGCTCAAGCATGGTATGCACGCGATGTGATGATGGGCGATATCGAATTGCCTGAATTGGTACACCGTGAAGCAGATGAGAAAAAGTGGTTGGCAACTTATGCGAAGTGCGTGACGGTCAGCGATTCAATCGACTTTCAAGCCGCTTATATTCGTGATTTAACCAATGCGACCGATTATCCAGAATTTGCAGTTGAAAAACAGGGTGAAATCTTAAAAGAATGGCAAAAAGATAAAGCCGATAATATCATGACCTTTAGAGAAAAGGCGTATCGCTCTACGTTAACAGGCACGCTATCGCCTGAGTTGCCAGAGCCTTGGTTGGACGTCCTTGATGACTCGCTTGAGCATTTTTTGAACTTAACCTTCGTTAAGCCTAAAAAGCGTAAAAAAGTATCGTAAATAGTAAAAGTGTCAGATTCCAAAAAGCCAAACGCATTTATATAAGGTGTTTGGCTTTTTTATACTTATATGTAGAAGCTGTGTTAATGGTTTAGCCTATCACCTATTTTTGCCTTTATCGTTGTTTTTAACTTTGGTACAGATGCCACGCCAAATACAACATGAGTATCCCTACCAAAGCATCGAGTATATTCCACGCTTTTGGTTTGGCAAATAATGGTTTGAGTAATCGCGCACCATAACCCAATGCAAAAAAGAAAAAGAATGAGGCACTGACGGCACCGACTGCAAATGCCAGTTTACTGCTAGCACCAGTTGAAACCATACCGACGAGCACCAATGTATCTAGGTAGACATGTGGGTTCAGCCATGTAAAGCCAAAGCATAATAACAGAGCTTTTTTTAAGCTGGTGACGACTTGTCCCTCGATGGTGAGTGCATGTGTGACGCGCATACTGGCATATAAGCTTTGCAATCCATAGCCTAGCAAGAATAAGACGCCAGCAATTTTTGCGATTTTGACCACTTGCGGATATTGCGCCGTGACTGCGCCAAAACCGCCAACGCCAGCAGAGATTAAAAGAGCATCACTGACCGCGCAAAATAAGCAGACAAAAAATATGTGTTCGCGTTTTAGGCCTTGCTTAAGTACAAAGGCGTTTTGTGAGCCAATCGCGATGATAAGCGATAGCCCAAGTAAAAATCCAGCGGTGTAATCGGTCGTATTCATAATAGAGTGCTTAGCATGAGCGGATGAGAAATGTTGACATTTTGCTTACTGGCAGCGCGGTAAAAAGCTGTTAAGATACGCTATTGGGTAAATCTATGCAATACGAGCGCGATAAGCGTGTATGAGGCGAGGGGCAAGGTAGGTCATGGTGGTAAGTCTGACAAGAATGCTAAAGTCATTTGGGCAAGCGCAAGATGACCTGCCAACGCTAGCAGCCAAAAATGCTCAGGAAATGGTTATTAGTCAAGATATGACGGTGACTGATAACAATGATGAGAACGAACAAACTGTCAATCAGCATTCTGTGCTGACGCCTCCTGAGCGTGCAGATCGTATTTGTGATGCTCTAGCGCAAGTGAGTGATATCAGAACGCCGACACCATTGACTGATCGCTATCTGTCCAATCGCGCTCAGATGCGCCCGACCAATAGACCGCCCTTTGACCCCGATACCTTGTGGTATCTCAAACATGGACGCTGCCCGATTATGACTGAGCTTGTTGATGTGTTCGATGAAGCCACCCTAAACGCCATGCCTATCGAGGCAGTTGCGATACTAGACCGTATTAATGGTAAGTTAAAACGCTATCGTGAGTGGAGCAGCGAGCTCAATGAGCAACAGCAGCAGCATAATGAACGCCAGTTTGTCATCGATAAGCTGGTGTCAGAGAGTATCCCAGAAGCGCTATATCATTATGAGCAATTACAGCGCTTTAGTCCGCATCGCACCAAAAACAATATGGTGCAAGGAAGGATGACGGCAGGTGACATGCTGACAGATTTGTTTTTAGAGGTTGATTATGAACTTGATGAATTGCTAGATGAGCTGCATCAAACAGTGATGAACCGTCTTGCTTCAACGCATCGTTATGTCAAAAGCCGTACAAAAAGTTAATTACTAATAGATAATGGCTGTTAATTGGCATTATAAAATTAACATAATTCAGAGCTGTGATTAAATTGGGGACACGCCCTAACATGGTTTT
Organism: Psychrobacter sp. AOP30-A2-5; assembly: GCF_052378115.1. Lineage (NCBI taxonomy): Bacteria > Pseudomonadati > Pseudomonadota > Gammaproteobacteria > Moraxellales > Moraxellaceae > Psychrobacter > Psychrobacter sp. AOP30-A2-5. Next base: position 84,775 of record NZ_JBQSXK010000012.1, on the reverse strand, counting down.
CACACAAGCGACGTAATGCATAACAATATAGGGCTTTAATAGAGCCTTATTTTTTTGTTTAATAATAACCATCTATCTTATTTAGAATAATAAGCTATTTAAAATAAGAAGAAGTTTACCAAGCTATTTAGCCAAGCCATTTTATTCAACAATTAGGATACTCTAATGACTCAAGTTACTGCGATGTTTGTCATGTTCATTTTATATGGAGTGTTACCAGTCGCTGGGTTATATCTTGGGTATCGTGGTATCAAAAAAATGACTGCGCCTAAGATGCTTGAGTACAAAGCGATGCCGCAATTGGGTTACATCCCAGAAAAAAGCTTGCCTGTTGAAGTCAAAACAGCACTCGACCAAATCAATGAAAAAGGGGAGAAGCTGCGAGTCATTTATGGCGATACCAATAATGATGGCAAGATAGACGATAAAGACACGGTCAATGAAACCTACATTATGATTCAAAACCTAATGGACAGACATGTGCCACTTGCTGTGACTGACTATCGCCGCTTGCACGACTTAGATGTGGGGGAGGGCGCGCGCGCTGACACGACCAAAATTAAGCACTCTAATGTGACTGGAAAAGAAGCGCTATTAGATGTATTGCGTACCATTAATACTCAGTTTGATGATTTATTGAATGCCTCTTATCATCAAGATGGTCAAAAGCTGCTCGCGACCAACCGCTATCTACAAAAACGCTTTAATAATCCTGCTACTACGACAGATATGCAAAAGCTCGATAGCAATGTTAGTAGTGTCAGTAGTGCTAATATAGAAATTAAAGCGATTGAAGATCCAACTGGCGCAACTGGTGAGAATGTGAGTGCTGAGAATATTAAACTGTAAAGGCAAAGTGGTTTGATTAAACGATGAAGAGTAAGGGTATATGAGCATCTTAATAGGCATTGGCATTGTAACGACCGTTACCACCTTTTATTTGGGTAAAAAAGGCTGGCATGCGCTGCACAAAGCGGTCGGTATTTCGCCAGGTGTACTCACTTATCAGGATTATGATGCACCGTTGTCATTGTCCAAACTCAGTTGGCAGCAACTAAATTTAAATAAAAAATACCTGAAAGATTTGTCAGAGCCACAGCTGCGCCAATTAAAACGTATCGATGAAAAAGTAACCCGCTATCAAGTGTATCAAAAATCACTACAAGCTCAGCATAAAACGCCTGCCGTAACCGAGCAACAGTTTGTATTGAATAAGATGTTGCACACTAGGCTGCCTGAAATGCTTGCCAGTCATCATCATCTAGCGAATATTAATATAAGCGCTGACAATGCAGATAATGAAAAAAAGGCAGAAGCCAATCAGTTATTACAGCAGGTATTTAATAATATTGAGCAGCGTCTAGATAGATTATTAGAACAAATGGGAAGTCAGCAGTTACAAGAACTACGAGTAATGAGGAATTATATTAATAGCCACGATAGCTAAATATAAGTCGTCAGGTTGACAACGACTTTTTGTAAAACTTATATAAAAAAGCTGCCAATGATTATTCATCATTGGCAGCTTTTTTGTGGTCTACTTTAAAACTATTGAAGATTCAAAGTCACACTACATTTTACATTTAGGCGATTAACGCTTGTCGTTGCGGTCACGAGTATTGCGCGTACCACGGCTGGCAGGGCTAGCACTACTTTTAGGCTTCGCGCTGCTGTTACGATTGTCGCTACCACTGCGGCTATCGCTACGACTGTCAGTAGCGCGACGCGCTTTAAGCGGCTTGCTTCTGATACGCTCTTGCTTCTCTTTCGCTGCGCCATGCAGACCCGTACCATAACGAGGACGCAAGCTCACTAGATCGGTCAACGTATTGATGTCTTTTCTGTCGAGTTCTAAGAAACGACCAGTACGTAGCTCTTTTGGTAGAGCAATCGTACCGTAACGCGTGCGCAGTAGACGGCTTACTTTCAGGCCTTGTGATTCAAACAAGCGACGTACTTCACGGTTACGACCTTCTTTTAGTTGGACGTGATACCACTTGTTGACGCCTTCACCACCGCCTTCTTTGATATCTTCAAACTTTGCAAGGCCATCTTCTAGCATAACGCCAGCCGTTAATGCACGTGCAATTTCAGGCGTGACTTCACCCAATACACGTACTGCGTACTCGCGAGTGACTTCACCAGACGGATGCATCAAGCGATGCGCCATCTCACCATCATTGGTAAACAATAATAGCCCGGTTGAATTGATGTCCAAGCGACCAACCATCACCCAGCGATCATGAGTCAGTTTTGGTAAACGCTCAAAAACGGTTGGACGACCTTCTGGATCTTTAGCAGAGCAGACTTCGCCTTCAGGTTTGTAGTAAGCGATAACACGGCGACGCTTTTCGTTTTCAGAGGTGTATTTGATCTGACGACCGTCAACGCGAATCTCATCGCCTTGCTCGACGCGATCACCAATGGTCGCAGGTCCGTTATTAACAGTAACACGCCCTGATTTTATGACTTCTTCCATTTGACGGCGTGAGCCAAGACCCATACGGGCGAGGGCTTTCTGTAATTTTTCATCTTTCATAATCATGTCCTTGAGTCGGTGGGTTTACATTTCTCAATGTAAAAAATTGGATTGACTATTCTACGCTATTTTGATGACTTTAGCACGCAAACCAGTATCTACAAACGGTATCAATTTATCGTTTTACATTAATAAAAGAAAGTTTGCTAAATTAAAAGAGATTTCTAAAATAAAAGTTGATTAGGGTGTTGTGAAACTAAGCTATTTGCACACAAATGCTTATATTTATTTTTTAATAAAACAGTAAGTTCTCTAAGTATTATTAAGATCAGTTAAGCAGCATAACCAATACCAAATTTCTATTTTCGGCAGCATGAACCGTAAAAAATACTGCTAACACCTTTTAATATGTCCTCCTATTTAGATTTTTCTGTCTTTTTGTTTTTATTGATATGCGCTATACATTATTTACGAGAAGGGCTTGCGTAAAATAAATTAACTAAAAAAACTGTTCTTACATCAATGTTTATAAATATTGCGTTATGTATAGTTTAGGTGTATATTCAATAAATACATCCTTTTTTATGAATATATTGATAGCAGCAAGGCACTTATTTTTGATTCACGAATATAAATATGAGTAACTGTTATGGTTTATAAATATTTCATTTCTGTACAAAAGCGCTCCTTAATAGCGAGTGCGTCTTGCTTATTGCTGACAGTATTACTCAGCAGTTGCACCATAAATTCAGGACTTCAGTCTGGAAAATTACCTGAGTCAGGGACATTCACTGCAGAAAACGGTCTACAATTCTATATTCAACCTTTGAGTTTGGCTAATCTACCACCTAAAGAAGCCGTCAATCTTGATCGAGATTTATATCATTTAGTAAAAACATCTGGGCGTGTCAGCTATGGCATTGCTAAAGGGGATGTTCTCAATATTATCCTGACCAATTATCCAGATATTAACGCCTCAACGTCTAGTCTGACCGTTGACCAGCAAGGGTTTATACAATTCCCCTTAATAGGGAGAGTCAAAGCCAGTGGTCTCAGTGTGCCGCAGTTCACTGCCACTTTGCAAAGCAAGCTTCAACGCTATCTCAAATACTCAGATCCTCAGGTCAAAATCATCAACTACCGTGGTAGTAAGTTTTTCGTAGATGGTGAGGTCAAGCAGTCTGGTGAGTTTGTTATCGCAGATGTGCCCATCTCAGTATATGGCGCTATTTCTATGGCGGGTGGTACGACTGATACGGGTGATTCAAACCATATCGTATTAAACCGTCAAGGCAAAAGTTACAAGCTCGGTATCCAATCATTAAATCAAATGGGGCTGTCTGCCAATCAAATATACTTACAAGACGGCGATGCTATTCATGTCAATAGCCAAAGCCGCAATAAGGTCTATGTATTGGGAGAATTTGGCAAAATTGAGCCCGTTGCTATTCCTGAGCAAGGGCTGAGCCTAGCGCATGTATTAGGTGAGTCAAATGGATTGAATTCTAATACGGCCAATGCGGCCAAAGTATATATCGTTCGGGATAATCCAAAGTATCAATACACCAATATTTATTATGTCGACATGCAGAGCATCACAAGTTTTGCTTTGGCCAGTCGTTTTGACATGCAAGCCAATGACATCCTTTATGTTGATCCAACTGGCTTGGCGCGCTGGAACCGTATTATCAGCGCCATACTGCCTTCAACATCAGCAATCAATGTGATTTCAGGGATATAGGAGTCAGTCATGCGAGCGTTTGATCAGATCTTGGTTGTTTGTGTTGGCAATATATGCCGCAGCCCGATGGCCGCTGCCATATTAACGGCATATTATCCAGAAAAGCACATCGACTCTGCTGGTCTGTCAGCGCTCGTAGGTCACGCAGCTGATGCCAAAGCGGTTGCATTGATGGCTACTCATAATATAGACATCAGTGCTCATATCGCCAAGCAAATTGATGAAGCATTAGTCAGTCAGTCAGATTTAATTTTGACGATGACAACCAGCCAAACAAAATGGATTGAAAGTCAGTGGCCGCACTGTCGCGGAAAAATCTTTCGAATTGGGCATTGGCTTGATAAAGATATTGCTGACCCTTATCAGCAGGATGACTCAGCATTTGAGAAGAGTAGACAAGATATTATCGATAGTCTTGAACAATGGACTGACAAGATTAGCGACGCGCCATCGATTAGAGCGTTGAAGTTCAGCGAATGCTATTAAACGATCAACATTGAGCGATGAGTATATGGTTATGAATAATATGGATTCAAAAGACCTATCAACGTCTACGGGCGAAAAAAACAATGACGACATCGATTTAATGGCGCTGGCTTTAGTATTGTTACGTGGTTGGAAAATTATTGCTCTCATGGCGATATTGGGGCTTTTACTAGGGCTTTTGTATACCCGCTATGTGAATCCCATCTATAAATCAGATGCGCTGATACAGATTGAAGAAAATACTCAAGGAATAGAGGCGCTTGGTGAGAGTATCTCAGAGTTGGTTGGTGCAGAAGTTAGCAAAGCGGAGACAGAAGCAGAGCTGATACGATCACGTATGATATTGGAGCCGGTGGTTGAGCTATTGCACCTACGCATTAAGCTAACAGATCCCAATATTGGTCATCTTGATAGAATAAAAAGCAATCGTACTTACACGCAATTAAACACACCGGATGATGTGTCACTTGATACCGAAAATGGCATAGTAAAAGTCCGCCAATTTGATGTATCACCAGCGTACTTGAACCAACCTTTTACACTAACAAAATCTGCTACAGGGTTTGTTTTGAGCAATGGGTTTGATGAATTTAAAGGTCAGCTTGGTCAGGCGCATCAGTTCAAAGGGTTGGACGGTCAGATTAATATTACTGTCACAGAGTTACCTGCTGATGGTTACCCAATTAATATTAGTAAGCAGACGATAAAGGCTGCGACTGACGCTATCAACGGCGCCTTATCCGTTGAAGAAAAAGGTCAAAAAACGGGGATTATTCAGCTGTCGATGACGGGTCCCAACCAAGAGCAAATCACGACTATACTCAATCAGATTGTCCAATCCTACGTCGATCAAAACCAATCTCGTGGCTCTGAAGAAACGACCAAAACACTTGCCTTTATGGAAACGCAGATACCTCTATTAAAAGAAAAATTAGAGACTTCTGAAGCACTGTTTAATGACTTTCGTAAAAAATATGGCACGATTGATGTGGGTAAAGAAGCTGAATTGTTATTGAATGAGAAGTCGCGCATTGAGGAGCAGCTCAATGAGCTTAGACTCAAAAAAGCAGACCTAACTACTTATTACACCGAAGAACATCCACTGGTCATTCAAATTAATGAACAGCTCAAAGTGCTGAATAATAGAATAAGAGAGATAGACAATACCATTGCAGGTCTCCCTGAAATACAGCGAGAGTTTTTAAAGCTGTCAGAAGATACCGCCATCAATCGAGAAATCTATCTGACGCTGCTCAAAAACTATGAGCAACTTAAAATCGTCAAGGCTGGTCAAATCGGCTATGCCCGTATTATCGATTCACCGACCAGCACCTTTAATGCCATTGCACCAAATAAACTACAAATCCTGATGCTGACCACATTGATAGGCATGATGTTTGGGGTGATGATGGTGCTCTTGAAGAACCTTGTTAGAAATGTCGTAAAAGATCCAGAGCATTTAGAGGTCACAACGGGCATCCCTGTCATCGCAACGATTCCACGCTCACCCTTACTGTCGAGGTTGAGTAAAAAGAAGAATACCACCCCTCGCATGCTCGCTCATGTTGATCACAGTAGTTTGAGTTATGAGGCGATCAAAAGCTTAAGAACCAATTTGATGTTTGGTATGCCAATGGGGACAGCGGTCGGGCAGCCCGCGCAAGTCATATTGATTACTGGGGAGAGCCCTGGTGTGGGCAAGTCGTTTATCGCTGCCAATTTATCAGAGGTATTTGCCCAGCTCAACAAAAAAGTCTTGGTCATAGATGGTGACATGCGCTTAGGTGAGCTGCATAAAATGTTTAATATGAGCCAACATGATGGTCTTGCCGATTATTTGTTGCAGGATAAAAAGCATTTTTCTCCGATTGATGGTACTCGATCAGACAGTGAGGTTCCTAGCTTAGGGGTCGAAAGCTTTATTCACCCCACTGGTATGGAGTTGATTGATTTCATACCGCGCGGACGGCAACCGCATAATCCCACCTCCTTATTGATGGGCGAAAAATTCAATCATTTGATGGCAGAATTAAAAACTCAATACGATTATATTGTCATCGACTCACCCCCGATATTGGCGGCGTCAGATGCTATGGTACTTGCGCAACATGCAGACAAAGTACTCATCGTTACGAAGTTTAATCATTCAATAGAAGGGCAGCTGGTTTATGCGATCAAGCAAATGAATAAAGCCAATGTACAAGTAGATGGCATTATTCTCAATGATGTACAGCAGGGTCTTATGGATAAATATAGCTACCATTATCATTATGCCTATGGAGATAACCGCTAGTTTGCGTGGTTGTCGCTCATAAGCAAACCAACTTAATTGGGTGGATATTATGTTTATAAAAACAGAGTCAAACAATGCTTATCAATCGTCCAGTGGTTTTAATCAATGGTCGAAGCGTATGGCTCTGTATTTATTGTCATTACCACGCCTGACTAAAAGTACCCTCTTATTTAGTATAGATTTTGCCATGTCGATCTTTTGCCTATTATTGGCATTGATGCTACGACAAGGGTATATGGCCTCTCATATCAGTCTTGCAGCATTGGCTTTTTATGCATTCGTGCCGGTTGCTAGCTTATATCTTATTGGTTTTTATCGCAGCGCCTCTCGAGGGTTTTTTGATGCAGTGATGGGTCGTGTGCTGCAACTGTTTTTTTTACTTATTATTGTTTATCAAGTCATCATTTATTTGAGCCCATCAGCGACAATACCGCGCTCAGCCCCCGTTATATTTTTATTTCTATTTTTTATTTGGCTGTGGAATAGTAGGCTCATGATCCGCGCGTTACTGAAACGTCTACAGGGTGCAGGTCAAAGCCGTCGTCCAGATGCCTGTTGTGACAACGTGATTATCTATGGTGCAGGAGAAGCTGGTCGAGAGTTGCTAGAAAGTTTGAGGCATTCTTATCAGTACAATGTGGTGGCATATATCGATGATGATCCGCAGCTTACTGGGGCTTATTTACATGGCAAACAAATATATGCGGCTCACGCGCTTCCGTGGTTGATAGAAAAACTCAATGTGGCGCAGGTGATTTTAGCCATGCCCTCTATGAGCCGTGCTCGTAAAAAACAGATTATGGACAGTCTGTCAGGTATCTCCGTTAAGATAAAAGACTTGCCAAGCTTACGTGAGCTTGCTGATGAGATAGTAACCGTCAGTCATATACGACCCGTTGACATACTAGATGTGCTCGAACGAGAAACGGTCGAACCTGTTGCGGAGTTGCTACAAAAAAATATCACGGGCAAAAATGTTCTCGTTACCGGGGCAGGTGGTTCAATCGGTAGTGAGCTGTGTCGGCAAATCATTAAAAATAAGCCTAAATGCTTGGTGCTATATGAACAGTCTGAGTATGCTTTATACACTATAGATCAAGAACTTGGTAATCTAAAAACAGCGAATGCTGATTATCAAAATATTGAGATTATTAGCATTATCGGCAGTGTCAGTAACGAAAAAAAATTAATCAATATATTCGAAAAAAACCATATAAAAACGATTTATCACGCTGCAGCCTATAAGCATGTGCCTATTGTTGAGTCCAATCCCTTTGAGGGCACCATCAATAATACCAAAGGCACCTACCATTGTGCCCGTGCTGCGATACAGGCTCGCGTTGAGACTTTTGTGCTGATTTCTACTGACAAAGCCGTGCGACCTACCAATGTCATGGGAGCGTCCAAACGCTTGGCTGAGTTGGTCTGCCAAGGATTGAGCCAAAGTAACAGTCAGACTTGTTTTAGCATGGTGCGTTTTGGCAATGTTTTAGGGTCATCAGGCTCTGTGGTGCCGTTATTTACCAAACAGATTGAGCAAGGAGGTCCGATCACCATCACTCATCCAGACATCACACGCTATTTTATGACGATTCCAGAAGCGGCCAGTTTGGTTATTCAGGCAGGTGCGATGGCATTCGGTGGTGAAGTGTTTGTGCTTGATATGGGCGCGCCCGTCAAAATTGTTGATCTGGCAAAACGTATGATTCGTTTGACAGGTTGTGAGCTAAAAGATGAGAGCAATCCCAATGGCGATATCGAAATCGTATTTACTGGCTTGAGACCGGGTGAAAAGCTCTACGAGGAGTTAATCATTGGTGAAGACAATATCGAACCTACTTTTCATCCATTGATTATGCAAGCAATGGAGCACAGCTTTCCTTTGCAAGATATCGAAAATATTTTATTTGAATTTGCAGAAAAAGCAAAGCAGCAGGATGTGGTCTGGCTAAAAACACAGTTTAAGTTTTTTGTCGAAGGTTACCGAGAAGGGTCTGATAAAGATGGCGAGGTAGAGAAAGTAGATACCACACTGACAGATGAAATGGGTTAATAGAGAGAGGCGCGCTGTCATAAATTCCTTACAAGTTCTGTGAGTCACTAAATTGGACAATATGTCATGAGCTCTGGAGTATTTTCATCGATACAGAGCACAATAAACAGGTTGAAAACCAGTCACTTTGTGCGAGATGTGGTCATGGTCGGTGGCGGGATTGCTGCTGGACAGGCCATCGCCATGATTTTTATGCCATTTCTTACCAGACTATATAGACCTGAGGATTTCGGTATCGCTGCTGCCTTTACTGCTATCGTCAGCATTATTACGCCGATTGCCACTATGGGCTATGCCAATGCAATCGTGATGCCTGACAGTGATGAGGATGCTGCGGCCATTGCCCGATTGTCCATATTGCTCAGTGTGGTTATAGCTGTCCTCTCATTCATTGTTGTCTATGTCGGCAAGTTTTATTTGGCAAGTTGGATGGGTATGGAAAGCACGCCAAACATGCTATATCTCATACCATTAACGCTATTAGTCGGTGCTTTTCTTTCTGTCGCTGATCAGTCTGCTATTAGAGTGGGCTTATTTAAAGCGAAAGCTCGGGCTTATGTGGAAAGCAAGCTTGTGACAGATAGTAGTAAGCTGATAGGCGGTATGCTAGCACCTTCAGGGATGTTGCTTATTTTATTGACGATAGCAGGGCAGCTCACAAACTTTATCATGCAGATGCTTCGTGTACCTAGAGTAGGTGTATTAAATGTGCGTCATTGGTTTGGTACTAAGGGTGTTCGACATGCCGCCATATCGCAGCGTGATTTTGCGATATATCGTATGCCACAAAGTATCCTGAATGCGGCTTCAGTGGGGTTGCCAACTATCTTGTTAGCATCACTATTTAGTGCCTCTTCTGCAGGGCAGTATTCGTTGGCTGTCCTTGTGCTTGGTGCACCCGCGATGCTGTTAGGTCAGGCGGTTGGAGAGGTTTTCTATCCTAAAATTACGCGTGCCATCACAGCAAATTCACCTGAGGCTTATCAATTTTTATTAAAAGTGACGTTGATTTTATTGGTGGTTGGTATTGTGCCATTCGGTACGGTGTTCGTTTTTGGTGATTATCTTTTTTCTTTAGTGTTCGGTGTAGAGTGGGCATTGGCAGGTAGTTATTCGCAGTGGCTGTCTATTTGGCTTTTGACCAGTTTAGTGTCTGGTGCGAGTACTGCGGCATTGCCAGCATTGCGTTTACAGCGATTTCTTTTGATTAGAGAAGTGTTTGCAGTGGTATTTCGTGCTGCAGCGCTGTATGTAGGTTTTGACGTTTTTGAGTCAGATATGATAGCCATTGCCCTTTTCTCATTTGTTGGGGTTTTGCTCAGTTTATCTATCATTTATGTTGCTTTTCGGCGTCTTGTTCATATCGATGAAGTGGAGCAGTAGGTATGTTTTTTGACTGCTTTGAATGTCATAAAGGATATGTATGAGAAGTCTCAACTTGAGAGGCTCACTATGATTTCAGTCATTATCGCTGCATTTAATGCCGCTGCTACTATTGATCGTTGTATTAATAGTATTGACGTTGCGAAAAAGAATCACGACATTGAACTGATAGTCATTGACGATGGTTCTAAAGATCATACTGCTAGCCTATTGCATAGCTGGGCAAGTACTAGGTCATGGATTACGGTGAAATATCAAAAAAATGGTGGCGTGGCAGAGGCTCGTAATACTGGGCTCGATATCGCAACCGGCAATTACATCGTTTTTATAGATGCGGATGACACCATTGATGATTGGTATTTTGATTTTGTTTTTGAACAAGCTGTAGATCGAGATGTCGAGATGTTGGCATTTGGTCATAAACGCATGATGCTGGATGGTTCTGTTATTAAGCGTCCTAATAGTGCGGCAGAATACTCACGGCAAGATATCGAAACGCTACAACTGAGAGTGACAGAGAATAGACATATATATTGGTATGCCTGTACCAAGGTGTATAGAAAAAATTTAATTGCAGAGCTGCGTTTCGATAGCGACGTCAAATTTGGTGAGGATGGTATTTTTAATATCGCATGTCTAAGCAAAGCGAATCGTTTATCGGTGCTGCCAGACTGTCCATACAACTACTATGAAAATGCGACCTCGATAACAAGCTCACAATATAAATCAGGGCTTTTGGAGTCCATTGAAGCGGACTATACAGCCAGAGTCAGGATACATGATTGGTCGATCAGTGCTACTGAAAAGCAAGTGCTATTATCGGACTTTGCTCGTAGTTATGTTGAGCATATGCTGCCATATTTACTTAATAATTTGGCACATATCGATATGAAAAAGCGTCGTGCAGAGTTAATAAAAATACGACAGTCTTTCGTTTATCAGAACTGTTTGCCGCATTATTATCAACGACATCCAGCACGCGGCATTCGTGTATTGATTTTATGTTTTTCACGGCGCTGGTATGTTATGACGCTGGTTTTTCTTCAACTGTCTTGGTCGAAAGCAAAGGTGAAAAAATATGCTTAATATTGATTTGTTGCCTCAGCCTTTACGCAGTGACGAGAAGGGTCAAAAGCGCTGTTGTTTGCTGCAACAGACAACAGCTAGTGGGCAAATGACTGAGAAGGCATTGTGGTTTGTATATCCAGCGAACTTGCCAATGCCAGAAGACGATGATTGTGATGCTTATTTACTGGCCACATTATTGCCCGCGATGCAGATGCGAGCAGCCATTCATGTGCATGGTAGCGTGTCGCATGAGCTATTAGCCAACCTGACAGAGCTACAGTATGTTTGGAATAAGTGGTTGCCAGAGCGTTATTTTTTGATTGATATACAAGTTGATCGTATTAGAGAGAGCGACGTACAAGTAGATGGTGCGATTGCTGCATTTTCTGGTGGCGTTGATGCTCAGTTTACCGCTTATCGTCATGCGACAGGCAGAGCAGGATACGCCACACGAAATATTAAAGCAGGGGTTTTTGTGCATGGCTTTGATATACCTTTAGAGGATACAAAAGGCTTTGCCAGTGCAGCAAAAACAGCGACAAAAGTACTTGCAGATATCAATATCGATTTGGTCATTGTGAAAACAAATATTCGAGGACTTTGGGACATCAACTGGGAAGACTATCATGCTGCTGCTATCGCTTCGGTCTTATGTGGCTTAAAACGATATGCAGGAATTGGGCTCATTGGTAGTGGTGATTCTTATGATGTATTGATTAGTCCTTGGGGCTCACACCCAATCACTGACCCGCTGCTAAGTTCTGGCGACTTTAGACTCATTCATGATGGTGCAGGCTTTAGTCGTTCAGAGAAGCTTCAAACTCTTTCAGCATGGCTATTGGGTATAGAGAATTTACGTGTCTGTTGGGCTGGAGATAAGCATGATAGTAACTGCGGTCGCTGTGAGAAATGTGTTAGGACGCGTCTCAACTTTTTGGTTGCAGGTATAGATAACCCTCAATGTTTTAGCGAGCCCATGGACTCATCACTTTTTAAATCAATGGCTCTAAAGGGCAGGGCTGTCAGCATAGATTGGAAGTTAATTCGTCATGAGATGATTAAAACGGGTAGAGGTCTTGAATGGCTGCCATACATTGAAAAAGCACTCAAACGTAAACCGCCTCCTAACTTGAATAGATTGTTTCCTGTTGGCTCAAGGCGTCGTATGTGGGTGAAGAAGCTGTTAATGAGAAACGAATAAGGGAGCATTAAAAATGAATATTGCTGCTATAAAAAAGCTCATTCCGCTCAGATTAAAAAAACACTTGGCCGCTTATATGGGGGCGAGAGGTTTACCGTTACCAACTGGTAAACGGTGCTTTATTTTTCTTGCTGCTGACTATGGCAATATTGGTGATATTGCTATTTCTCACGCGCAAAAGCAGTATTTGCAACGTGTGCTGACGGATTATGATGTTGTTAGTGTTGCTATCAGTCAAACCAGATTTGTGCTCAATTCAATTAAACAACAAATAAAAGAGACGGATATCGTCACTATCATCGGCGGCGGTAATATGGGTGGCACGTATCCTGATATTGAGGAGCTGCGCCAATTAGTCATCAAGTCATTTCCTGCCAATCGAATCGTTTGTTTTCCTCAGACACTAGATTGGAATGATTCTGCTCAGTCTAAACGTGCCTTGCAGCGTATTGTAAACGTTTACGCCAAGCATCCAGATATACATGTTTTTGCCAGAGAGTCGATAACATCGGAAAAACTCTTCGAGCTTTTTGCTGAGTACAGTAATGTGCATATTGGTCTCGTACCAGATATTGTGATGAGCGCGAATGCCACAGTGCTGGGTACGACAGATTGCTTAGCGCCTTCAGGTATTTTGCGCTGCTTACGAGATGACAAAGAAGCCGCATTATCAGCTGAGCAATACGCCATGATAGACAAAGCCTTAGCAGATACTGGCTATCAGATTGAAAAGACCGACACACATGCTGGTGGTTCGCAACTCGATGAGGCACATTGCACAAAATTACTGACGGACAAGCTTAGTCAATTCCGTGCTGCAAAATTGGTCGTGACTGACCGGCTGCATGGCATGATTTTATGTTTGCTATCGGGTACGCCGTGCTTGGTACTCCCGAACGCCAATCATAAGATAAGACAGACGCAGTTGGACTGGTTAGGCGGTCATCCAAGGCTGGTGTTTTTAGAATTAGAAGAGATTGCTGATATTGCAACATTCATCGATAGCCTTCTGTCCCTGCCTCACGGTACGATGGATGAGTCGCCAGTTGATATATCTGAGTATGATGACCTAAAAAAAGCGCTGGTAGCGATATGACGACTATCGAAACGCCATTAGTGAGTATCATCGTACCAGTGTATAACGTTGCGTCATATATCGATGCTTGCTTGGCATCCATCAAGCAGCAGACTTATCAGAATATTGAAATTATCGTTGTAGAAGATTGCTCCACTGATGATTCAAAACAAGCACTTGCGTCACATCTTATGGATGAACGCATCAAAGTCATTCAGCATCACAAAAACAGTGGTCTTTCTGCGGCACGTAATACTGGTATCAAATCTGCGATAGGCGAATACATGATGTTCGTTGATTCTGATGACATTATAGACTCTCGCTTGGTGGCAGCGTGTGTGGATTGTACGCTTAGCACGAATGCAGAGGTCGTGACGTATGGCTTTACGCCATTCAAAGATGGCATCATAGAGACAGATCTACCGTATCCCGCTAGCAATTTAGCATTTGAGGCAACCGAAATAGACGGCTCATATTTTAGCTTACCGCATTTTGCATGGCTCAAATTTATTAAATCTAGCGCAGTGCGGTCGGCCTCATTACAGTTCCCAGTGGGTCTGTACTACGAAGACTGGCCTTTTCATTGGCATCTTGGCTTAGCTACTAATATTAAGTATCACCTGCCCATTGATTTTTATCTATACAGACAGCGCGGCACGTCGATCACAGGGTCAACAGATAAAAAGCTATTAGACCTTTTCGTTATCCACGCAGAAGTCATCAGTTTAGTAGAGGACTATCAAGCGGATGAGGTTAAAAAAACACTCGCCAATAAAATTAAACAAAGTCATTGGAGCATCTTTACTCGTATAGATAATGATTATTTAGCAGCTGCATTGGCACAAGCTAAAAAAGCAGATAAAACGTTACGATTAAAGGGTTATAAGAGCGATTTGACCGTAAGAAATATGATGATTAGTAATATCGTACGTATGCCGACGCAAGTTGCCTTGCTGATGTTACAGGTGCTTCGTCAAGCGCTAGACAAAAGAGCAAGGGTTAAAGGTCAAGAGCAAGCAGATTCAGAATAGTTTTGAAAAATACGTTTGGTTTTATGGCTTCTTAATAGGTAAAGAGATGACTATTCAGAGAGTGCTGCACATCGTGGGAAAAATGGATCGGGCTGGGGCAGAGACCATGCTCATGAATCTATATCGTCATATAGATCATAGCCAGATTCAGTTTGATTTTATCACTTTTACCGACGAGGTCGGTGACTATGATGCTGAGATAATAGCGCTGGGCGGTAGGATTATACCGATTTTAGCGGATCATTCATTAGCGCGTATGTGGAAGCTTAAAAACTTCCTTAAACAACACCCTGACTATCAAATCGTTCATGCTCATATGCTATTAAACAATGCTTTTCATCTGCTAGCTGCTAAAGGTGCTGGCGTGCCGTATCGCATTTCACATTCTCATAGTACCAGTAATGGTAAAACCAATATTGTTAAAAAAATATATGAACAGTGGGCGTTCATTACCAATCGTAAATTGGCCACGGATAAAATGAGTTGCGGTGAACAAGCGGCAAATTACCTATTTGGTAGCATAAAAGATGTGTGGCTATTGCCCAATGCTGTTGACATACAGCAGATGATGACAGTCGCTAACCAATCAAGACAGTATATCGACCAAGAATTTGGCGATGAGGGGCTAAAAATCATCCAAGTCGGTCGTCTAAATGAGGTTAAAAACCATCAGTTTTCTTTAGAGGTCGCTGAGCAGTTAAAAAAATATCAGGTTGCCTTTACCTTATATATTGTTGGACAAGGTTCATTGGAGGCGAGGCTCAGGCAACAAGTAGCAGATAAGTCACTCCTAGATACGGTCAAGTTTTTGGGGATACGTACGGATATCACAGAGTTAATGGCCAGCGCCGACTATATGATCATGCCTTCGTTGCACGAGGGTTTCCCTGTCGTCTTGGTCGAGAGCCAAACAGTTGGGTTAAAAGCGTTGGTTTCTGACCAAGTATCGCCTGAAGTAGATTTAGGACTTGGATTAGTACAGTTTTTACCGATTCACTCAGCCAAGGATTGGGTTGATTACTTATTAGCGTCTAAACAACCAAAGCCCAATGAAAAAGACATAACCGCAGCGCTGAATTTATATGGATTTAGTGCTGCTACCAATGCGCAAATACTAATGCAAAAGTACTTGAATATGTGACGGAGTGTTTGCTTCTTATCTATAGTTGTTCCAAGGTAGTTTGGAAGGAATGAGAAAAAAAGCGAGGTGGCTAGGAAGGCTATAGTTATAAGGCTATAGTTATATAGGTACTGGACGGTACAAAAGATACTAGACGGTGTAAACCTGCCACCATATCCGATTTATATAAGATTGACGACATTTACTTTTATAGAGGGTTAAATGCTTCCATACCTGCTGGTTCTTAGCCTTGTTATTTTTTGGATCGTACTGGAGAAAAAATCTCTCAATCGTACGTCTTTTTGGCTGCCGCTAATTATATTGACATTGTTTGCAGGCCTTCGTAGCTACCGAGTCGGTACGGATACAGGAAACTATACGAGAAATTTCAACAGTCAATTGAATGCCGAGTACTTTAGGTTCAACGAAGACATTGAGTTCGGTTATCAGTTATTAGAGTATGCGTTATTACGTATGACCACTCATTATTTTTGGCTGCTTGTTATTACCAGTTTAATTATTGTCTATTGCTATCTTAGAGTGATTAAAAAATACAGCGTCAATTATTGGTTTTCCGTATTTTTATTTATTACATTAGGCGTTTATACTTTTTCTTTTAATGGATTGCGTCAAGGATTGGCAATGGCGATCTTTACCTTGGCCATTCCTTATCTGTTAGAAAAACGATTTATTCCATACCTGCTGATTTGTGCAATTGCTTCATTGTTCCATGTAACCGCATTATTTATGATTCCATTTTATTTTATCGTCAATTTAAGAATAAAACCCTTATATAAGATTTTGGCAACATTTTTAGGATCGCTATTAGTAAGTGGGGTATTGGTCGCTTATATTTCTTCTACTAACGATAGATATGAGGGCTATGCGAAAGCATCCGATGAAGCAGGCGGGTTTTTAACGCTTGGTTTTTATACAGCCATCATGATTTTAATCATCTTGGTCAGTTATCTGTATAAAATTAAAGATAAGGATTTTCAAAAAATAATAACATTTTATGCATCAGGCGTGGTTTTTATCATACCGTTAGCGATGTTGGGCACCAGTCCTTCAGGTCCTCAAAGGCTGCTTGCGTATTTTACATGGACATTGGTTTTGATACTGCCTATGATTTTAAAAAGGATTAATAATATTTATTTATATATAGCGAGTATCATTATTTTTCTCATGTATTTTGTCTTGACGACATCGAGATTTAGTAACTTGAGTCCGTATATTATCAATCCGATATTTGAGGTTTTCTAATGAAAAATCAGACATATATATCCATTGGTATTCCCATTTATAATGCTGAAGCGTACTTGGAAGATGCTATCAACTCCATATTGGCTCAAACGCATGAGTTATGGGAGCTTATATTAATCGATGATGGCTCTACTGATGCGTCATTGGCCATCGCCAAGCGTTTTGAAGAGGCTGATCATAGAATAAGGGTCATTGCTGATGGTATAAATAAAAAACTGCCTGCTCGATTAAATCAGCTTATTGAAGAAGCGAACTATGATTATATAGCGCGCATGGATGCCGATGATCTCATTCATCCAGATAGACTGGCAATTCAATTAAGTTTTTTAGAAAAAAATCCAAATTATGATTTGGTTTCTACAGGTGTCGTGTCTATTGATAATTTTAATAAAGTTTATGGTTGTCGTCATGTCGATCAAATTTACACGGAATTTAAAGAAATAGCCGCGGCTTATCCTATTGTACATGCTGCTGTTTTGGCAAAAAAGAGTTGGTATGAACGAAATAAATATAATGAAAATTATCCAAGGTCTGAAGATTACGATTTGTGGTGTAGAGCTATCTCAAATCAAGATTTAAATTTAGCGGTATTGCCCGATTTATTATACTATTATAGAGAAGAAGGAAATTTATCACTATCTAAAATAACCAGATCATACAAAGACAGTTTTAAAACGTACTGTGAATATAAAGGAAACAGTTATTTAGGTTCTTTAAAATTATCAGCAAAACTGACAACAGTTACTTTTTTAGATTCGATAGGATTATTACAAAAGATAGCCAATAAAAGAAATAAATTAACAATATCTGACACGCTAAGAAGTCATCATCAGTCAGTGATAAATAGTATTTGTGCTAAATAATATTATTTATAAAATGTCACTGATAAAATAATATAAAAAAATATTGAGGTGCTGAAATGACATTAAAGATATGCTTTCTAATGACAGATGCGGTGTCATTTAATGTGCTATATCGTGATCAGCTTGAATACATTAGAGACCATGCGGATGTTGAGATCACCTTAATCTGCGGTGGCGATAAACAGCAGTTAGATATTTTACGTGAGCGCAAAATAGGCAAGGTGATTAATTTAAATTTTCAGCGTAAGCCATCTTTGTTTAAAGATGCTCAGTCGCTCGCGCTTTTAACCCGTTATATGCTATCGAATCGTTTTGATGTGGTGGTTTATTTAACGCCTAAAGCCTTGTTGTTAGGGAGTATCGCAAGTGCTGTTACATTGCAAAAGAGACGAATTGCTTTTAGCGTGGGTAGAGCCTATGAGAATTTTTCAGGTTTAAAAAAGAGGGTGTTTCAGGGTCTGGATATATTAAGTTTTGGCTTATCTCACGAGGTTTTATTTGTTTCTGAGTCTTTGCTCAGCGTATGCTTGGCAGAAAATATTCTCAAAAAAAGCAAGGCAATTGTCATTGATAATGGCTCATTTAACGGCATCGATACTGATTTGCTGCAACCTATGGCTCAGCTAGAAAAAGAGGCATTAAGAAAGAAGTACAAGATACCTGACAATACCTTTGTGATTTGCGTGGTAGGACGAGTTTGTGATGATAAAGGCTTCAAAGATATTGAGTATATATCCGAAAAACTAAGAGAAGAAAACGTCTACTTTATGTTCATAGGAGACTGTGAAGACGACGTAGGGAAAGTAGTCGTTGAGAAAATTGTAAAAGATAATAGAGGTGTATATATACCAGCCAATCCAAATGTACACGAGGTTTTTCAGTGTGCTGATTTACATTTGTTTTTGAGCTATCGTGAAGGGTTTGGCAGTGTCGCTATTGAAGCCGCAAGTTGCGCTGTTCCAACTTTTGCCTATGATGTCGTTGGTGTAAAGGATAGTGTCAAAGAAGAGGTCAGTGGTCGAAAATTCAATTTTAAGGATATGTCGTCTGTCGCCGAAGCGATCAGTGCTGCTGCTACTGATAAGGAATTTGAAAAGAGATATCCTGATGCAAGAGACTGGGCCATTGCAAATTTTGAACGCAAGCAATTGTGGCAAAGTTATTTAAGTTTTTATTTACGCAGTAGGGATGACCGCGTAAACGACAAAAGGCGGGCTGCAAAATGATAAAGCGACTATTTGACATCACGGCGGCCACAGCGGCCTTGGTAATATTATCTCCTGTTTATGCTATTACGGCTTATAAAGTCAAAAAAAACTTAGGCTCACCAGTGATATTTAAACAAACTCGCCCTGGTCTAAATGGCAAGCCGTTTGAGATGATTAAGTTTCGCTCGATGAAAGATGCTATCGATACAGAGGGTAATCCTTTAGAGGATGATGAGCGTTTGACGGCATTTGGTAAGACCTTGCGTAATAGCAGTCTCGATGAGCTGCCTGAACTATGGAATGTGATTAAAGGTGATATGAGTTTGGTGGGGCCGCGACCACTATTGATGGAATATCTGCCGCTATATAATGATGAGCAAGCGCGTCGCCACCGCGTACGTCCGGGTATTACGGGATATGCACAAGTTAATGGTCGCAATACGATTGGTTGGCATGAAAAATTTACGCTCGACACATGGTATGTCGATCATCAGTCATTATGGTTAGACATTATGATCTTGGTTAAAACAGTAAAAAAAGTCATTATCAAAGATGGCATTAGTGCTGATGGTGAAGCGACCATGAGTAAATTCACAGGTAATAGCGTCGATAAAAACACGCTTTGATGAGGAACGCATGCTAAATACTCCTTTTTCACCTTGGCCTAGTTTTACTCAGCAAGAAGCGGATGCGGTCAGTCAAGTATTGCTATCCAACAAGGTCAATTATTGGACAGGGCAAGAATGCCGTCAGTTTGAAGAGGAATTCGCTGATTGGGCGGGTAGCAAATACGCGATTGCATTGGGCAACGGAACTTTGGCATTGGACGCGGCATTGCAGGCACTTGGTATAGGTGTGAGTGATGAAGTTATCGTGACGCCGCGTACTTTTATTGCCAGTATCTCCTCAGTGGTTAATGCAGGCGCGACGCCCATTTTTGCGGATGTTGATGAGGCGACAGGGAATATCACTCCAGAGTCGATAGCGGCGGTATTGACGGACAAAACCAAAGGCATCGTCTGTGTGCATTTGGCAGGTTGGCCCTGTGATATGGATGGCATTATGGCACTGGCAGATCAGCATCATTTATATGTCATTGAAGACTGTGCACAAGCGCATGGTGCACGCTACAAAGGTCGTAGCGTTGGCAGTATCGGTCATATTGGCGCGTGGAGTTTTTGCCAAGATAAGATCATGACCACAGGCGGCGAGGGCGGCATGGTCACCACCGATGACGAGCAGCTATGGCGAAAAATGTGGGCGTATAAAGATCATGGCAAAAGCTATGCGGCGGTCTATGAGACCGAGCAGCTGCCCGGCTATAATTGGCTGCATGAGAGCTTTGGCACCAACTGGCGCATGACCGAGATTCAAGGCGTGATTGGGCGTATTCAATTGGCACATATGAGTGACTGGATAGCGAAGCGCCGTGCTAATGCTCAAGCGATATTAGAGGCATGTGCTAAATGGGAAGAAAAAGGCTATCTATCGGTGCCGACATTAGAGCAAGATTATCAGTTTCCAAACTCTACCCATGCTTATTATAAATTGTATGTTTATGTGCAACCACATAACCTAGCTGAGGGCTGGACACGTGATCGCATCATTGAAGAAATAAATGCGTCAGGCGTGCCTTGCTATTCAGGGTCTGCCTCAGAGGTATATTTAGAAAAAGCATTCGATGATACAGGCTTGCGTCCAGAAAACAGACTGCCAATAGCAAAACAGTTGGGAGAGACCAGCTTAATGTTTTTGGTTCATCCTACCTTAACCACTGCCGAAATCGCGCAAACGGTAGATGCAATCGATCGCGTGTTTGTTTCAATGATTCAGTGATGTGAGAATATCGCTTATTAAGGCGTGTTGATTATTTATAAATGGTTGCGGCTATAAGTTTTTATTTTTGATTGGACTTTCTTATAAAACAGTAAAGGTTGTCAAGGTTGCATCGGTAATGACATGAGATTGCTAGATTGGCGAGTGATAGAAATTTATAAGTATTCAAATCTTATCTCACGCTAGGATTTTTTAGCCCAGACAGGTACAATATCAGTCTTAATCATACATTGATCAAGCATAAGACAGGCATGCAAGTAGTTGCGGGCGCTGTCTTTCTTTTTTTTATCGCACCCTCTATTGGAGTTACTATGTCAACTGCCCAAGGATCTGCTACCGTTTTGGACGGTAAAGCACTTGCTAAACAAATAGAACAGCAACTGAGTACGCGTGTAGACGCTATTAAAGCTAAAACAGGACGTACCCCAAGCTTAGCGACGATATTGGTCGGCGACGATCCCGCTTCTGCGACTTATGTACGTATGAAAGGTAATGCTTGTAAACGTGTCGGCATGGATTCTATACGCGTTGAGATGCCAAGTGCGACAACCACTGAAGAGCTGATGGCAAAAATAGATGAGCTTAATAGCAATCCAGACGTCCATGGTATCTTGCTACAACATCCAGTGCCTGCACATATCGATGAGCGTGCTTGCTTTGAGCAGATTAACTTGGCAAAAGACGTCGATGGTGTGACCTGTCTTGGCTTTGGTCGTATGGCGATGCAGCAGAGCGCTTATGGTTCATGTACCCCGCAAGGCATCATGCACTTATTAGAGCATCATAATATCGAGCTTGCTGGTAAGGAAGCCGTAGTTGTAGGTCGCAGTGCCATCTTGGGTAAACCAATGGCGATGATGCTATTGAATGCCAACTGCACCGTAACGATTTGCCATTCAAGAACGCAAGATTTAGAGTCTCATATTAAGCGTGCGGATATCGTGGTTGGGGCAGTGGGCGTGCCAGAATTGATTAAAGCGGAGTGGATCAAAGCGGGCGCTGTGGTTATCGATGCAGGCTTTCATCCAACGGATAATGGCGGCGTCGGTGATATTGAGTTGCAAGGTGTTGAAAACATCGCCAGTGCTTATACGCCTGTACCGGGCGGCGTGGGTCCAATGACCATTAATACCCTTATTCGCCAAACGGTTGATGCTGCTGAAAAATCTGCCGGTTTGAATATCGGCTAAAAAGAGAGTCATACGAATACTGATTGCCGATAAATAAGGGGCCTGAGGTAATATATACTCAGGCTAAATCAACCACATCTCAGTTGATAGGACCTAAACATGGCTAAAAAAAACGTAGGTGTTCATGAGCGACTACAAGGTATCGGTAGAGAGTTTGTCGATGTCTGTCATTACGTTATTTTATTTCTAATCAGTGTGGTTGTCGTTTGGACCGCCGGTAAAGAGTTCGTTGGTATTGTTCAAAAAGGCTCAGCGGATTTAAAAGACATATTGATGTTGTTTATTTATCTTGAGCTGCTCGCCATGATAGGTATTTATTTTAAAACCCATCGTCTGCCGGTACAGTTTTTGATATTTATCGCGATTACTGCATTGTCACGACATTTGGTGGTTGATGTACAGGCAGTCTCAGACTATTTCCATTTATGGCTGCTGGCGACAATTTCTGTGGCCATTATGCTATTGAGTGGTTCTATCGTAGTATTAACTTGGACAGCAAAAACGTTTGGCCGTCCAGAGGACAATCTAGATAAACAGCATGCAAACTTAACGATTAAAGCGCTGTTACCTGATAATGCTCAAGCGCCTGATAGTCATACCAAGCATCGCCGTGAATAACTATTAAATAGCAGCATAAAAAAGGGTTACCACTGGTAGCCCTTTTTTGCCTTCTTAAATCTCACATTTTATTGTTTGAGCGTTAAATGCCCTTTAAGAAGGTCATTAATGTTTGTTTTTGCGTGGCGGATAACTGTGTAAAGCGCGTCTTTGCACCTTCTGCTTCACCACCATGCCAGAGTATCGCTTCAGTCAAGCTGCTGGCACGACCATCATGCAAAAACCGCGCTTCTGGATCACGTGCCACAATGCCAATTCCCCACAATGGCGGTGTACGCCACTCAAAGCTTTCTGCATTTTTCTCTTTTACGCTGTCATCTAGTCCAGCGCCCATATCATGCAGTAATAAATCAGTATAAGGATAAATGTTTTGCTGTGATAGGAGCGGGAAGCGATCACTATTGCCTGTTTTTTGCTTGGGTGTATGACAGCCAGCACAGCCGACTTGTGCAAACAGTTGCGCTCCTTTATTAAAATCTGATAAATCGTCTATTCGCCTTTCAGGTACGGCAAGGGCGGTCATAAAATCGGTCACGGCGTCTAGACTGCTGTCTGAGACTTCTGGAGAGCCGCCATTCGCTGCTGTCCAACAAATAGGCTGATTTACCGTACAGTTAGGATCCATAAATACCGAGGTGGTCAAACCCATATCTTGCGACATGGCATTGGCGTTTTGGGTACGTAGACTGGTATTAATAGCCTTCCAGCCAAAGCGGCCAATGCGCTGCTGTTTGCCATCTTGTACCCAATGTACGCGGCCACTGATACCGTCTTGATTGTTATCATCAGGGTCAGCTGCCGCAATGATATTCGCTTCAGGAATCAGGTCGAGCAAGCCCATGCCGACCAGCTGCGGTGAGATACGTCCGCTAATCGCTGTATTTCCTAAGGGTTGATTAAGGTCAGTTGGAGTAAAGCTAAACTGTATGCCAGCAGGTTTATCATTTTGACTGGGCATTGCTGCGTAGCGTATGCTCCCTTCGGGATTGATACTTGTGGCAATACTTTGATGCTGCATTTGTTCACCGTAATAAGCATGTGGCAGGCCTTGCTTATTACCCAACCGGAATAAAATCGCATCACTCAGCTGACCATTGGCTGCATAAATGGGTTTGCGACCTTCAGCGCTATGGCATTGGGTACAGGCATTGGCATTTAACAGTGGCCCCACACCATCGAACAGTACGCGACCCTCATTTGCTGGTGTCCACTCGGTGATAAATAACTCACGTCCAGGTGATACCCCGCCTAAAGCGCTGCTCGGTAGATTGGGCATGATTTGCAAAAAAGGCTGTGATCCATTGGCGGCAATCGTAGCACTGCCACCTGCTGGCTGCCAGTTGGTATCGATTTCTGGAGTGTCAGGAGTAGTGGGTGGGTTGGGAACGTTAGTATTGCCATCATTACTGGAATTATTTGAATCATCTGAACCACCACAAGCAATGAGCAGCAGCGCCATACTTACACTGAGTAGTGTGTTACGTATGATGGGAGGTAATGTATACAATGAAGAATTTGATATGGTTGACGAGTTTGATCGTAAGAACATGGGCTGACCTGAAATGGCTAGAATATAAGGGGTTAGGGTGTATCTTCATCGTCAGCCTATTTAGAGAGATGTCGATTTAATTGAGGATATCCTGAGGATTATGCGATAAGCTACCGCGCAATAGTTAGGCGTATTGACTAAAACAAGCAGCACAAACGAGGCTGCTTGTTTGAGAATTTTATGATAGGAAATTCAACCAACTATGCACTGTTCGCTTCGTCATACTTAAAACACTTATAGCTGACTAGGTAAAGCAACTGGGATAGGGTTGTTGTACATCCAAATATGAGTGGTGTCTTTGTTGCCGAGTGAGCCTTCAAAGCTCCAGCCCCACGTAAATAAATGACCAGCTTTCAGCGTATTATTATCTTGGTCAAACGATTTTTCATGAGCAATCAGATGCATGGCACCCATGGCCATATTATCGATATTCTTTAGATTCGGCAGCTTATTGGTTGGTTCATCTAGGTCGTTGTAAATGGTCTTGCCTGCGCCATTTGTCTCCCCAAACATGCCCCATGCATAGAGAATACCATCCGTTGCTGATGAGCCATTATTAGTGGCGACATTATCCAGTAACGCATAGCTGGCATTGCCATTGGCATAGACGCGGCGAACTTCTTTATCTGTAAACCAAGGCAGTTTGGTCGGTGAGGTAATGACATCTGCCCATGCCTTTTCGCTGCCATTAAATGTCTCACCATTGTAGCCCAATTGACTAGTGGCATTTAACCCCCAGCCATACACTGCGTCTTTATTGGTCAATGCTAAGATATGGTCTTTGCCAGCCGTCAATTGGGTCACTTTTTCTGCATCTATAGCGGGTTGGTCGTCAGCTTTTTGAGTGGCGTCATCTGTCTTAGCAGTAATGGCGTTATTAATCGTTTCATTAATGACATGAATACGTACAGGGGTTGCATTGACGTTGATACAGTTGGTTGTAGTGTTACAGACTTTGCCTTTGCCAAGATTGGCGTAAGCATCGCTGCCCCAACCCCAAACCTGACCTTTGTCATCTAAGGCATAAGAGCTATTGCCACTGACAGCCACCTGCACGATATGTCCTGCCTCTGTGGCTGCTGTAAAGTCAACTTTAACAGGGGTGCTGCTATCGGTGCTGGTATTATTACCAAGTTGACCATACCCATTGGCACCAAAGGTCCAAACCGTACCCTCTTCGGTCAATACCAAGTTATGGCTATAGCCGGGTGCGACCATGACGGCGTTTTCGATACCTTCGATCGTGCTGATATCCAAACGGCAGTCTGCAGTCTTGCTACAGTCATTACGACCCCCATCACCGCGACCCAGCTGCCCGTATTTGTCTTCACCCCAACTATAAACTTGACCATTTTGAGCAATAGCGAGTGAATGATTTTGATTAAAGCCAATAGATAGCAAATCTTTTGGTGCGCTGTTCATTAGCATCGGCGTGTCTGGATGTCCCATAATATCGCTGATTTTTGTGGTCAGACCGAGTCCTGTCTGACCATAGTTGTTGCGACCCCAACCATATAGCTGACCATCATGCAGGGCAGCGGTATGCGAACCACCTGCGGCAATCGTATCGCCTACGTAGATGGTCTTGGTTGAGCGCATGATATTACCGGCATTGTCTGTGGCTTCTAAGACAATGGTATTGCTACCTAGCGTTAATAAAATACGATCATCAAAATAACCATCAGCATCTAGCGTTAGCGCTTGGGCTAATTCGTTATTATGCATATAAGTCAATGATTTGACGCCGCTGCTATCTTGTACTTGTCCTGAGACAAATACCGCTGCAACCGCGCTATAGCCATCAGTAAAGTTGCTATCAGTGGTTAGTAGTGGCGGTGTCCCATCTATGATAGCAGTGGCTGTGTCGGAATCACTGCCACAAGCAGTAAGAATCAAGGCTGCGGTAACGACCGCGACAGCTTGAGTAAGACGGGATAAACGCATAAAAACCTCGATAGATGCAAATTGACAATATGTCAGTACGCCAGCCGTAAAATAACAAAACCGTCCCATACAAATCCGACGGTGTAGGGTTTGTGCTATTGACTGAGTCAATCGTATATGATGGCATTGGAATAATAGAAATGGCGGCAAGAGTTTAGCAATAATAAATGTGAATAGTATTACAAATAAGAATTATTATCAATAATAAAGTGGAAAAACAGCACCACTAAGGATGCTGTTTTTAAAAGCTGAACGCTGGCTACAAATGAAACAGCAACTATAAATTTTGGTTATAGCCATTTAAGCCTTTTAAAGTTGTAATATAAATAGCCACATAATGACCCAATGATGAGCATGATGACAAAGTAGGAATATTGCCAATGCAGCTCGGGCATGAAATCAAAGTTCATCCCATAGATACCCGCAATGGCCGTCGGTACAGCTAAAATACCTGCCCAAGCAGCAAGCTTACGCACCACCTCGTTCTGTCCCATATTAACCATGGCCATATAGGTATTCATGACCACACTCAGCATCTCGTTTAGACCGTTAATGGCGTCTAATGAGTGTAGCAAATGGTCATTGACGTCGCGGAAGTAGGGCTTAGCGGCCTGAGAAAACCCAGAGACCATCTCGCTTTTTTTATGATTGATAAAAAAACTACAGATATCCTGTACTGGTAAAATAATCGCCCGCATATGTACGAGTTGCGATTTGAGCTCATAAAGGTTTTTTAATGTACCTTTATCAAACTCATAGGTAAACACGTAACGTTCTTGCTCACGCAAATAGCGACCTAAACGATCGGTAATCGGCATATAATTATCCACGATAAAATCGAGAATAGCATGCAGTACAAATATAGGCCCCATACGCAGCTTTTCAGGGCGACGATGACAATGCTCACGGACAGGTGCGTAGGAGTTTGATGGACCATTACGGATGGTAATCAGGTAGTTTTTGCCCATAAATATCGCGGTGGTGCCATAGCGAATGACATTGTCCTCAAGCTTAGCGGTACGCAATACCACAAACACCATGTCATTGTCATAGTTCTCGACTTTGGCACGCTGGTGATCGGCAAATGCATCTTCGATTGCCAGTTCATGTAGTCCAAAGGCTTCTTTGACTTTGACCATGGTTTCTAGGCTTGGATCATAGAGACCAAGCCAAATAAACTGACCATTATTATTTAAGGCACGACTAACATCGTTTAGCGCTAATTTATCGAGATTTTCACCGGTCTTACGTGAATAAGCATAGCAATTGACGACTTCATCGGCACTGGAAGAGTCAATATCCTCATAGCGTTCAGAGTCAGGATCGTAGACCGTCATGGTCTCGATGGTGTCCTCAGTGGTGGTATCAGCATCGCCATAGATATAGCTGTCGTCATTGTCTAGATAGAGATGTTCCTCATTCATATCGGCGTAAATACGATTGATATTAGAGTTAGGTGCAATACGCGCGGTTTTTTTGATCAACTGGTCGTTATTGTTTTCCATACACCCTCCCTTTATAAAGTAAAAAACGTGTCACAATCAGAACTTATAATGATTGTTGTTAATAATGATCGTTATTAAAGGGCGTAACTTTTCAAAGTATCAATATCGACCAAGCTCAATAAGCTTTCGTGGCAAGCTTCTAGTTTGATTTGCGGGGCAATATCAAAGTCCAAAGCTTCAACCCAGCGTAACGCGCAAATGCACCAATAATCACCAGGCTTGAGACCAGAAAATCCATACTCAGGTAGCGGCGTAATCAAATCATTGCCGCGACTGGCAGAAAAGTTCAAAAACTCGCTGGTCATCTTGGCGCATACGGTGTGCTGACCGACGTCATGGTTGCCAGTATGGCAAAAGCCATTGCGGTAATAACCGGTAATAGGGTCAAAGCAGCAGCTGGCAAGTGCCGTACCTAAAACGTTGGCTTGATTGTTGGCAGGGTTTGGGTGGTAATCAGATGACATAAGGCTTCCGAGATAAAAATATGGCTTAGTGTACCATGAGTCGGTATCGAAGGCGTTGTTCTCACTTTGCTCATTATTTTCTTTATCATATAAAATGATGGTAACCATTTTTGAGTCAACGATTACTTATATAGTCTATAGATAACCTTCATAGATTAAGTGCTGATAAGACGTAATTAGATAGTAATTGTGGCTAATTGTCACTAGGCGAACCTTGGCTGCTATGCTAAACTAAAGCATAAAGTGCCTTGATTATTTAACGCCGTTTATTAGCGCATAAAGATACTCGTCTTATCATTCTAAATTATACTTATTACTCACCCTTTTGCGGCTACCTAGTTTGTTTATAAATAATTGGGTCAATGATGTTGCGCGTTAAAAATAAAAATGCATGGCGTCAATGCAATTGTAAATATAACCTTTAAGTACCGCATCAGTACCGCGTTTTTGGTAAGCGATACGCCAAACAAGGATTTATTGTGTCTGTCAGTTCTGATTCTGCAAAACTTGCCCAGTTAAATACGACTAATGAAGCGGCGGCTCAGCCTGCTGAAAACACTGCTACCTCTACTAGCATGCCATATTTGAACAACTTTGCCAGCGACGTTGCCAATAGCTGGTTGTTGCCTGATGGGGTGGTGGATGTGCTGTTCGAAGATGCGCGTAAGCAAGAAGTGCTTAGGTATCAGCTGACTCAGCAGCTTATTGGTCATGGTTATCAGTTGGTTAATCCACCAATGATTGAATTTACTGAGTCATTGTTGAGTGGCGCCTCAGAAGATTTAAAGCGTCAAACTTTCAAGATTATCGATCAGCTAACGGGTCGCTTGATGGGTCTGCGTGCGGATATTACCCCGCAGATTTTGCGTATTGATGCGCATTGGGGCGGCACAGGTATTGCGCGTTATTGCTATGCAGGTGATGTAATTCATACCTTGCCATCAGGGCTGTTTGGCTCACGTACGCCTTTGCAGCTCGGCGCTGAAATATTTGGCTGTGCTTCACTTGCCGCAGATATTGAGCTGATAGATGTGTTGTTTGGTATGATAAATAAGCTAAATATGAGTGCGACGCTGCATATAGACTTGGGTCATGTGGCGATATTCAAACGCTTGGCTGAGTTGGCAGCGTTGTCTGATAATGACACTGAGCAACTCATGCATTTATATGCCAATAAGAATCTACCAGAGCTAAAGCGTATCTGCCAGTTATTGCCAATGGGTGATGATTTTTATGCTTTGGCACGTTTTGGTCATGATATTACCAATCTATTGGCGAGATTGTCAGAGACTGCACAGCAGGACACGCAAATCGCGACTGCTATCAATGAATTACAACGCCTAAAAACACATCTACAAGACCAGTGGCAATGCCCTGTGAGTATCGATGTGACGGAATTATCAGGCTATCATTACCACACGGGTATTGTGTTCAACGGCTATATCAATAGTGAGACGCAACCTCTGGTACGTGGCGGTCGTTTCGATGGTATGCAAAGCGGCAATCAGTTAGCAATCAATCAGCCACGTGAAGCCACTGGTTTTAGTATGGATGTCAGTCGTTTGCTTGCACACACGCAGCTTGAGGCACCAATCATCGTATTGGTCGACTATGAAGCATTGAGCAGTGCGAACCAAGAACAGAGACAGATACTGCTACAGCAGGTTGAGAGTTTACGTGAGCAAGGCTATCGCGTCACCATGCCATTGAACGCAGAAGATTGTCCCTCTGATATGACGCATCTTTTGAGCTTTATAGATAATCATTGGCAGTTACAGAGTATTTAAGCATTAATTTAAATAGTATTACCATTTTTTAACGTCTTTAAAATCAAGATAACGAAAGTTATCACAGGTTTTAAACCGTTATTGCACACACCTCAATACATAAAGGTAAGGATTGATCATGGGTAAGAATGTCGTAGTTTTGGGTAGCCAATGGGGCGATGAAGGTAAAGGTAAAATCGTCGATTTACTAACCGAAAAAGCTTCAGCAGTTGCACGTTTTCAAGGCGGACATAACGCTGGTCACACGTTAGTTGTCGATGGTAAAACCACCATCCTACATTTAATCCCATCAGGTATTTTACGTGAAGGCGTTACCTGCTTCATCGGTAACGGCGTGGTGTTAGCACCTGACGCATTATTAAAAGAGATGAAAGAGCTAGAAGACAACAACGTGCCGGTACGTGAGCGTCTGCGCATATCACCGAACTGCCCACTTATCATGCCGTATCATGTGGCACTTGACCAAGCACGCGAAGCAAAACGCGGTACTGGCAAAATCGGTACGACGGGTCGCGGTATTGGACCTGCTTATGAAGATAAAGTAGCCCGCCGTGCCATCAAGCTTGCTGACTTGTTCCGTGATGATTTAG
This sequence comes from Psychrobacter sp. AOP30-A2-5, assembly GCF_052378115.1. Lineage (NCBI taxonomy): Bacteria > Pseudomonadati > Pseudomonadota > Gammaproteobacteria > Moraxellales > Moraxellaceae > Psychrobacter > Psychrobacter sp. AOP30-A2-5. Next base: position 54,028 of record NZ_JBQSXK010000012.1, on the reverse strand, counting down.
AAGAAAAACTACGCAACTTAATTGAATATCATAACTTCCAACTGACTCAGTATTATAAAGTTGAAGCGATTGATTTTGATGAGACACTTAAGCTTTGCCAAGAGTGGAAAGAAGAGATTAAAGGCATGGTTACTGATGTGACCGAAGACCTTAATCAATTGCGTCTGGCTGGCAAGAATCTGATGTTTGAAGGTGCGCAAGGTACATTGCTTGATATCGACCATGGTACTTATCCGTTTGTTACTAGCTCAAGCGTGACCGCTGGTGGCGTATCGACTGGTACAGGTATCGGTCCATTGTACTTAGATTACGTACTTGGTATCACTAAAGCTTATACTACCCGTGTCGGTAGTGGTCCATTCCCAACTGAGCTATTTGATGATGTTGGTGCGCATTTGGCTAAAGTCGGTCATGAATTTGGTGCGACTACTGGTCGTGCGCGTCGCTGTGGTTGGTTCGATGCTGAAGCGTTACGCCGTGCAGTGGTACTGAACTCTATGTCAGGTATCTGCTTAACTAAGCTTGACGTATTAGATGGTCTTGAAGAGCTACTAATTGGTGTGGGTTATAACCTGCCTGAGACTGAGTGTGCAGGTGCACATGATGCTGAATTCTATGAGTCAGTCACGCCTAAATATGAGACGATGCAAGGGTGGAGTGAGTCAACCGTTGGTATCACTAACTATGATGAACTTCCAGAAAATGCGAAAAAATATATCAAACGTATCGAAGCGTTGATTGGTTGCCCAGTTGATATTATCTCAACCGGTCCAGACCGCGAAGAGACGATTGTATTGCGCGACCCGTATGATGCTTAGTTTCTTATCATAAAACTTAATTAGTTTAAGCGTTCATAAAAAATCCCAGTGCTGAGCATTGGGATTTTTTTATGAGTATTATCTTGTGAGTAATGTCTTATCATTTTCTATTATGTGAACTATTATTAATGCCAAGTGATAAAAAGTGTTAATCACTATTAATCTCTAACGATAAAAAATCAAGATATCTGGCAATTGAATAAATTGAGATAAGAAAAAATAGTATAAAAGAGAGAATTGCTAACATTATTCTGGTTTAATTGGTATATTATGTCATAAATGAATGTAATTTTATCAATATATAAAAAGGAAAACGTGATGAAAGCGACTATTATCAAGCACTCTATAGGCAAAACAGCTCTAGCGCTGCTAACGTCTGCGGCTTTTATGTTTCCTATGCTGTCATGGGGCGCGCAAAACTGTGATAAACCCAACAATGATTTTGATGATTTATATTGCTTAACGAAAGTATATTTAGAAGCGGATAAAGAGCTGAATAATTCTTATGCAAAATTGGCTAAGCAGTTAAATAGCCAGCAAAAATCCAAATTAAAGCGCGGACAATTGGCGTGGATACGCGAGCGTAATGACCAATGTAGTTATAATAATGATGAAGGATTTTTTGTCAATATGGGCTGTGCGACTCGGGTGACAACTGAGCGAGTGAACTTCTTAAATGATCGTGTGCGTGAATGTAGCGCTGGCAGTTGCCGCGACAGCCGCTTAGGCGAGTAGTTGTTTTTTAGTATTGCTTGAAAGCAGTGACCTTCATAGCTGCGTATTAACAAAATCCCTTAGCATTATATGCTGAGGGATTTTTTTGGTAACACTTACATAGAGTTTTCGCCAAGTTGGTTTTATGCTCATTAATGACAAAGATAGTTAGTGATGAGATACGTAGGGTAAGAATCTGCTATTGATGAATGCTCACTTTGTCTTAAGATAAGCTGCGGTCATAAATTTACTTTTATGCAAGGTGCGGTCATAAATTAACCCTATCATTTATAGCGCTAATCATTATAATAGGCAGCAATCCTGTGTTGGCGCTCATATTATCGCATTGATAGACCATGAGTTATTTAAATCTGCCTAAGTCAACATTGCGGCCAAAGATAAAACAAAGTATTTACCATCTCATTTTTATCGAATTCATTATTTATTAGGAGCTTTTCATGGCTAACGAACGTACTTTATCTATCATCAAACCTGACGCAGTAGCTGGCAACAACATCGGCGCTATCTACGATCGTTTTGAAAAATCAGGTCTAAAAATTGTTGCCGCTAAAATGATGCAACTTGATGATAAAAAAGCGGGCGGTTTTTACGCTGAGCACGCTGAGCGTCCATTCTACAACGATCTAGTGTCATTTATGACTTCAGGTCCAGTATTGGTATCTGTATTAGAAGGCGAAAATGCGATCGCTAAGCATCGTGATATCATGGGCGCTACTAACCCGAAAGACGCCGCTGAAGGCACTATTCGTGCTGACTTCGCTAGCAGCATCGATGAAAACGCGGTTCATGGTTCAGATTCAGCTGAATCAGCAGCACGTGAAATCAGCTACTTCTTCAATGAAGAAGAAGTGTGTGCACGTACGCGTTAGTATAGTAAACCAAATATAGTCTGTTACGGTGTCAGACTCGCTTAATGTACTCAATGTACAATTGGCGCTTGTCTTCCTTGTAACAGCTCTATATTTGATTCACTATGCACTAATAGCTTATAAAATTGACTATAAATTATTAGTGTGGCAAGACGGCTTATATCTTTTGGTATAAGCCGTTTTAGCTATTATAATAGTCTGACTATGCATTGAAATTTTAACTTTTCTCCCTCATTATTGGTTTTATATAGCGTTATCAATCCTTTATCAGCATATTACTTTTAGCTTTTGGTAAAAAATGCGCTCATAACGGATTGCTCATGCACTCATATATTGAGTACGTCTAGCAACACCCATCTCAACAATTGCATCGCTTATACCAGTAGATGCAAAAAGGTTATTTATTATGTCAACTGCTCAAACTCCTATTCAAACTGACGTCCAACACGTCCCTGCTAAGACTACTAAGAGTATAAAATTAGTAGACGAGGCTCAGGCGAAAACCAATCTACTAGGTATGACACAAGCGCAGCTGGCGGAATACTTTAAGAGTATTGGCGAAAAGCCGTTTCGCTCGACGCAAGTCATTAAGTGGATATATCAGCAGGGTGTCACTGATTTTGAGCAAATGACCAATCTGAGTAAATCTTTGCGTGATAAATTATCAGCCAATGCCTGCGTCATTCCGCCAAAAGTGATTCATCGTCAATACAGCGATGACGGCACGCGTAAATGGGTCTTTGAAGTCACGGGTGGCTCGTTGGTCGAGACCGTACTAATTCCCGCAGATGACAGCAAATTAAACGGTCGTAAAACCTTGTGTATTTCTTCGCAAGTGGGCTGTGCGCTCGACTGTAGCTTTTGTAGTACGGGTAAGCAGGGCTTTGAGCGCGATTTGACAGCGGCTGAGATTCTTGGACAATTATGGGTGGCAAATGCCTCTTATATGACCGATGAAAATGATAGTTTAGAAAATGTTGACCATAGTTTATGGGAAAACAACGTCACCAATGTGGTCATGATGGGTATGGGCGAGCCGTTATTAAACTATCGCCCCGTTGTCAGCTCGATGGAATTGATGCTCAGTGACCATGCTTATGGTTTATCAAAACGCCGCGTTACTTTGTCGACTTCAGGTGTGGTGCCAAAAATGTACGAGTTGGCACAGGAGCTTGACGTGGCTTTAGCGATTTCATTGCACGCACCAAATGACGAGCTGCGTAATGAGCTAGTCCCAATTAATAAAAAATATCCATTAGAGCAGCTCATGGCGGCAGCGAGAAATTACGTTTTTGAAGTAAATCCGCGCCACAAAAAACACGTGACTATTGAATATGTGATGCTAGATGGTGTCAATGATAGTAATGAGCATGCTGAGCAATTGGTCGCATTATTGGGCGATTTACCAAGTAAGATTAACCTGATACCGTTTAACCCGTTCCCTCATGCGAATTATGATAAGTCGAGTAATAATCGAATTCATGCCTTTAGTAATATATTAAGTGAAGCAGGTTTTGTTTGTACCATACGTCAAACTCGTGGTGATGATATTGATGCGGCATGTGGTCAATTGGTTGGGCAAGTTGCTGATAGAACGCGTCGTTCAGCCGCATGGCAGCAAAGCATCAAGGATCGTGAAAGTATTTAGGATGATGGTTATATAAATGGTGAATAGACATTTTCGATGTAGCATCGTATTTGTCTTTTATCTGTCGCAATGGTAATAAAAATGTAGCAATAACGATTAGTTTGGATGTGCACAGTAATTAATGACAACTAAATTGTACTTATGCGGGCTAAATCTATTAAACTGATGCCTCGAGGATCGAACGCATTGAATCACAGTTTTATGATGGCGGCTATGATGACTTCTAGAAATTCTTGTCAGTTCAATTATCAAAAAATATTTTCTCAGACTTATAAGCGATTGAGTACAGCAAATGGACAAATGGCTATTGACCCAATAGCGATGTCGAAGCGTACAGTGTTAGTGACGGCATTGGTAGGGCTGCTGCTCACTGGTTGTCAAAGCACGCCGACCAATGATTTGACAAACATTGCGGCTTATCAAACGTCTACGCGACCCAATGACAATCGTAACTTAGATCAACAAGAAATTGCTCGCGTGCGCACTTCACTGGCCGCGCAATATATCCGCAAAAATGAGCTTGATACCGCTCAGCGCCAACTCGAAAAAGCCTTTGCTGCCGATAGCCGTTACGCGCCAGCCTATGATATGATGGGCGTTTTGCTGCAGCAAGAGGGCAGTCGACTCAATCTCGAAAAAGCCGATCAATATTTTAAAAAAGCGATCGCGCTTGATAAAGATTTTGAGCAAGCCCACAATAACTATGGCGTTTATTTGTCACAAATGAAGCGCTATCGTGAGGCGGCAGAGCAGTTTGAGATTGCGGGTTCAGCATTAGGTTACGAAGGTCGTATTGGTGCGCTAGAGAATCTAGGACGCACTTACTTACAGCTAGGTGATCGCAGTGCGGCTGCTAAAGCATTTTTACGGGCACTTGATGGCAATCGCAATAGTATTATTGCCCATATCGAGTTGGTCGATTTATTGCTTGAGCAGCAACGTGTTCCACAGGCTCAAAGGCTTTATGATGAAACGTTGATACTGGTGCAAGGGCAGGGCATTAGCCCGCGCTTGCTATTACAAGGTATCAAATTGGCCGCTGCACAAAATAACATAACGACGCGCCAGCAATTGGCACAGCAGCTTTTATCCGCTTATCCTTTAAGTGATGAAGCAAAACAACTTAAGACTTGGCTTAACAATCCAGAGGCACCATGGAAATGACCACCCCATCATTAAACACTCAATCTAACGCTCAGGGATCATTTGGTGCCGTGTTGCAGCAAGCCCGTAAAAATAAGCAAATCAGCTTAGACGAGGTAGCTGCCGAGTTATTTATTTTAAAGCGTCATTTGCAAGCGCTTGAAAATGAAAATTTTTCGGAGATGCCGCAAGCTGCTTTTGCCCGTGGGTTTGCCATCAATTATGCTAAGTTTTTGGGTTTAGATCCTGTAAAAATAGCGACCAGCTTTGATGCCGCTTATCCTACGGAGCTGAAAGCCAAGTCAGTGAATAACACGGATACGCCACTGCGTCCAATGGGCACGTTGCAACGTGATACGCACAATCGAATTCGTTTTAACCCACTACTGATCATCGCCGTTATTGGTGTCATTATTTTAGCGATTTTCTTATTTCGCATGGTGAGTAATGCCAGTAAAGAGAATGCCGAGCAGCCAGTATCGACGGTCGAAGACGTCTCAGCGATAGAGCAAGCGCAAGGGGCGGCAATCAATACTGATGAGATGGGCGTTGGTGCCTCTGGCTCTGCTCTAAACTTGGGCGGCGATGCAAGTCCAGCGTCTTTAGATGTCAAACTGACGGATACCGCCGTCGTGAGTATTACTGATGCCTCTGGTAGTAGTTTAATGAGTGGCTCGCAGACATCTGGGGATTATAAACTGTCAGGTACGCCGCCGTTTAATGTACAAATTGATAATGTTGATAATGTCAGCATAATGCTTAACCAAGAAGCGGTTGCGCTAAATACTTATGCAACGGATAAGCAAGCCAATTTTGAGTTAGCGCCTTAACTTTTTAAGCGGCTAATTTTGAATGCTAGTCTTATCGACTGCTGTACAAGATTTATTTTTAAAAGTTGCTATCTGCAAGCTATTATAAGTGTATTTTTTCTGCGTTTTTTCGCTTTAACTGAAGGGTTTGTCTATGTCAACGTCAGCGCCTATTAACCGTCGCCTTACCAAAAAAATATATGTCGGTGATGTCGCGATTGGTGGTGATGCGCCGATTAGTGTGCAGAGTATGACCAATACAGATACTTGCGATGTGGCAGCAACTGTCGCTCAAATCGAACGCTGCGTTGAAGCTGGTGCGGATTTGATGCGGGTGTCGACGCCAACGATGGATACGGTCAAAGCTTTTGGCGAAATTCGTAAGCTGGTCAGTGTGCCTTTGATTGCAGATGTGCATTTCGACCACAAGATTGCGTTAGCAGTTGCCGAAGCAGGGGCTGACTGTCTGCGTATTAATCCAGGTAACATCGGTAGCGATGCTAAAGTACGCGAAGTGGTTGCTTGTGCCAAATATTACAACATCCCTATTCGTATCGGTGTCAATGCAGGCTCGCTCGAAAAAGACATTCAGCGCAAATATACCGAGCCAACTGGCGAGGCGATGCTTGAATCAGCCATGCGCCATATCGATATATTAGAGCGTCTAAATTTTGATCAATATAAAGTATCGGTTAAAGCCAGTAATGTGTTTTTGACCTTGGATGCGTATCGCCTGATTTCTGCCCAAATTGATAACCCGCTGCATTTAGGCGTCACCGAGGCGGGCGTTTATCGTACGGGCGCGGTCAAATCCGCGATTGCACTTGGCGGTTTATTATTAGATGGCATCGGTGATACCATTCGTATCTCACTGGCGGCAGAGCCTGAAGAAGAAATTAAAATCGGCTTTGATATTTTAAAATCGCTCAATATACGTTCTAATGGTGTCAACTTTATTGCGTGCCCAAGCTGCTCTCGCCAAGAGTTTGATGTGATTAGAGTCATGACGGCTCTAGAGTCGCGTTTAGAAGACATTCGTGAACCGATGAATCTGTCTGTGATCGGCTGTAAAGTAAATGGTCCTGGTGAAGCGAAAGAGGCCGATATTGGCATTGTTGGTGCCGCACCAAGATCCTTGGTATATCGTATGGGTGAAAAAAGCCATCTTATCGATACCGACAATTTGGTCGATGAAATAGAAGGCATGGTACGCGCACATGCCGAAGATTTGGCTAAAAAACGCGAGAATGAGATTATCCGCGTAAAATAAAACACTATTATGAGCAAAAAATAAAAGAGACACTTGTTAAAATTTTTAAGGATACGACCGTACCATGATTAAAGCTATCAAAGGGTTCAATGATATTTTGCCTGATCAGTCCGCAAAATGGCTGCATTTAGAAGCGATATTGGCTGAAGTACTGGGCAGATACGGCTTTGAGCATATTCGCTTGCCAATCGTTGAGCAAACCGATTTGTTTGCGCGTGCCATTGGCGGCGCGACTGATATTGTCGAAAAAGAGATGTATAGCTTTACCGATAAATCTGAGCCACCAACGCCGTTGGCTCTACGCCCTGAAGGTACGGCAGGTGCAGTACGTGCTGTGATTGAGCATAACTTGCTGCGCGGTGATACGCCTAAATTATGGTATATCGGTCCAATGTTTCGCTATGAGCGTCCACAAAAAGGTCGTTATCGTCAATTTCATCAAATAGGTGTTGAAAGCTTTGGTAGTGCCTTACCAGACGCTGACGCTGAGCTGATCGCCATGACTCATCTAATGTGGCAAGAGCTGGGTCTAAAAGATGAGATGCGTTTAGAGCTGAACAGTCTGGGCGAAATTGATGAGCGTTATGCTTATCGCGAAGCATTGGTTGCTTATTTAACCGATAAAAAAGATCAGCTGGATGAAGACAGCAAGCGCCGCTTGACCACCAATCCGCTACGTATTTTAGATAGCAAAGAAGCAAGCACCCAAGCTCTATTGGTAGACGCGCCTAAGCTTGCTGACTTTTTAGGTGAAGAAAGCGTGGCGCATTTTGAGCAAGTACAAGCCTATTTAACAGAGCTGGGTATTAATTTTGAGATCAATCCACACTTAGTACGCGGTCTTGATTATTATAACAAAACGGTTTTTGAGTGGGTGACCGACAAGCTTGGTAGCCAAGCGACTGTTTGTGCAGGCGGCCGTTATGATGGTTTGATCGGGCAACTAAAATCCATCGGTACTGATGGCAATAAGCCAGTAAAATCTGAGCCTGCTGTTGGATTTGCCATGGGGCTTGAGCGTTTATTACTGTTAATGGAAGCGGTTGCGCCGATTGCTGATGTTCCCGCTTGCGATGTTTTCGTGGTTGCGCATCCAGAGGTTTATAGTGCTGGTATTGGCTATGCCCAGCGCCTACGCTATAGTCGCCCAGACATTCGGGTGAAAATGGCGAGTGCGACGAGCCTAAAAGCGCAAATGAAGAAAGCCGATAAGTCAGGTGCTGCATTGACCGTTATTATTGCGCAGCAAGAGCTGGATGATAATACCCTCAGCGTTAAAGACATGCAGACGGGCGAACAACAGACGGTTGCGACAGATTGGCTGTCGAACAAAGAAAATTTTATCCGTCAGTAATCGATTGCGGTTTTAGCATTAGCAATTTCATAACACTTTTATCAGGTAAACACATATGGCTCTGACACCCAATTCGCCGAATGCAGACAATTCAATGCAAGCGTTAAAGCAGTATGGCAGCTATATTGTCACTGCGATTTTGTTGGCACTGGCCGCTTATTTTGGTTGGACATATTGGCAGGACAACCATGCGCGCGTAGACACCGTTGCAGCAGATCATTATGCAGACATTCAGCGGTTGAATGAAGAAGTCAGTTTGGCCTCACAAAACCCTGATTTGGAAGCAGAAGCACAGGCAGCACTTGCCCAAAGTCGCACCCAGCTAAACAAAGATATTGATGCGCTAGTCAGTAAGCATGGTGAGTCGGTTTACGCTTGGCAGGCACTGATGATTAAAGCGCGTCAGCAAGTAGATAATAATGAATTTACCGAGGCAAGTGAAACCTTCAAAAAAGCATTGGCTATTGACTTAGGTGATGCAGGTTTACAGGCAATTACTCGTTTGCGCTATGCGACAACGTTACTGGCGGCGGGCGATACGGATGCTGCATTAGCAGAAGCCAACAATGATATGCCAAGCTCATTTGAAGCCAGCCAACAAGAGTTGTTAGGGGATATTTATTTGGCACAAGATAATAAAGACTCAGCGATCAAGTCTTATAATAATGCTTGGGAGTTGTTACGCAACCGTCAAGAGACGCGTGCAGTATTGGCATTAAAGATGGAGAGTCTGGGCATCGTACCTGAGCCTATCGACGAACCAGTCAGTCTGATTCAAGAGTCAAGTAATCCTGCACAGCCCTTGGTGGAAGAAAATGCTGCTGCCGAGGTTGCGCAATAATTGTACAGTGACAAGCGCTGTTAACCAATAATAGCGTTTGCGTTCTACCTAATGCCTGATAATTGCTAGTCAATAGCGCGTATCTATAACCGTTCTACAAGCTAAGTGGTACAGTAAAACAATCGCGTCGCATGAACCACCAGCACTCATTGAATGTGCTTGGTGAGTACTAATCGCCGATCTTATACTTACTGATAACCAATTTACTAATTAATAATAATTTATTTGTAGTGAGAACTCATAATGACTCAATCTATTCGCTCTAGCAAGATATCAAAAGCTAAAACCATCAAATCGACGGTGATGCATGTGGCAGTATTGGCAGTGATGAGCACTGCGGTGATTGGGTGTAATCGCGGTATTAAACCCGTCGTCAATGATCCAGTCAAGCTGGTACAGATTGCTGAGCCTATCAGTGTGTTGCAACCGGTTTTTAGCACAGATATTGGCAATAAAAAAGCCAGTAAGAAAGATCCATTAGACTTGCAAGTAGGTTATGTCAATGGACAAATCGTCACTGCATCGCGCGGTGGGGATTTGACCGGTTTTAACAGTGCAGGTGAACGTTTATGGTCGATCAACGTTGGCGATCAAATCACGGGCGGCGTTGCTTTAGATGCTTTGAGCCAAACAGCGATTATTAGCACACGCGGTGGTCAAGTGATGGCATTTGATAGTGTGACTGGCGCAAAACGCTGGCAAAAGCAGCTATCAGGATCAGTATTGACACCCGCTTTAATTACCAATAACCGTGTCATTCTATCAGCGAACGATGGCTTTTTACATGGCTTGTCACTACAGACAGGTCAGTCAGTCTGGCAGTTTGCCACACAAGTTCCAGCCATTAGTGTACGCGGTAGTGCGGCGCCAACGTTATTAGATAGCAAAACGGCATTATTGGCGACTGCTGATGGTCGTTTACATGCGGTGACGACTGATAGTGGTTTACCGCAGTGGTCAAGACGTGTTGGCGTTGGCACTGGTAGTAGTGAAGTTGAGCGCATGAGTGATGTCGATGGTACGCCGATCGTCGATAAAAACCAGCTATTTGCTATCAGTTATAGTGGTCAGTTATTAGGTATTGATTTGGCTTCGCGTCAAGTTATGTTTGTCAAAGAGCTTGCCAGCTTAAAGTCACTTGCTGTAAATAACCAGCAGGTGATTGGTACCAGCTTAGAGGGCAAAGTGGTTGCCTATAATCGCAGTAATGGTGAGGTTCTTTGGGAAAGTGAAGAGCTGGCTTATCGTCATTTAACCAATCCTGTAATGATTGGCAATTATATTGCCGTGGGTGATTTTGACGGCATGGTACACTTATTCGATCCAGCTAGCGGTAAAATCGTTAGCCGTGTACAAACCAAGGGTGCTTTGAGTAGCTTGCAAGTACAAGGCAGCCGCTTGATGACACAGAGCACATCAGGACAGGTTGCTATTTGGCAATTAGCCCGCTAAGCTTTTTATCGGTTAATGCTTACTTAGATAGTATGTTTGATATTATCGTTAAGCCAACTGGTTGATTGCAATTTTAGAGAACACAAACGCTGCTTCGTCAGCGTTTAGTGCCTTGTGTAAATTGCTTGTTTAAATACAGGCTTTCGCGTACTCTATGCGACCGATGCGCCGTAGGTGTTATCCATATATATTATTTATTTATCATTTAGTCATCCTATGTACCACTTGCTAATTGTAAAATAGCTGACTATTATTTTTGCTATTGTTCTATCATTCATTTTAATTTGCGGTCAAGAGCAGCTTATTCACGACTACTGTTATATCACTGGTTATAAGAATAACTGTACTGCCCGCCATTGTGCCTTTCACTGAGAGTAACCCATGAGTATCAAGCCTGTGGTCGCCTTAATTGGTCGTCCAAACGTCGGTAAATCTACCTTATTTAATCAGTTCACAAAAAGTCGGCAGGCATTGGTTGCTGATTTGTCAGGACTGACTCGTGACCGTCAGTACGGTGATGCTACCTATGAAGACAAATCTTTTATCGTTGTAGACACTGGTGGTATTGGTGAGGCGGATGACGGTAGCGGCAACATTGATGACTATATGTCTGAGCAATCGCATACAGCGATTCATGAAGCGGACATCATCGTATTTGTGGTAGATGCTCGTGCTGGTATGATCGGCGCAGATGCGGAGATTGGTAAGTTTTTGCACACACTTGGCAAACCAGTCTATGTGGTTGCCAATAAAGTCGATGGTGCTCACGACGCTGCCCCTGCCGAGTTTTATGCATTAGGATTGGGTGAGCCATATCCGATGGCGGCAAGTCATGGTCGCGGTGTCGGTAATTTGCTTGAAATATTGACGGCTGATATGCCTGAGCAAGAGAATGTCGTAGAGCCAAAAGGTTTGAAGTTAGCGATCATAGGTCGTCCAAACGTTGGTAAATCGACGCTAGTCAATCGTCTATTGGGTGAAGACCGAGTAGTGGTTTTTGATATGCCCGGTACCACGCGTGACAGTATTTATATTCCTTATACACGCGAAGGTAAAGACTACGTCTTAATCGATACTGCTGGTGTGCGCCGCCGCGGTAGAATTGATGAAAAAGTAGAAAAATTCTCGGTCATTAAAACCCTACAAGCAATCGAAGACTCTAACGTCACCGTTATTGTTATTGATGCGCATGAAGGTATCGTTGATCAAGATTTGCATATGATTGGCTATGCGCTTGATGCGGGTCGTGCTTTAGTTGTTGCGATTAATAAGTGGGATGGTCTGACAGCTGATCAGAAAAATTATATCAAGATTGAGATGGATCGCCGCTTTAACTTTATCCCTTATGTAAAAGTGCATCTAATCTCAGCCTTACATGGCACTGGTGTGGGTAATCTATACCCGTCTATCTTGCGTGCTTATAAATCTTCGATGTTTGAAGTATCAACCAATCGTTTGACTCAGATTCTGCAAGATGCGGTGACAGCCAATCCACCACCAACGGTTGCTGGTCGCCGTATTAAACTGCGCTTCGCTCACATCGGTGGTCACAATCCGCCCGTGATTGTCATTCATGGTAACCAAACCAGTGCATTACCTAAGAGCTATCAGCGTTATCTTGAAAACCAATTCCGTCAAGTATTTAAGCTCGAAGGCACGCCGCTCAATGTTGTCCTTAAACAAAATGACAACCCATATGCCAACAAGAGCGATACGCCAACCAAAGCGAAGACGCAACAGTTGCGCCAACGCGAGCGTAATCGGGCACAAAAATTTACTACCAAAGATAAGCAGAAATTCACCAATAAAGATAAAAAGCGTTAATTTAGCAAAATGATGACGGTCTTTATATTGTTGTAGTAAATAAAGACTGTTTTATTCTATTGTTCATACTTCTCTGTAATGTGCCATATCATGATGATTATATCGGTCATCATGATATATTAATACGTTGTTAAGTTTTATTAACATGTGATATTTCCCTCACTACTCCTACAAAATACCTGTACTATAATCAAAAGTTTTCTTAACTCAGTTAAGTAATATGAACAACCGTCCCTCTCAAACCATCTCTACGCTTATTTGGCGTTCTGTCGTACAAGCCATTATTTTGGCTGTGTTGGCAGGTTTCTTGATGTCTATCGTTTATGGTTTGTTATACCACTATAAAGAGAAGCGTCAGCATATCCAGCAATTGGCTACCATGTTGACCACCAGCGCATCGACAGCCGATGGTGCTGATATCGTGGCTGAGCAAGTGAGATTCTTGTTAGAAAGTGAACCCAGCATTAGAAGTATTTTATTTTATTCAACACCCAAACCTATTGATGAAGTTAATCAATCCAGAGATGATTGGAAGAATGCTTTATTTGCAGATACTGTCAGCTTCAATTATCCCGTTACCAGTGACGATATCGGTGATGATAGCGCGCTAGATACGTTAAACAGCAGTCAGCAATCGTCCACGACTTTATCAAATGGTGAGCAAGAATCGTCAGCGTCTAGTGAGGCCAATAAAAATAGCGCGTTAGTTGGATATATTAATCTCACTTTAGATGTGAACACCCTGCGTTCACATTGGTTTCGAAGCAATATATTGCTATGGCTTATCACCACGATATTGACGGTACTTTGGGTATTGTACATTCTGCGCAAACTCAAATGGCCAATCAGAGATATTGAAGCTTTGAAAGAAGTCTGTCACATCGTTGTAAAAAACCCAGAGCTTGAGCAGTTACCAGTGATTCCACAGCTTTTTGAATTTCAGGAACTGGTACAAATCAAGCAAACTTTGGCTGTATTGTTTGATCGTTTACAGAAAGTCCAACAAGATTATGAGGCGCTTGCTATTTTTGAGCAGCAATTACACAACAAAGACGTATCCCTCGATGTGCAGCTGCATAACTTTCAAAGCATGATCACCCATGAGTTGAAAACTTCGCTAAATGCTATCGTAGGCGGTTTACAGCTGTTAGATTACGATACCCTCAATAGAGAACAAAAAGATGCGGTTGAAATTATCAGTGACGGTAGTGATAAATTGGTGTCGTCGCTTGATCATATTATTCAATTGAATCAAATACAAAAAGGTCAGATGAGTATTAATTGTATTGCGTTCAATCCACTGCAGTTAATCGCCGATCTGTTGGCAGAATATGAGCCTATTGCTCGGCAAAAAAGGCTAGAGTTGATTAGCCGTATTCATCATATAGACTATGGTCTGGAAGGGGATGCGGAAAAAATAAAACAAATATTATCGATATTATTGAGCAATGCGATTAAGTTTACTCCAGCGGGGCAGGTGACTATTACGTCGCAATTGACTCATTTTGATAAAAGCAATCGCTGGCAAATCAGTGTGAAAGACACAGGTATTGGTATCGATAGCACTCATATCGATGATATTTTTAATCCGTTTTTCCAAGTGGATTCATCACAAACTCGTCAATATGAAGGCTCAGGTGTTGGTTTGCCAGTCGTCAAGCAAATGGCTCAGCTGATGGGCGCTACTATAGAAGTCGATAGTACGTTAGGGTCAGGCACCCAATTCATGCTGACCATATCGATGACCAATAAACAGCAGTCTCGGCAGCAGCATTTATTGGCTGGATTGACTATTATTTACTATTATTATCATGAAGTTGGGTTTTTAGCGAAAGAGCTAGAGCGTTTAGGCGCGACGGTCATTTATCGTCAGCATGAAGCACTGGTTATAGAGGAGATGAGTATAAAACAGGTGAATATGGTGATGTTTGCGGAAGATATTTTTCCAAGTAAAGCTGAGTCGCTAGCCAAGCGTATTCGTCAATTTGAAAGTGAACATCGGGCTTTATTGGTATATTGGTATCCACCACATCGAGCGAAGCAGTTAGATAGCTTTGAGCATGGTTTGAAAGCAGCTGGTGTCGATTACTGTTATAGCGCCACTTATAAAGATAAAGCATTAAGCGACTTGCTTAAGCGCTGGTTGGTATGGACGTAATAGGTCAAAGTATTTGTCACGCTTACTGTACTAACCTCGTTTAATGTAATCCGTTGCCTCTCATTTACTGTAAATAGTTTCGAACATCGTATTTTCGACAAAGGTGCTTGCTTTTAATCTGAAAAGTATGATGAACGAGGGCAAGCTTACTGAGTCTAGTAAATCAGTGTTTATCACAGTTTGATGATGACACTACTTAATAGCAATAATAAAATCTGTGCGGTGAATGAGGACATAAAAAAGACGCCCAGTTTTGAGGCGTCTTTTTTGTCAGTAATGTTCTTGAGAAATAGCTTCTACTAATATTCTCTAAAACAGATTTTGTGCCCAACGTACGACACGCTGCCAAGTGCGGCTCATAAAGCCTGATTGCTCGATATCACTGGTCGCTATAATAGGCACTGAAGCCACCGCTTTACCATCAATAACGGCCATCATTTTGCCAATTTCTTGACCTTTTTTGATGGGTGCTTCTAGGCTCTCAGGAATATCTACCACAGTCGTGATTTTATTTTTTTGCGTTTTGCTGGTTAGAATTTGCAAATTATCCGCAGTAACTAGCTCGACTTCATCAGCTTCACCGAACCAGACCGGAACTTTGCTGACGAATTGTCCGGCAGGTGCTTTGGTGACAGTAGTGAAGTGGCCAAAGCCCCAGTTGAGCAGCTCACGTGATTGATCGGCACGTGCTTGCTGGCTCTCTGTTCCCATAATCACAGAAATCAAGCGCATGCCATCACGATTGCTTGAAGCCGCTAAGCAATAGCCTGCGGCATCAGTGTGGCCAGTTTTTAGACCATCAACGGTTGGGTCGGTTGCAAGTAGAGCATTACGGTTACCTTGAGTAATACCGTTATAGGTGAACTCTTTTTCTGCATAAATACCATAATAGTCGCCGCTATTCTTGATAATAGCGCGTGACAATTTGGCCAAATCTAGTGCTGATGCCTCATGCCCTTCGTCAGGCATACCAGTAGAGTTGACGAAATGGGTATTTTTCATACCAAGCTTTTCTGCTTGCTCATTCATCAAGATAGCAAATGAGGCTTCGCTACCAGCGATATGCTCAGCCATAGCTTTTGAGGCATCGTTACCTGATTGAATAATAATACCGCGTAGCATGTCGATAACACTCGCAGATTTATTTACCGGCACATACATGCAAGACTGGCTGCTACTACCACGACACCAAGCATTTGGACTCATTATGACTTGGTCATCTTCTTTAAGGTCGCCTGATGCTAAGCGCTGCTCAATGATGTAACTGGTCATCATTTTTGTCAAAGACGCTGGCGGTAGCGACTCATTGGCGTTCTTTTGTGCCAAAATCTCACCAGTATTATAATCCATCAATACATAGGCGGTATTATCCATCTCAGGCGGCTGGATGGCTGCGTTTGCCATCACTGCACTCATAGAGATACTCACACCGACTACCAGCTGCACCAGCTGATTTTTTACACGCTTTACTGTCATATATCGTTACACCGCATCATGAAACCAAATGTATCTACCGCTTGTACCTTGCACTAAATCTTATGCATCATTTTAAGTAGCCTGTCTTAAACATTCTGTTTAAAAACAATGTATTAATAAGAGTGGTGATGGCTGAGCGACAGACATAAAATTAACGCCTTATCTTAGCAAAATGCCAACCGATGGGGAATCGATAAATGCAAAAAAAGACCCGATTAAAAAGAAAGAGTGGTAAGAAGTAAACGTTTGCTCAGACTAGGACTGCTACAATGTCTCGAATAGAAATAATTCGACTGTCATAAAAAAGCTTACGGTCATCCTGTTGGTATAAACAGGATGACCGTAAGCTTTTTTGTTACTTATAAGCCTGATGAACAAGCTTATAAGGTGTCGCTAAATAGCCCATAATCAGCGTTCCAAGACAGATAATGCCATGATTTATTGTCATTAATTATAGCTGACTTTATCAATTTAGAATCAATGCTGGGGCATAGCTATTGTAGGGGAGACGATAGGATGTCTGATAAGTAAGCCAATTATAATGTTGTAATTGTTGAGCTTAGTTATGATCCACTACTGGTATTCAGCATTCGCCAAATCTTCGCATAGAGCTTTGTTGTCTTGTTTAGAGAAGCCCATTGTCCAGCTACGAATGCCTTGTAATATCTGGCGATAATCTTGCTGAGTGGATAGATATTGAATCGCTGCTTTTGGATCTTCTAAAGACGGCATCAACTCGTGAAGCTGCACATTATAAGATTTATAAAAGCGCTGTTTTTGTTTGCCATTGAGCATCGGTGGACATATCTCTGATAGCACTTGCATGACCGCAATTTCATGCTTAGTAACATTGATGCCAGACATATCTAGAGGTATGGTTGTAGCAGAATTATTCGCCGCAAAGGATGCTTGAGACAGCATGGCAACAGAGGTTACCAGTCCTGCAACACTAATTTTGGACGCCGTCTTCGCTATCACAGAAGCTATAGATAATATCGATTGATTTTTCATGCAGTATTACACTCGCTTATCTTTAATTAATGGTGATATGTTAATGGGTAAAAAAACAAAAGTCACATAAAATATTGATTTATGTGTAGATATCTTGTGAGCCAAAGCTCTTTTTGAGCAACATATCAGCAGCATAGACTCATAAGTTACGTCAGCATAAAAATATAAGTTTGTATTGTTGTAAGGTGTTGCCTATTGTAACGTCACGCCAAGTTTTTTTGCTGTTATTGATGCAGATATCATCGTGATAAAATTATAAATTGGATAGATTCTGCGCAAAGACAGGGTTCGTGTCAGCGTATTATTAGGGTATAATCGCCCAAAATTATGGTGGCATCCGCGTTTTGCTCTATCAATTTTTTCATATCCATGCTGTGATATAGACACAGTGTCATTTTACTTTGATAGCGGTATGGCTTTTTTAACTTTTATAGTAAATTCAGCTATTATTTGGCGCTTGCCAAATGCTGTGTATAAATACTATTTATGTAGAAAAAGCCAATGTGGATGTCAGCGTCAACAGTATTATCACACAATCTAACCACCATTTTCGGGTCTGATTATAGCAATTTTATGCGGCTAAAGTTCATAAGTGGACAGGCGGTCATTAATGAGTATATTGAGTGAAAATGAAATTTTTAATTAGTAATGATGATGGGATTTATGCACCAGGGTTATTGGCATTATATCAAGCCCTGTCTGCTATTGCAGAGGTGGTAGTGGTTGCGCCAAATAGTGAGCAAAGTGGCTGCGCGAGTGCTTTGAGCCTCTCGATGCCATTATATACTCATCAATTGGATTCTGGTTTTATAGCGGTAAATGGTTCGCCCGCGGACTGTGTACATTTGGCATTGCATGAGTTGTATCCTGATACGCGTTTTGATTGTGTGATTACTGGTATCAATTCTGGCGCCAATCTTGGTCAAGATGTTTTATTTTCGGGTACCTTTGGTGCTGCATTAACCGCACAGCTCTTTGGAATACCTGCCATTGCGACCTCCCTAGTGGGCGGCGGCGTCAAAGGAGAAGGGCAAGAGCAGACCAGTCATTATCAAATGGCGGCAGCTGAAATTGTTAAATTATTCATAGAAACACCGATATTAGATGCTTGCAAAAATTTGCCCTATCATGTATTAAACGTTAATATTCCTGATGTGGATAGTGCTGATGAGATCAAAGGTCGGAAAATAACGGCGTTAGGGCACCGTCAGATTGCGCGTCCTGTACATCATGTGGTCGATCCACGTGGGCGTGATGCTTATTGGTTGTCGCTACGTAAACGCCCACATGAGTTGCCATTAGAAACTGAAGATTTGCAGTCCTCCACAGATATGACGGATGATCAAGCGGTAGCGGCGGGTTATATTAGTCTATCGCCAGTGCGCCTGCATCATACGCCAGCAGACACGCTTAAAACGCTGTCGGCGTTAATGCTATAAATTTACGCTGCCAAAATGCGTCAAACAGCTGGTCAATATCCTGATATTATCTGCACTATTTTTCTTATTTGGCTGCCATTTATCTCATTTTTATCACCATTTTCAAAATGAGGACACGCCTTAGAAAATGGTTTACTATCGAGTGATTGATAAGGGTATTTGCCAAATACTAAACGGTATAAAAGTTAGCAAAATGCTTGTGAGTAACACAAGGAGTTTGTGAGTAACATAAAGAATAGGAAATCTTGTATGAAGAAGCTTATTGCTGGATCGCGCTTTGCAACAGTGGCATTGATAGGTACTTTAACAGCAGCAACGTTAACGATGGTGGGCTGTGCAACCAAGCCTACTTACCAATCAGCCAACCAAGCGGGACCGAAGATTATTACCAATGCACAAGGCGTTCCTAACTACCATCGCGTACAGCGTGGCGATACGGTCAGCCAAATTGCTGAGCGCTATCGTCTCAGTTACCGTCAAATCGGTTCGCTCAATGGTTTGGACAGCAAATATACGATTTATAGTGGTCAATGGCTCAAGCTGTGGCAAGGTACGCCAGCCGATAACAATCGTTATAACGCGCCTACAACGACACAGCCACCGTACAGACCACCTGTAACGAGCATGCCTAATAATAGCTCACAAAGCCCTGTATACGAAGTGACGGCTAACGCAACGTCAGGCTATGAATATCCAAGTCGCAATCAAGTGACTCGTAACTTTGATGCGGCAGCGGGTACGATGGGTATGTGGTTTGCTGGTAATATCGGTGATCCCGTACTTGCTAGCCAATCTGGCACGGTACTGTATTCGGGCGATGGTCTGCCAGAGTATGGCAATCTTATTATGATTCGTCATAGTGATAATTACATCACCGCTTATGCGCATAATAGTCAGCTACTGGTCAAAGAAGGCGATGCTGTACAGCGCGGTCAGCGCATTGCAAACATGGGTAACAGTGGCCAGACCAATCAGGTCGGCTTAGAGTTCCAAGTGCGCTTAAATGGCAATCCTATTGATCCACGTGCGGTACTAGGGCGTTAAACGTGATGCCAAATTGTGACTGATTTGGCAAGTTTAGTGGCTTTATTCAGAGCGCTTGAATTTTAGAGCGCTTGAATGAAACCACCTTAACTAAATCGGTTTATTTGAGTCGCTTTACTTATTCATACTTGAGAATTTTATGATGTTAAAAAAACAATATCTTGCTCTGTTTCCTGCGTTAGTGATGGTTGGGTGTACCAGCCAACAGGCGATGCAAAAACCTAGCAAACCCGTGCGTCAAGGCAACGTTCAGATTACCCAAACTCAAACCATTCAAGTGAAGCCAGCACCGAAGCCTGTCATCAAGCCGCAGCCAGTGGCAAAGCCAAGCTATAACAGCTTTTCTGATTGGAAGTCGGATTTTTCTATGCGGGCGATTTCATCAGGCCATGATGCAGCGACGGTGCGCCGTTTACTTGATACCGCTTATTTAAATCAGCAAGTCATCTCGCTCGACTCAGGACAGCCAGAGTTTTCTAAGATGCCATGGGAATATGTCGATTCTGCCGTATCTGATGGGCGTGTGAGTACTGGTAAGCGTAAGTTCGCCGAGCAACGGGCATTTTTGTCGCAATTAGAATCGCAGTACGGTGTCAATGCAGAAATAATCGCTGCCATTTGGGGCATGGAGTCGTCATACGGCGTGGTGACGGGTAATAGCAGCATACCAAGCTCACTTGCGAGTCTGGCTTATGATGGTCGTCGCCAAGAGTTTGCCGAAACTCAGTTGTTGTCATTAGCGACGCTATTGCAGCGCGGTGATGTGTCTTGGTCGCAGCTCGATGGTTCTTGGGCAGGCGGCATGGGACAGACGCAGTTTATCCCTGATACTTGGCTGAAGCACGGAGTGGATGGCGATGGTAATGGTCACCGTAACCCGTGGGCAACGGGCGATGCACTGGCGTCCACCGCTAATTATTTGAGCAACTCAGGTTGGATTCGAGGTCTAGCGCCATTTTACGAAGCAACTATTCCTGCCTCATTCGATTACTCCATGGTTGGTAGTAAGCAGCCTGCCGCGAGATGGGCGGCGATGGGCGTTGATACGATAGCTGATGTTTATTTGGATGCCAATACTGAAATGGAGCTGTGGCTACCAGCTGGCAAGGATGGTCCTGTACTGCTACTCAGTCCAAACTTTGATGTGATCAAGGTTTATAATAACTCATCGAGCTATGCGCTAGGTGTCAGCTTATTGGGTAAAGCGCTTGCTGGACAAGGCGGATTACAGAAATCATGGCCGCGTTATGAGCGTCCATTATCCACAGCTCAAGTACGAAATTTACAGCAGCGTTTGACCAACTCAGGCTATGACACTAAAGGCGCTGACGGTATCGTGGGTACCAATACTCGGTTGGCGTTTCAGCGCTGGCAAGCTGACAATGGTCAGACTCCAGACGGCTTTATTACTCAGCGTAGTGCGTCATCGTTAGCTTCGTGGTGAAGCAGGTTGATTGCGCTGATTTTGACTCGTATTGATTCTAGGGCGTGTCTTCATTTCAAAAATGGTGATAAAAATGAGATAAATTGCCGTCAAACAAGGAAAATAGCGCAGATAATATCGGGATATTAACCAGCTATTTGACGATGTTTGGCAAGATTTAGCCATTTTTAGCCCATTTAGAGGACTATCGAGTGAATTGAAGACACGCCCTAATATTAGCGTGTTAAAAGAAATTTTTTAACCATCATTTTTGATGGTAATATCAAATACGATGAGCTTAGTGAATAAAATAAAAAAGCACCTTATTAAGGTGCTTTTTTATTTTACGCTATGATTATTTTGCAACAGACCATAATCTTGTCAGATTTTAATAAATAATATGGACACAAGCAGACTGATACTGTGACTGATAAACGCTACACTGTTTGTTTATCAATGTGCTTTACTTATCAACGCGCTATTTATAAGAGCTGGCATTATATTTGTCTGTTCAATATTTTAATATTAGATACAATAGATCCTTTATCCTCATAACGAAGGGCAACGAGCAGTGACATTATGATAGACCAGTCTCTTATGTCCGATATGCTTAGTCCGTTTTGGGTAAGTATTAAGCTTGCTGGTGTCACTACCATTTGTTTATTACTGTTCGCAACGCCTGTGGCTTATTGGCTCGCTAAGCCCAGTCGTAGGCAAGTTGTGGCACGTCTTAAAGTCTTGCTTATGGGCATCATTGCCATGCCATTGGTTTTGCCGCCTACCGTCATTGGCTTTTATCTTTTATTACTGTTAAGCCCTAGTGTCGGTATTGGTAAATGGCTTAGCGAACATAATATCAGCCCCTTGATATTTACCTTTGAAGGTCTTGTCATTGGTTCGATTATTTACTCTTTGCCTTTTTATATTCAGCCTGTCTACGCCCAATTTTTACGTATTCCACAAAGCGTGATGGAAGTGGCACATTTATTGGAGCCAAGCCGTTTCAAACGGTTTCTCAGAGTCGCTCTGCCACAAGCGCGTGTCGGTATTGTACTCGGCAGCTTAATAAGTTTTGCCCATACTATTGGTGAGTTTGGCGTGGTTTTGATGATAGGGGGTAGTATATCCGATGAGACTAAAGTGGTCTCGATTGCGATATACGAGCAAGTAGAGGCACTAAATTACGAGGCAGCGCACATGATGTCTGGGATTCTCATCATTATGGGAGTGGTTATGGTGGCGCTGATTGCTAGTGTAAGCCGGCTGAATCAACGCTCATAAGATTGCAGTTAATACCTATAGCTTGAGTTAATGCGTTAAAATTTATTTATCCATTTTTTTTCATCATATCTAAGTCACTTGAGTAGGCAAATAAAGCTGGTGCACCGCCCGTATGCCAAAATAAGACACGATCGGTTTTCTTGATTTTGCCAGACCGAATCATATCTATGAGTCCGCCCATCGCACGACCCGTATAGACAGGATCTAAAAGTATGCCTTCTGTTTGGGCCGTCATAGCAATGGCTTCATTTTCTAATGTACCAACCACGCCATAACCTTCGCCCACATAATCAGAGTTGAGTGTTAAATCGCTTTCTGTAAACTGATGATCGGCACCGATAAGGGAGGCCGTGCTATTGGCAAGCGCGACGGTATACTGATCAAAAGGCACTTTGTCTGTTTCGCCTTTATCGATATTGATACCTACGATTTGGGCGGGCGAGTTAAGTATTTTTTTTCCAAGCATCAAACCGGCTTGTGTTGCCCCAGAGCTAGAAGCAAAAACGATATGAGTAAATGATAGGTTCATGCTTTCGCGTTGCGATTCTAACTCTTTAAAAGCTTCTACAAACGCTAAAGCACCCAGCTCATTGGAGCCGCCATAGGGTATGACATATGGTTTTTTGCCTTGTTTTGTTAACTGCTCAACGATTTTAGGAATGTCTTCTCCTTTGCGATTGGCGCCTGCCCAGTGAATATGCGATCCAAAAATTTTGTCTAATAAAAGATTGCCACTTATTTGTTCGGGTTCTTCTCCACCCAATACTAAATGGCAGTCAAGTCCTAAGCTTGCCGCCGCGGCAGCAGTTTGGCGACAATGGTTTGATTGTGCTGCACCTGCCGTAATCACGCAATCAGCACCTTGAGCAAGGGCATCACCCATGATAAATTCAAGCTTACGGGTTTTATTGCCACCCAATGCCAGTCCCGTGTTGTCATCTCGTTTCATAAAAATAGTAGGGCCATCAAGCGCTTTACTCAATCTGCTGAGCGCTATCAAGGGAGTGGGGAAGAAGCCCAATGATTGTCTGGGTATGTGGTTATATTCCATATTTTGTCCCTTTTATAATAAAAAAATGCTGAATAATTTTGAAACATAGCCATTGATAAAGTCAGTTAAAAATGATTATTTAGCGGATATAAATAGCCAATAATTATACGTCGTAACAGCCTTATAAAACGTATGAATGCGTATCCAGCTTGAGAATCAGTGGAATCCTAAGGGTTAATCTACCAAATATAAAATGAAAATCCTCATGCAAGCTGTCAATTTTGCATGAGGACTATTTGTTTTATTAACAAACTATTTATTTTAGTGAGAAAGAGTTGAGAGCTGTTTTAGAACTATTCGTCAAACCAATTAGACGGTTAAAAATGAAACTTCACTAGAGCGCTAGGCACATTTTGAGTTGTATCACTGCCATACTTATTTTTCCAATAGCTATATTCCATACCGACCTCTAAGCGATTATCAATGCCTAATAGTGGTTGTAAGTTATACTTTATTTGCGGATTGATATGTAGTTGATTTTTTAAGTCATCATTGTTAAAAGAGTAGTCTACATAACCATCGACCACAAAATTGTTTTTCTCCCAACCGTAAGTTAAGGTGATTTGCTGGTCATCATCAGTATTATCATTGAAGACATGATATAGGGAAGCAGAGGCGTACTTCATACCTGAAATAGGCACATTCAAATCTGCCCCTAGTCCTATCATATAGTTGTCTTGGCTAAAGCCTTTGCTGTTCGAGCCAAACTCATATTGCCCCGCTAGATTGAGCTGTTTGATAAAGCTATCATCGAAAGTTGTGAGCTTAAGCTTGGGCGCAAACTCACCATACGTTTCTTTAAATCTATTGTTTTCAATATCATTTGCGCCTTGATGGCGATCGACGAAGAAAAATACGCCGCCCCAACTGTGGGTAGATGCGTGCTCCAGAGTGATGGTCGTCAATTCTCCGTCTTCTACCAGCTCATAGTCATTACCATACAGTACAGAAAGACTGGTATCGGTGAAAAGCACCTTTGCATGGCTGCTGCTCATCGTACCCAAGGCAACGAGCGCGACTAAAGCCGTGGTTAATGAGCTACTGAAAAATAATTTTTTCTTAATATTGGTTCTACATAATTGGCTAGCCAGTGGCAGGTTTGCAAATAAGTGATAACGCACAGTAATATTCCTTTATATAGAGTGGGTCATCCTAGCAGGCTGGGTATATGACAGAAGCGCGTTTTAACTTCCTGTCAAAACGGGTCAACGCTGCTAAGGATAAAGCGCGGTCAATTTTTGATAGCAATCTAAAACAATTAAGATAAATGCTATCAATATAAGTATTGTCAAAAGTATAAAAAATGCTCCGTTGGCTATATTATCCGCAATAATTCTTAACACTTTGAAACAGTTAAGCATGTTTTATAATGAGTGACAACTATAAGCTGGCTCAAAATAATGGTCTATCAAGCCTTCTAAGTATTTGATATTACCTAAGTTTATGATTTTATTAAATTAACTGACTAAATGGTCAGCTTTATTATTTTTGTAAACAAGGAGATGGGTCGAAGTAGATAGTAGGCTAAACCACTAGCAATAATTATTACGATTCAGAATAGTGAAAAGAGCTGGTAGGGTGGTTGGTGGTTGAGGACAAATGATATGAGAGGCAAGTGAATAAAGGTATGGCAGAATTAATAGACACAAAAAAACCTCAAGTAAACTAATACTTGAGGCGAAACTTGCTTAAACTTTACAGTTTAAATTCGTTTTAGCTTTTTACTAAATATGGCGCAGCGGACGGGACTCGAACCCGCGACCCCCGGCGTGACAGGCTAGACCCACCATTTTTCATTAAATGGTATTAAGTAACATTAACCTACAAAGCTTTATACCAAAAGAGCTATAGATGATTTTTTAGTAGGACGTTTAGCGTACTTTAACATATCTCAATAAGGATAAAATATATATTTTGGTCACTACCATAGTGTATTTATTGGGCATTCATAATATATAAATGCCCAATAAATGGGCTTAGTTATTCTAATTACACTGGTCGTTTTGTCTATTCGCCTCCACTCATATCTATGTTGTTACTATAATCTAAGAAGCCGCAGCATAATCCATTAGACTGGATATAGCTGCATTTTTATTCATTCATTCCTTTATGAAACGATACTCCCAAACACCCTCCAAAATTACTTTCCAATTTCGTATTCTTGACACAACCTGTCATACCTCTACGCTACACTAATGCTTAACCTGTATTTATGAGTGTTAGCAATGATCTACCTAGAAAAGTTCTTAGGGAAAAAGTGTAGAGGTAAGAGACTATTAAGCGATCTCTCTATAACACGGCAACTGCCTCAAAACATTCCTATTTGGTTTGAATTTAATTCCGGTCAACGTATTAATCTGAATAGCAATATAATTATTGAGGACACAACAGGTTTATACCAGTTTTTGCGACATTGTGGACAACGTACTATTGCTAAACAAATTAATGTGAGTTCTAGGTTTGTACTGGTACCGCGTATTCATGCTCCTATTGTTTTTTATGAAAGGGATTATCATAATTGGCAACTTTAATATTGTGTTACTTCTTTGAATTAGCTTTGCTATGTAAATAACATAAACATAAACATCAACAACTTAGATAAATATTGACATAAGAGCATTAAATATTGGTTGAGAAATCTAGATAAAAGTGCATAATTACATTTCTGTATGGTTCATGTAATATTATTATAATTTTTTATATAGTTTGAACCGAGTAAAAGTAATGGAATTAAAAAAGCATGAACGTCTTGCATACCGCTTATCTGATATTATCGTTAGACTCAACAACGGTGAACGTTTAGATATTTTTGAGCTAGCGAATATGTATAAAGTATCTATTCGCACCCTAAAAAGAGACTTTCAAGATCGTTTAACTGTCTTAGATTTTAGTGAAGCAGGTCCACAGTTTTACTGTCTCAATGCCAAAAAAATTGGATATTTAGATATTGCTGATATCAAACGCTTCGCTAACTTTGCCAGCGTCCAAGATCTCCTACCAAAAATTGACCGCCAGTTCTTTCAAGAACAACTCAATCAAAGCATACTCGTTAAAGGTTTTGCTTATGAAGACATTAGCGCGCGTACTAATGAATTTAAAGCCATCAATCAAGCCATTACCGACTGCCAATATATTGAATTCGATTACTGTAAAATCAGCGGAAGTGCTAGTGACAGTAGCAGCAAACACCATCATTTAGAGCCTTATCACCTACTCAATAAAAATGGTATTTGGTATGTAGTTGGTTGTCGCCATGGACAAACGCGGACATTTTGCTTTACCCAAATAGCTAACCTGCAAGTCAATAATAAGACCTTTGCATACTCTGAAGATATCAAAGAGAAAATTCTTGGTACGGACAGCTTGTTTTTTGGTAATCAAATCAGCGAAATAGTCTTACAAATCGATGCGAAAGTTGCTGGATATTTTGAGCGTCGTGATCTACTACCCAATCAAGAGTTGCTACGAAAACTTGATAATGGAGACTTACTTCTGATATGCAAAGATGTACACCCAAGAGAAGTTGTCCCAATCGTTCAATATTGGATACCACATATTCGTGTGATTACCCCTAGTAGTGTTCAAACACAAATGCAAGACCTGCTCGAAAGTTATTTAGAAAAGCTCTAAAAACCCAAACATTAATTATTGAAAAACTTTAAGGCGAAATGATGAGTATTGTGAATAATGGAATGACAAAATTGGCGCTTAATGGTTATAAAGATGATGCTATTAAAATATTGCAAACCCAGATAAGCATGCTTTCAGATATCGAGTCTGACATATTAAGTAAAGAAGAGCAGTCAAAAAACGATGATTCTAAAAGTGAAGGTATTTTAACCCAAGAGACCTGTAAAGAGTTCAAGCAAGTTCTGAAAGGTGAGGTTCATAAGCTACAAAATTTTGATGTTGTCTTAGCTGTTGTGGGCACAATGAAAGCTGGTAAATCCACTACTATTAACGCTATTGTGGGCCGTGAAATACTACCTAACCGCAATCGTCCGATGACATCTCTTCCTACTTTGATATGCCACAATAAAGAACAAAAAATACCCAAATTAACTTTTATTAGCAAGCCGATTAACGACTTCTTAGTTGACGTAAATAGTGCATTAGATGTTTATAGCATTGAAAACCCAAGTCCAGAAATCGTTGAGCTAATACAGTTCATTCAACAAAATAAAAATAGCTCATTCAATGATACGTATAACGGCGAGACAGATATCTTTGATTTTTTGCAACGTCTAAATGATTTAGTCCGTCTCGCTGCAACGATAAACAGTATAGCGGATGATGAAGTATTAAAATTTCCCTATGATAGCTATCAAAACATAGATGCCTTACCAATGATTGATGTGGCATTTAAGCTACAAGATGATTTTGAGACGAATGGGCGCTTTATGCTGTTAGATACAGCTGGGCCAAATGAATCAGGTCATAGTGAGCTTTTAGGCCTTCTAAGAGAGCAGCTAAAGCGTAGCTCAGCGGTTATGCTAGTTTTAGATTATACGCAGCTCAATTCTGAAGCTGAAGAAAGTATAAAAAATGAGATAGAAGCCATTCCTACTATCCAAAAATCAAGACTGTTTGCTTTGGTCAATAAGTTTGATCAAGAGTCAGCCAATGCGGATGACGCTGAAACTACTAAAAAACATATTTTCAACAACCTACTCAAAGACAAAATTCATCTGGAGCATATCTATCCTATATCAGCAAGAGATGCTTATTTAGCCAATCGGATGGAAAGTTATCTATTAGAGAATCAGAATAAACCTGACTATAAAGAAGGGACTTGGATAGAGGACTTTGCTAAGCAAGTATTGGGTAAGAGAGCAGAACAAAAATATGAGAAAATGGACGTAGAAGACATTTCTGAAGAGCTAGGAGCATTGATAGACGATAGTCACATGTCAGAGCCCTTAACAGATGTTATCCTAAATATGCAAAGAAACGCCCCTTATATCGCCATTCAGTCTGCTCTAGCAGGAGCAAGCGATGTGTTCGAAAAACTACATAATTTTTTCAACATTCGTGGACATTTTGCTGAAAAAGAGAAGATGACTGATGAGGAGATAGCTGAATTAGAGAACACCATAAAAAAATTAGAAAAGCAAATTAATGAATCAGAAGTACTGTCTGAAGATATAAAAAAAACCTTTTCAGACATAAAACAAAAAGCAAAGGAAGAAATGAAAAAAAAAGAAGAAACTAGAAATATTATGTCAATCATAGATAAAGAGCTGATTGACATGTTTGATATGGAAGCGGATAAAAACCAAAAAGAAGCTAATGATATAGATAAAACTATAAATAAGACACCTCTACAATGGATTAGTAAATTAGAGTCATCAAAAGATCGAAAGATAAAGTTAGAAGCACTTGATAAAGCTAAAGAACTTGCAAAATCCAGTAAACATGCACTAGTTTTTTCCACAAAATCTGACCTTGATACTTTTCAAGTAAGCGTAGAATCAATGACATCTGATTTAATTCAAGAAGTCATTAACGAATACAGCTCTATACTAGATGAAAGCATAGAAGATACCCAAAAAATAACCACAAATCTATATGGAAAATGTAATAACTTATTAAATAACTTGCAAGATGAATTTAATAGAGAAGGTCTAAAAGAGCTAAAAATAGAAAGTATAGATTCGAGTATAAAACAGAATCAAAACGGTGTATTAAAAAACTTAAACCTAAATGTTTCATACAAAAAAATTAGCGAAATTAGAAATGAAAACGGAATAACATCGGGCATTAGAAGAAAGCTTGGAGGTTGGTTTGGGAAGACTTGGGGGACTTATGAAGTTGATATAGAAACTTACACTATCAATAAAAGAGATATGAACAATAAAATAAAAGTTACTATAAAAGAAAAAATTATTGCTCCATTAGGCAAAGAGATTGAAAGCACATTATCAGAGCTTTTGGATAAAAACATTACTTCTATTGATAAGTTTAATGAGACTATAAAGGATGTAGTGGAAGAAATGAACAATGCTATTATCCAAGAAAAAATGCCTGATTTAGAAGAGAAAAAGCAATACAAGGAAAAAATTGTAAAACTTCAAAAATCTAGTCGGCAGACTGAAGAGAACTGGGAAAATCTGTCTGATAAGTTTACGGTTGAGAAAGTATACACTCAACTTAAGGGCGATATCGCTGCTTAGTTTACCTCTGCAATTATACGAAAATTATTATTTATGACTTAGAGCATTAAAAGGAAGTGTTTATTGTGAACTTATCAACGTATCAGCAGTCTATAAAAGAAAACATGCCTTACCTAACGGATAAAATGGTCATTGATTTTGTTAATGGCTTAGATGCTGCGTCAGAACTAAACAGCAAAACCATGCAGCCGAGTAGTTTTTTCTCTCGAAACTTATCTTTAGTGTCTGGTAAGACTCAGCAGGCGCAAGCAAATATCAATGATCACCTTATCGTTGGTTTGGAAGCTTGCCAGCATTATTTTCATGAAGTCATGCAATCACAAGACAGTCATACTCATGCCATTCTTGATATTCATCAAAAGCTCAAGAATACTCAATTGGGAGTGTCTGAGCTGACTGGTTATGTCTTAGATTTTCAGCAACAGATTGAACAGCGAGTATGCCAAGTTAGTAACCGATTGGATAGGCTCGAAAGCTATGGCTATGCTTATACTCAAATGGGTCACGTAATTGCTAAATTAAAAGCTGAGAAGTTTTCTAAACTATCTCTTTTAGGACAATGTTATACAACTTTAGATACCTTATATTGGGGTGACTTTGGTTTATACCTTCGCACTTATAATGATGATAAGAAGAAAGATGAGCTGCTAGAAACTTTAGAGAATGAGCTTATAGCTACCTTTAAACAGAACCTTCAGATTGGCGCTAAAGAAGATTTACATCAAAGTGAGTGGTTATCGTTACCTAATGAGCATCAGGAGACTCATGCTTTACAGCATGCCTTATCGTATCAAGGTGATTGGAGCGAACAGGCACCTAATGAGTATCCTATCGTATTCATGGCTACCCAGTATCATGATTTACCAGAGGATAAAAAACCCGAGTATAAAAATTTAAGTCTGAATATGATAGATATCAATAGAGTCTCTAAACGTATGATTGGTGAGATGAATAATCGTATAGAGAGTTCTAGACTAACAGGGATTGGGTTATGAATAACGAACTGTTAAATACTGAATTTAATAATAAGGTTGGTTTAGTACTATCAGGTGGCGGTGCAAAAGGCGCTTACCATGTCGGCGTTGTTAGAGCAATTAATGAAATGAATATAGGTATCGATATGATATCGGGTGCCAGTATTGGTGCACTAAATGGTGCTGTACTTGCTTCAGCACCTAATTTTACCGAAGGCGTTAAACGTATAGAAAATCTTTGGGATAAATTACCCCATCTTAAGCCTATTCAATTTGATAGCAACGCTCTGACGTCTAGATTCAAAATTAAATCTATCTCAAACAGTAAAGTCAATTACCTCATTTATTTCACTCTACTATTATCAACTGGATTAAGGCTTAGTAGCCCTATTGGGTGGTTAAGCTTTTTATTCATGGGTCTAAAAACTTCAGATATAGAAAATGTCCTTAAAGATGATACTTTGAGAATGATGTTAGAGGAATATTTAGATATAGAGCATCTACAACATTCTATACCTTTATATGTTTCAATTTTCAAACAACAGCACAGTGGCAAAGCATTTAAAGATTTATTTTTAGCTATTAAAGATGTTGTTAAAGTGGAGCTCGCAGGAATAGACAATGCTCCTTCAGAATTTAGACACATACAATCTTTATCATTAGATGAGCAAAAAGAAGTGCTTTTAGCCTCTGCTTCAGTACCTCTGTTTTTTAAAGCATTCAATAGTGCTCAAAATGAGCGTTATACAGATGGTGGGCAAGGGGGTTATCTTAAATCACAGGGAAATACACCAATTACTCCATTGATAGAAGCTGGCTGTCGCCATATTATTGTGACGCACTTAGCTGATGGATCACTATGGCATCGCCATGACTTTCCTGATACCTCTATTATAGAGATCCGACCTAGCATTGAAATAGGCGGTACGATGGCAATGTTTGACTTTTCAATTGAAACAGTTGATAGATTAATTCAAGCAGGCTATAAAGATACTATGAAGGCTTTGCAAAAGGTAAAGCTTAACTTGAATAGTGTTCATTCAATGCGCCAAAATACCACACTACTCGCAAGTACGTTAAGTGATACAGAGGGAGACGATGCATTGGAGAATGCTATGGAGAGATTACGGAGTAATAGCTAATGCATAATGATAGTAGTACCTCTCACCAGACATTAGAGAGCCTCACACAGTACTATCAAACCCAGAAGTCTAAATTTTCTGATCCATTTCGCTTGCGTATGCATCGCTCATTAAGTTGGCTGTCTAAGGCAACGAGCGTCAATGATGACGACATACGTTTCATCACTCTATGGATTGCGTTCAATGCAGCTTATGCTCGTGAAGTAGCCTTGTTTACCACTAGTTCAGAACGCAGTGAGTTTAGACGCTTTATACAGCTGATATGCCGTTTAGACATTGACCAGCAAGTCTATAAGCTAGTCTGGGAGAAATATTCCGGTAGCATTCGTATATTATTGGATAACCAATATACATTTCAGCCATTTTGGGATTATCAAAATGGTCTGATTAGTCAGCAAGCATGGGAAGAAGATTTTAAACGTGCCAAAGATAAAGCTCACCGTGCACTTAGTAATACAGATACAGATACAGTATTGGCGGTAGTATTTGATAGGTTATATACCCTGCGTAATCAAATAATGCATGGCGGTGCCACTCATAACAGCCAAGTCAATCGTTCACAAATCAAGGATAGTGGTGCTATCTTATCTGCTATCTTGCCGTTAATGTTAGAGATCATGATGGCAAACCATAGCAAGATGGATTGGGGAAAGCCCTTTTATCCAGTCGTAAACTAGCGATTATTTTAGTGTAAGCTTCTTACTATAAACAGTTCAGTTCAGTTCAGGACTAGTTTTTGCCGCCTCATTCCTAAAAATTAGGCTCTGTCAGTACTATGGTCCGATGTTGATACATGCCCTACCTAAGGTTTCAGTTAAAGTGTTATATTGCTCCTCAGAGCTGCCCAAAAAATTGCAAGGTCTATTAACTTCTAGTTTAAAGAACTTTGATAAAACAATCTTATAACTATTCATATCGTAACTATTGGTTCTCATAGAGGATTACTGTGATTTTTAATTGTGTTGCGATCCATATCTAACAGTTCGGAGTAATCAGCTTGGCGCAAGTAGTTCCTCCTATTATCAAACACCTCGTTCCAAATACTACTATTATAATCTTGAGTAATTTTTCTTAGTGCTGATTCTATAGAGCCAGGCCTTTTGAGCGAGATTAAAGACATAGATCTAATAAAGTCCATAAAAATAAAATCAACTACATCTTGATTGAAATCCTTTTCAATACGCTTTTTATGTTCAGTGTTAGTATTATCTTTAGACGTCTTATAACTGAGAAAAAGCGTATTACTTTCATTAAGTTCTCTAAGATTAAATAGAGGTGAAAAACAACCTCCAATCAATAGATATTTATTAGCACCTTTACTTATCAGTGAGACATTATGGATAGGTAGACTAGGGTAACAATCAAATCTATCGCTTATCAGCCTAAGATACTCTTCTTGCCCTCCTGCAACATATGCTTCGATAATCAACTCATAGAGTTTTTTAGCCAATGGATGTAAGTCAATTTTAGTAATATTCTTAAATCTGATGGTTTTTGCGGATAAATTCATTTTATTTAAACCTCTAGATTTTATCTAATTAAGTTTTTCGCCTATCATGATGTATACATAATGACAGAATATTTGTAATGTCCGAACACTCCACTGGCTAATAGGAATATTAGAGTCCAGTCTATTCTCAATTCTTATAGGCTGAGTTTGGCTCGTTAGTGAAAGCTCAGCTCGAATCTTTTTTTGATATGATCTACCTTTTGCGTAATCGAGTTCATTAAACTCCATTTGTGATCGAGGTATAGTCTTTAATGCAAGATTCCAAGAGGTTTGATCTGCCTCTGAGGCCTGCTCATAATTATAGACCTTTAAGCTAATATCTTTTTTGTATACTAGCTGACAGACAATTTCAAGATAGTTGTAAATGTCTGCAGGATGCTTAAAAATGATAAAGTTCTTACTGGGTTGAGCGTTAATAAGGGTATGAAAAACAAACTTATTAATAGCACTTTTATCATTACTTCCTTTATAAATATCACGAAATTTATCTGTCATTCGTATCATATTTTTTCTATCATCACCGTATCTATCCTTTACAGGTAGTAGACTGTGCTTATTGTTTGGATCAAATAGTCTAGGATTACCTTTTGTAGTTTGAAACTCTGATGCCCTCCTTAGTTGCTGCGCATTGTAAAGCCATTTTTCAAACGTATCTTGACTGACATCGTAGATATGCATGAGGTATTCATAGTCACCTTTTTCGGTGTAAGCTTCCAAAATTTGATTCACTTCATCGAAAGCATATCTTTTGGTCTTATCAGTTTGTTTGGTTAGATTCTCGCTAACTGATTTACTACTCTTAGGCTGTGGTAACTCTGGTAGTTTCATCTTGTATATAAGATATTCATTAATTTTTAATGGTACGTTTTCAATTTCATATTTTCTTCTTCTTGGAGTTTTTAGTAGCGGAGCATGTTTAACAGATAGTTTAAAATCTACATGATATAACAGTAGTCCAATTTGAATATCAGTAAGATGCACATAGGATGCAAACGTTGTACTAGGACGGGCGTGACCTGCTACTCCTGCTAAGGCGTATACTTTTTTGTAGGCGAGACTCGTCTCGAAATGATTGATAATATTGACAGCCTGCTTATCTTCATAAGGTAATAGGCTTTTTAAGAATTTTGCACTTGAATGGTTATTGAATTTATAATCTTTATCGTATAAAAAGGACATCAATTGAAAATTAGTCAGGCAGCTGTGTCTTAAATGATGCGTAGTGAGGTATTTAAGACCAGTAACTTCTTTTATAAGGGTACTAATTATTTTTGAGATTGCATTAGAGTTATATGGCATGCCAGCTTGATTTGCTATGAGCGTCTGGTTTTTGTACCTAGAACGTTTGATATATACACGTCTTATGAGTTGCATATCAGACTCTAGCAATAATTGAGAAAGTGATATACGACGCAGTGCAGAGAGGCTTTTATTGTTTCCAAATTTGTTATTTCGAACTTCTAGATAGTTCTGTGTCTCTGCAATATCTCTTATTCTTATCTTAACGATTTCACCAATCCGCAGACCACACCGTTGACCTAGTATCAGTGTTAGGCTTATAGCCTGCTTTTCATCAACAGTCATAGTGAGACTATCAATTTTATTGAGTATAGCTTGGAACATACTTTCTGAAATGTAACCGACTCTATGATGAGGTCTATCACTCGTAGCAAAAGGAGGTATAGATTCGATATTATGATGCGCAACCATATACTGATGAATTTTATCAATTAATTCAGCAGCTGCGTTCGCGGCCTTTGGAGTTTTACTAAGTTCGATCATCTCAGTATATAGTGCTACAAAATCATCTTCTTGATAGTCCTTTAGACTCGCATTTTCTGTCAGGGCTAACCATCGATTGGTAATTCTATTGCTATAAGTCTGAATGCTAGAGACCATATGACTGGTTGTCATTGATAGCAGCCAACCAACGATTGCCCTTTCGTTTAAAGGCGCATAACTATTTTTAAGTTCGCTATCGAGTTTTTTTAATTTTTTAACAAATGGTTTTTTAGAAATTTTATTATTACTATCACTTTTAAAAATCTTCGCTATCTCAACTGCTAATTGAGAATTTGTTACTGTAGAAATATTATTAGAAGTACTAGGTACTTGGTTGCTCAGCTGTTCTTGATTAGTTGTATCATGCCGAATCTCATATATGAGCGATTGCCAATTGGAAGTTGGTAAACTAAATGTATCTTCTTTGCCCGTAACGATATACCACATATACTCGGGCAAATTAAGTGAAAGGTAGTTTTCTAAAATGTACACTGCTGCAATCAAGAATCGTCTTAAGCCAAAATTAACGCTACTTTCCAGTGTCTGTCGCATGCTTTGATATAAATTATGAATGTTAATATTTTTTAGCTTATCTGCGACTGGTACTGCTTTTTCTTTGATATAGGACTGAAGAATATGTGCTGATAGAGGAGATATAAAAACTTGCGTTTGGTGTACAGCTTCTGTCCCTACATAAGTGTTTGTATGATAGGAGCTATCGTCAACAACCACAGCAATGATTGGTAGACCATAGACTTGTTCAATCATTAAGCAGTCATCAGATAGCTGCTTCAATATTGCTTGTAGCACAGACACTTTTAGTACTGCACTATGAAAAATAAGACTTAAAAATACATCGTTTAAAGTTAGATCAATATTAGTTTGAGCTTCTAATCGTTTACTCCAGTCTAAATAGAAATCTAGTACGTCCTTACCATCAGAAAACCATTCCTGTGTGCGAAAGGAGGCTGGACGAGATGATTGAATAATGAGTTTTGGAAAACCTATAGTAATGTTTTTATCTTCCATACGATCTTGACAGTACTTTACGGCATGACTGTAAGCAGTAGAATACTTTCTTACATCTTGAAAATGCTTGTTAGTAGATAAATTTTTATCAAATTTAGCCCACATTAAATTGAAAGATTTTTGGTGGTCTTTTGATTCTAAAATTTTAATAAAATCAATATATTTATCTATTAGTTTACGAGCTAACAAAAAACGTTTTTCTTCTCGTTGATCTCGATTTTCTTTACGTATTTCAGCACCTGATTTATTATTACTCATATCTAGTGCTCCAACTTAATTAGTTTAAAACCAATATCTTTAGTCAGTTCATTTATAGTTTGGGCAAAAGCCCTAAGTTCACTTCGTTTTAATCCACTAAATCTATCGTAAAAGCTATATCCAAGCTCATCAGAGTGTCCCATCCAAGCACTGACCACATCATATCCGATACTGTCTTTGTTCAGAGATGGGTCAAAAGAATATTTTCCAATATGCTCGTTTTGTAGCGAGCGTATATAGTGACGAGGCCAGTTGAGTGGTAAAGAGATATAAGCTGATATACGTTTTTTAAGGAAAGTATTATCCAGTTTTAGTCTAGTAACTGTGCTAGTTGCTTCATCCAGCTTCAAGTAGCATACCAGTCCAATATTGCCGTCTAGAATATTCGTATAGATTAGTCCAATGTCGTTCCCTAATTTATTAAAAAGACTAGCGTTGCCTTTGATAAATTTTATGTACTCGTCAATTTGTTGACATAATATAGCTGGTAGATATATAAATCTGCCTATAGTATCTTGCTGAACTTCTTTATCACTTATAAAATACAAACCTGTTCTGGTATCTATATCTGACAATCTGCCGAATGGCTCATTCACTGGGCGGTAACCGCTAGCAATGGATAGCCAAATATATAGATAATCGGTGAAAAAGTTATGCAACTCTACAAAATCACCTACTTTCAAAAAACTAGTTTTTCCAATTTTTTCTAGAATATTTTTCTTTAACTCTTCGATGATTGGAGTTAATAATTTTTCTCGAATAGCTAGCAAAGAGCCCATTTTCTGATCATTCAAATGTGGCACAGTATCTTCATTAGTTATTTTGAAAAAAACGTCTATTCTTTCCTTGCTATCCTTGATATTTTTATCGTCAATCAGACCTAATAAGTGATTAGTAAATTTAAATTGGCATCGATATAGATCATACTGAGAGACATTGTAATAAGGCAGCGCTGATAAATGATGTACAGGAGACTCAGTAATTACTTCTATCAAGGCTTTATCAACACCGTTCTGAGATAAGTAGCTAGTAAAGTAGTTTCTTATTTTATTAAAACTTAATCTTACTTTATACTTTTTATTGAACGCCTTGATGTCATTGGTAGCTTGAGCATGAATCGAAATCATTAAATCATCATCCAATACGTAAGTCATCTCACGGTGTAGCTCTATAAGAACAATTGGCATGTAGAGGAAAAGAATACTTTCATTATTAGCACATAATTTTTTATCCCAACTTTCATCCGTATAACTACGTTTCGGTGCGAATTGAAGTTTATATCGATAGCCATTAAACCCATCTTCTAAATTATCGGATTCAAATATATTCTCATTACCGGTTAATAAGATCATTAGTAAATAGAGAGCAGATTGATGGCTTAGGTCAAACTTAAACTTCTCATCTATACAACGTCCTCTATCTAGCTCGCCTAAATCTAGTTCCTTGAGCTTACAACCAAGGTACTTTACCAATGTAGATATATCATCTTCATGGGCTATATTGACACTAGTAACTAAATTCATAGCACTTTTTCGACGACTGTTTGATTGACCTTCAGCCCTTACCAAATCAAGATAATAGTTACTGGGAGTATTGACTGTTATTTGTTCAAAAAATTCTTTCTCGTTATCTTGACGTTCTTCATCTTCAAAAGCTTCTGTACTATTTACATCCTTAGTAAGATTAACTAAGTCGCTGATTGTATTACCTGTCGTGTCATCATAATGTAATGAGCCATTAGCAACCTGATAGGTGGTACTAGTTACGCGAGTAATACCAGAGTCGTTTTTGAAATAGTTTTCTATCGGCAGAATATACTCATAAATATATTTAGCTATACGCTCATTAAGCTCATTTTTAGCATTGCTAGAAGAGAATGAAGTGCTCCTGCTTAGTAACTTGTTACCATATTTTTTTATTTCTGACTCAAAGGTATCAAGAGTGCTATTTAACCATCTGGTGTAATGATCATTGTCTTGAGACTCGATAAGGTGGCTTTGGAGATCATTAAGACTCTCAAACTCTGTTATGTCTGGCAAAAATGGGACTAGGAATTCACGAATATTACTCGTTAAAAACCGACATTCATCAAGTGTGGTTTCAATCCTACTATCATAATCAGTCAACTCAACCATTTTAAGGCAGAGAAAAAAGTAAAAAGAACGAATGCTATTTATTTTTGGTGAGTCTGAACGACTGGCTAAAAAATTAATGAGGTAGAGATCTTTGAGATACTTATGACGTGTTTTTATGGTTTTTAGGAAGTTTTTCTGATCAATACCGCTTTCGTATATCTGTAGTTTCTCTAATTCAGTTAAAGTAGAAACTGTATCTTTTGTTTTTACCCATTCAGATAAAGCATGGTACTCACTTTCTAGCGCTGATCTGAATTGCTCAGGCAAAGTATCTTGTAGAAATTTTAATTCAACAAGTAAGCACGAAATTTCATCTATATTTGACCACTTAATAATATTTGTTTGTAACCATTCACCAATTTTGCAAGCTCTTTTAGTTGCTTTGTTGTCTGTATCCATTGCTACGCAACCGTTATAAGTCATTTAAATAACTGTAGCTCCGTTCATTTAAACCATCCAGCTTTAATACAAAAAAAAGACACCTATTTAGATGTCTTTTTATTATATATAGGCTTTTTCATAGGTTTTGTAGTATACCTCGGTCTTTCAATAGCTTATCCAGCGCGCTTCCGTCTTGACGAGTAAGGTTCGGTACATAGCGAGAATAAACGGTAAATAGCATCTTAGTATTGCTATGGCCCATCTGAGAGGCAATCCATTCAGGCGCCTCGCCAGCAGCTAGCCAAAGCGTTGCAGCAGTATGCCTAGATTGATAAGGATTACGCATATCTACCTCTAGATACCTCAGTAGTGGATACCAAACTCGCCGCGTCACGTTGCGATGATTCAAAGCTGTGCCAGCTTTTGTACAAAACACAAATTTGTTTTGCTGGCTGTTTATTTTTTTTTGCTCAAGCAGTGCATCGTAGACCAGGGCATTCATTTGAATCACACGATTGGAGCCACTAGTTTTAGTTGGACCAACTATGCCGTTTACTACCGCCTGATCAACAATGATTTGTCTGCGTTCAAAATCTATATTTTTCCAGGGCAAACCATCTATCTCGCCTGTCCTCATACCTGTAAAGAAACGCACAATATAATACGGTTTGAAGTCCCTACGCACGTTATTAATGATTAACATAACCTCGTTTAAGGTAAAAGGATTAACGCTACTTTTAGGTTCACTGAGTGGCTTAATATTTTTCCAAGGGTTATCAAAGTCAAAGCGCTCGGTAGCTTCAGTGATTACCATACGTAAAGGAGTCATTATGTGGTTGATACGGGAAGCTGATAATGGTCGCCCATTATTTCCCCCTTTAACCAGTTTGCCTCTAAAAGCCATAATTTTAGCTTTAGTAATCGTGTTTAAGGATATGTCGCCGAACTGAGGATATAAATAGATTCTAAAAATATCATCGACATTACTTATCTGTGAATCACGCCATTCTGGTTTTTTCTCTTCTAACCAGATTTTACTAAAGTTACTAAAACTAGAGCTTGAATCTTTATGACTGTTTGTCGACTTAACTAATTCTAAGCTTTTAAATTTTTCAAGTTTTTTACTTTGTGGAAAATAGTTTTCGTACCGAAAACTCCCCAATTGAATGTCAGCTTCCATTCTGCTAACGAAGTTTTCTAGGCGCTTTCGATTGGGCTTAGTGTCTGTTAGTAAGGTTTGCTCTCTACAGCGCTGACCTATGTATCGGAAATCTACGTACAGGTTGCCATTACGGCTATTGATACTCGCCATGATTACGCTCCCGCTGCAAATGGAATGGTATCGTCGTAGCCTGTCAGCATCAGCTCTTCAATCTTTTGCCATATAAAAAGGATTTTTCTACCTCCAAATGGTTTGATGTAATGAACGCCCTCAATAAACACAGCATCTTTAAGCTGGTTGCGTATGGTCTTGCTGTCATATTTAATACGTTGTGACAGCTCTTCTGTTGTTAAATAGGTATAACTCATAGTAAAATCCTTACTAAAGATTAAAGTGTTATTATCTGATAGCTTTATGACCTGCTATAGAACATAATTTACACTAAAAATAATCTTTTGCAAGACATTTTTATCTACAGTAGGTTATTTTATTATGGAGGAGGTTATGGTGAAGTGTAATTTATCTAGAATTATGGGTGAAAAAAGGTTAAAGATTGCTGATGTGTCTAGAGACACGGATGTAAATAGAGGCACAATCACACGTATGTATAACGAAGAAGCGACAAGAGTGGATCTAGAGGTTGTAGAGAAGCTATGTTTATATTTGGATATTGAAGTGGGCGACCTTTATGAGATAGTTAAGGAAGAACAATAAACATTCCTCCTTTTAGAACACAAGATAATACTGCGCTTATCAGTTATTACGCCAAATAATACGAAGCAAACTATAGCTCTCAAATAAGTCAAAGGTTCTATTAAGTAACAAAAAGGTCTATAGAAGGTTATTTTAAGTTGTAATAGCTCAAAATGTATGTATAATTTAATCTGTAGAAAGTCATTACGACTAACAGAAACGAATATTAATCTACAGGAGATTATACATGAACACATTTATTAAACCGCCGCATGCTTCAATTTGGCTAAGCGCCGAAGCGATATCGCTATCTACCAAGCTTATGGTAAACCTGCAAATACAACAGGGTTCACAGTTAGCAAAGATGCTAGGCGTCAATCCGATATTTTATAATAATGAAGCAGTCAGGATATGGGTACAACGCGAGCTAAATGAAGGATTAGCGCTGAATCGTTATACCTTAACGAATCTTGAGACCAAGTTTTTGGCCATTATGAATCATTACGAGATTCCTTATTCGTTGTGATTAACGTCAACTACTTGGTTTGGAGATAACCATGAGCTTAAAACTTATTTTCAGCGCTAATGCAGATCAGTCCGACATACAACTATGTGAAGACTATTGGGCATACGGGCATGATGGGCGGTATATAGAGCATATAGAAATACTCTGCAGACAATACCATATCGATTATCATATTTTGTTTGGCGTATTAGCAGAGTGCCAGGCTTACTTAGATGATGTGCACTGTGAGTACTGTGGACGGCCGTATCAACTTGATGTACCAGCGGATATACCTTATATCAGAAAACAATCATCTTGGTTTTGCGAATCATGTATTAGCTTTTCTGGCGGGCAGCTTACAGTAGGTAGGTGATAATTTAGAACGTACTTAATAACCAGATTGCACATGCTATCTGGTTTTTTCTATGAAAATCTCTTGCTGATACTCTAACAGTTAACCTCGATTTTCAAATCTATTTGTTTAGTAAGGATTACCGGAAGATTACCGTCACTATCACCTAGGGCTTTATTTTTCTGTCCGTTTTTCCAGTTCACTAATGTTAAATCCTGATGCTTTTGCTACAGCATTATTGTTTTCATCAGTCTCAGTATCTGTGATTATTTCTCCGATCTTAAATGATTCACTGGTAATACTCTTATCGTTACTGCCTATGATATTTACTAGCCCTTTTTCATAGTAGTAGATAATTTCAACTGCCTTTTTTATCTTGCTTACACCGCTATTCTCATCACCATTGTTACTGTTTGAGCTAAGCGGCACTCCAATAATTACTGCAACTAAAACTAAAGATATAAGTAATTTAAAACTGAACGGTAGCTTTTCTTGACCGAACTTAGCAAAGATGATCACAACAATTAACTGAGATATAATAATGACTATATTTAACAACAAGAAAGTTAATGATGCACCTAGTGCAACTATAGGCATAACAATGCCTTTATACGCTTGTTTTCCACTGTGCTCTACTTGTTCTTGCGTAACCTCAATTTTTTCGCCTGGGTACTTTTTAGGGTATTTAATAAGATTTCCTAATGGCTCATCATCCCCTTCATTGATATAAGTAGGTATAGCAGTATTTGGCAACAATTCCTTTAATGGTTCAGCCATCTTTAGTCGCAAGGATTCTTCAAATCCATTGCTATAAGGAATTAAACTTAGTTCCTCTGGTTTTGCTTTTTTTCTAAAATATTTTTGAATATCAGGGTCTCTAACAAACTGGTCATAGTTAAGGTAAGGGCTTAAAGTTGATTCGAATCCTAGCGTCTTACTGACACCTCTTAACCATTCTTTGTAAACCTTCTCTTTTGCTACTGAGCTCCATATAGACTTTTCCGCCTTAGCATTTGCCTCGTAATATACCCTAGTTTTATCTAGATATTTTTCGTAAAACTTACGAAACTTAGTATCGTCAAATTCTGGCGTTGGAATTACTAGCTTTAGGTATGTTGCATTAGTCAAAAGACATGAATTATAGTAAGTAATAGTGTTTTTGTATAGATGCTCTTGCATAGGTGAATTAAGCGCATTATAAGCAAAGAAAGCCTTATCAATATTAGAGATCACGCCCAGCATTTCACTGCTGCCTTCAATACATTTTTTTGATGCTGAAAACAATACGTTTTGTTTTTGCTCGTAGTTATGTATAAAGCTATCTTTCATTCCGCCAATTGGCAGTAACAACTTATTCATTGTTGTTGGATTCTTATCGATAGTAATTAAAGGATTGTAATGAGGCTTCATGGTCACTTGGGTATTAATGATAAGTATCGCTCTATTCCTCTCCTCAGCCGTAGAATTATCTACCATCGTTTCGATCAACTTGTTTTGCAAGTAGAAACTAAGGGGGATGCAGATTAACAGACCTAAAAACATGACTTTCAGACTTTCAGTAGCATAGTAATACTCGTCATCACCAAAACCAAACTGAGACTTAAGTGCATAAAAAATTTTCGTGAACGCGAGGGCAGCACCAACACCTGTGATGATTTTTCCCCAGAACTCCATGCCCTCAATGGTAATAAAATCACTTTTGATTGAGAGTTGTTTGAAAACAATAATGTTGATAACTACTTCAATTACAAAGTATGCTCCTGTAAGCCATAACAATGCTTCCCAATACATTTTTCTACTAAAACCCATCTACGATTTATCCTCTAATGATATGTTATTACTCGTCAATTTGATTTAATTATATTCCATCCGTATGGCAGGAATTTATGCACTCAATTTAGCAGTCATTGAGTGTACTTATTTCTTTTCAACAAAATTAATTTCAATACACTTAATCTACTATGTTCGGAGATCTTTACAATAGTTAGCTAGTTGGTTCGCGACATGTAATGTCGCTTATTTATAGTTCATTATAAAAAAACACAATTGTTATGCTATATTTACTGAGCAATAATTGCGTAACATTAATCCTACTATTGGAGCGACTATGAAATCGCCTTTTTTACTATCTATAGCTGTTTTAACACTTTCATCTCTTATCTCTACTGTTGCTGTAGCAGCGCCTAGTTTTCCTAAAGGTATTACCATACTCGACGATCAACATGAAGGCGTGTATTCAACGCTTTGGACAGCCTA
This sequence comes from Psychrobacter sp. AOP30-A2-5, assembly GCF_052378115.1. NCBI lineage: Bacteria > Pseudomonadati > Pseudomonadota > Gammaproteobacteria > Moraxellales > Moraxellaceae > Psychrobacter > Psychrobacter sp. AOP30-A2-5. Next base: position 10,030 of record NZ_JBQSXK010000012.1, on the reverse strand, counting down.
TCCCATGACTGTTGAGAGTTATATTGGCGCGAAACAAAACATACCCTCAACTATGCTAGTGGCATTGACAGCTAATGGTAAAATGAGCGAATTCAGAGGAATTATTAACGTGAATTGTGACAATCCTCGATATTCGAGAATAGAGGGTGACAAAGACTCTAAAAGTTTAGACGAAGCAGTAGCTGATTACATAATACCTCAACAGGTAGTAAATAATCTCGCACGAAAATTCTGTATGTAAGTCAAATATATTCAAGCGAATAAAAAAGACGTCTATAGAGTATATAGGCGTCTTTTTTATATTTACGTGAGTCATAAAGGTTAATCTACTCAACACTCAAGCTCATCCAACACGGCACGAAAGCTTGCTAGCCCAGCCTCAATATTATCGCTAGCTAGATATTCAGTATCAGGTAGCGATAATATTGAGGCTGGGCTAGCAAACTATACATAGGTTAGCTACCTTATCCAATAACGTTAAGTATCTGCTGCCGCACGTCTTGACCTTTATCATCTTTTTTAACCGCCATTAAGAATAAGCATTGACCCTGGCTATGACTTGCCCAAAGTTCGCCTACCATACGTTTCTCTGCTGAATCATCATTGGTTTCGTAAGGCTTGCCTTTATACTCCACCACCAAGATACGACCATCCTGCAGTTCAACGATAAAATCAGGATAAAAGTTGGTATGTGCCAGTGGCAAGCTAAACGAAGCTTCCCCACGTCTAACTAGATTTCTTACCCAATGCTTAACTTGAGGTAGTAGATCAATAGTCTGAGCACAATCAAACTCTTCACCTGAAGATTTCATGTCTTCGATTTGCGGATAATAATGTTTGTCAAACGCATAACTACCTGAATAGTAAGGTGGCCGTGTTGGATAATTATCTGCTTTAAATTCGTAACTAAAATCGTAAGTCGTAAGCACGTCAGCATCATTTGCGAATAAAGTTTGTTGATATCCTTTAGTCATTGCTTGCTGTCTATATACAGATACCAGCTCCTGTATAGAACGAGCAAGTGGATACTTATTACGTATGAGAGTAGTGAGTGTCAGTGACGGTATTTGCAATAATTGGTTGATTACCTTAGTTAAGAAACTCGTCATTTCACGCTGAGTGACATCACTTTGACGGCATTCATGGTCTAGCCAGCCTATAAGCTCATCTTGGGTTACTTCGGTATGAGTCAGGTTTAGATTTAAAGTTTGTGATTCATTAGCAAGATTGTATTTAACTTTTTTGCCTTCTACGTCGACTAGGAAGCTTGTCGTCTCTTCAGTGGGCTGGTAGTCGAGCTTAGCTGGATAATCTAGTAAATTCCAACCTGATACATCCAAGAATACTTCTTTCTCAACCAGTTCAAGCTCACCCTGAACCATGACACACAATCTTGGTAGCGGGGCAAACCTCACTCCGTTCTCTGCTGGTGACAAAGCTGCATGTACACTGAGGTTATGCCTATCAACTGAAGTCTCAATCTCTTTTTTATCTTCAACTGCTACTTTGGCAATGGCTTTTTTCAAAGGCTCTGAGACTTTACCCGTAACCGTGACCACTTGGCGACCATCTACCTCAGAGATCTTAATGCTACTGCGTTCTTCTTCTGATAGCTCGGTAGTATCTATCGTATCCTGCACCTCCACCATCAAAGAAGGTGACGTAAACTTAGGTTTCGAGTTTACAGCGTCATCCTTATCTACCTGACCAAATAAATCGCCTTGATTGGCATCTTGCTGTCGAAGGAACGTGGCTACCTCCATTTCTTCAAAACCCATTGAAATGAGTTTATCTGTCAGCTCTTTTGCTGCCTGTGCCAAACTTGTGGTTGCCAAATGGGCATAAGCTCTATTTAGATCTTCTATCACGCGGCGTTTTGCATAAGGCATGCGCAATACACGCCCCAATAGCTGCTCAGCATCTTTACTAGAAGAAACCTGTTTGACTGAACAGAATACGTAGGCAAATGAGCAATCCCAGCCTTCTTTTAAAGCTTCTATAGTAATGATGTACTCGATAGGACAGTTAGGATCAAAAAGATCAATACCATCTAGCTCTCGCTGTGTCCCTGTGGCTACCGCAATTTTATCCTCAGTAATGCCATGATCTTCAATTAGACACTTTTTGAGTACCTCAACCGTTACCTTGCCGTTCTTATTCTCTGCCTGAAGTAGGACAATAGGACGTATATAGTCGATATCTTTTTGTGCTTTAAGCGCTAATCTAGCGCGTGTTAATACTGCATCACGTACCGCTTCTTCCCAACCATTAATATGCTCGGTTAAAATGATAGGTAGCTTGATCATTTCTTCAGCTTTGAGCTGCGCCGCTGAGACATGATATAAAATATTGCTACCATTGGTCGTTGATGTATTAGGAGTAGCAGTAAATTCGATAATAGCTGCAGGATGCACACGCTTCAGAGTGTCAAAGGTTAATGAAGTCCTAGCATTATGGGCTTCATCAACGATGACTAGAGGGTTGTACAGCGCCAATAGGTTGGCAAAAGAGTACTTTATCTTACCAATATCATTGACGGTCAAACCGTTTTCAGAGACATCATCTTCACTGACGGTCTCAAGCTTGTCATAAAAAGGATGTTGACGACTCAGTTTGGCAAAATGCGGTTCAAAATCTTCATGATACTGATAGACCTTGCGATCAGAGGTCTTAGCTACTCGCAAATTGGCAATCGTAGAGACGACTATGATTGTTTTGTTGCCAATATCCTGTGCACGGATTTGATTGACATCAGCGATATCGTAGACACTGACTTGATTGGCAAACGCGCGGTTTAGATGATCAGTATAGTCTGGGTTGCTCTTGAGCGCTGAAACGGTCTGCTGCTGAATGGTAGTAGTCGGTACTAGCCATAATACAATGGGGAAATCTTGCGATAGATAATGGGTCGCCGCTGTAGAGACCGCATAAGCGCCCAGCACAGTCTTGCCGCCACCTGTCGGAATGCGAATACATACATAAGGCGTATCAACGAAAGAGTAAGCACGATAAGGAATTTCTACAAAATTATTATCCTGTAATGTCTGCTGAAATGCTGTGTCAATGTCACCATCCATACGACAACGCTTGAAAAAACGGGTAAGAGTATTAAGCGCTTCTTGCTGGTATTCTTTTAATTCAAACATCGCTTATCTTCCTTTCACATCGTATGGTATTTGCTTAAATATAATATTTTCACTCTTCAATCGAGCGTCTCCCATACATCTCCTCTCACCATAGATGACTTTTTGACCATTTTCTGGATCTTCAGGGTGAGGTGGCAGTATGGCTAGCACTTTTGATGTAAGTACGTTACCACCGTCAGGACGTTTGTCACCTAAAATACCGTTATAAAGTAGGTAGTAAGCAATACCATTATGCACACCAAGTAGCGGGGACTTCGCTGACTGCTGTAGCGATTGCCTAGTATCGCCATACCAAATGTGGGAAGCCAGCGCATCAAAGCTGATACCTTCTCTTAAAGAGCCGTTTTCATTAAAGATGACTTCACCTAAGCGGTAGAATTTGAAGCCACTACCACCTGTCCAGTTGACGTCTTCTGAAATACCACCTTGCTCACCATCGACTACTTTTTTTAGCCTTGGTTGGCAATGAGTGACTGCATGATCCCCAAGCTCAATACCAATGAACTTACGGTTCATTTTCATAGCAACAGCGGCAGTTGTGCCAGATCCAAGGAATGAATCTAAAATAAGATCATTAGGCTTTGTGGCGAGATCTAAAACTCTTTTTATCAATCTTTCAGGTTTTGGAGTTGTAAAAGCATCCTCCTTATCAAACACTTTCACCTCTTCTCGCGCTTCATGATTATGACCTGCATCGCTATGTAACCAAATGGTAGATGAGGGTGTACCTGAACTTTTAAGTTCGCTCAAGAAAGTTTTTCTGGATGGAGCTGCATCACCTTTTACTCCAAACCATATTTCATCGTTTTCGTCCATTTTTTTCAGAGTCGATTCTGGAAACCTCGGTGATGTCCCAGCTGGTGGAGTCCATATGTATCCGTTTTTAAAAGTATATGAAAACGCTGCTTCTTTTTCAGATCCTTTTCTTTTTGCATATAAAGGAGTTGATTTCCAAACGCCTTTAGGATGATTATCAGGATTTTTATATCTATTATTCATAGCCTCAGTTCTTTCTAAGGGATAAGGTCTCCATTCTTCTTTGTTTTTGGCATAGATTAATAAATGATCATGACTATCTGATAACCACTTGGCATCATTAGCGATTGTATATTTTTTCTGCCAAACACTATTAGCGACAAAGTTTTTCCTTCCAAAAATTTCATCACACATCACTTTTAAATAGTGTGATTCAGAATCGTCGAGTGTAATCCAAATAGAACCGTCTTCAGATAGTAGCTGATGCAATAGCTCTAAGCGTGGATAGATCATCGACAGCCATTTGCTGTGCTCTAAATTATCGTCATAGTGTTCAAAGGCGCTTTTGGTGTTATAAGGTGGGTCAATAAAGATGCACTTTATCCTTCCTGAATGCGTAGGAATGAGTGCTTTCAATGCATCAAGGTTATCGCCCTGAATGAGCATATTGTCAGTATCTGACTCGCCATAAGATAATTCTGGCACTAGCTCTACCAAACGATACGGACAGTCACGCGCTGTAGTCAGCGCTTGCTCTTTATTCAACCAATTCAATATAGGCATATCGCCTCACTTCCTTCTTTATTTTTAGCCACGAAAGGCATGTTTAGTGCTTAATATTCTGAGTGGTAATTTATCATATAACCCGTTTGCTCTCACCAGATATCGACCTGTTATACGACATCTTAGGCTTTTGCTTTGGCAGAGCTAGTTTAAGTTATTGCTAAGTGTTTTTCAGGTTTGATTTGGCTGGAGGCGACACATACTGTCGCCTCTTATAGTTTGTACCTATTAATGTTGGTAGAGACTTGATATATTCTATAACTATTAAAACTTAACAATTATTGAGAGGTAACATATATGGTAGATTTACAAAAACAGTTCTTAGAATTTCATACTGAAATCAAACTAGGTACTTATGAAGGTAAACACGCGAATGATGTATTACGTGAAAAACGTGACTTGATAATTAATCAGCTTAAAGCAAGTTTAAAAGCTAAAGAAGAGGAAGGCTATCCTCAATTTGTCAAAAGCTTTAACCAAGGAAGCTACGCTTTAAATACGGGAATAAAACCTATCAGAACTGGCGACTACGATATTGATGTTGGCGTACTTCTTGACTGCCATAAAGAGGAGTATAAACCTGTTGAGCTAAAAGAGTTGGTCGCCGAATGTATTCAATATACTAATCGTGATGTGAATGTGAGCCGCTCATGTGTGACAGTGACCTATATGAAGGATGGCGAACCAGATTATCATGTTGATTTACCAATATATGCTAAATCCAACAATGAATATGATGATACATACTATTTAGCTAAAGGAAAAAAAGGTCTAACTGAAGACAAGCGATTTTGGCAGGAGTCTGATCCTGAGGGTATGACGTCACTAATAAATGATTTATATAAAGATAATGATATCTATGAAGATAACGGTTCTGACCAACGTAAACAGTTTCGTAGATGTGTACGCTACTTAAAAAGATGGCGCAATCATAAATATGTGGGTATCCATAGCATTGGACTGACTATAGCAGCATATCATTGGTTAGAACCGGATGTAGATACTCAAAATGATGGAGAGGTTCTACTTGATTTAGTTAAAACTATCCTGAGTAATTTTGATTACTCGGGTCGTCTCAGTATTAATCTACCTATAACACCTGGTGGTGATTTACTAAAATCTGTCAACGATGACGATATGGCTACTATCAAGGAGCGTTTTGAGATATTAGGAGATAATTTACAGTCAGCTGTCGATGACCCAGATGCGCATGAAGCCAGTAAGACCTTGAAAAAAAGTTTCGGTGATGATTTTCCAATAGCTGCTAAAGTTGACAAGGCTAAAAAGAGTATCGAAGCACCATATGTGAGCACTGGATCATCAGCATAGGCAATGTAATGACAATTAGCGATGGCGTACAGCAAAGCTTTGAACAACATATTCAATTTCTTGGTGGCAAAAACATTGAGAGTAAGAATAAAAAAGATGGTTTTATAGCTATTGGCTTTGATTTAGAGATTCATGGCCAAACAATCCCTTTATCAGTCACATATGCTGATCGAAGGCGTTGGTTATTGCTGCCTACAGTATCGGTTGCTAAGTGCAATTTACCAGCACTAGATCATGTAGGAAATAATGGCTTAATATGTGTCACAGATCATCAAGGTGAGATGTTTGATAGCGCTGACTTATTTGGTCTCTTCAAATATGCTGTAGATACGGCTATAGGCATTCTGACGAAAGCCCTTAAATCGTACAGTGCTGGAAACAGAGATGCCTTATATGAAGAGATCGATGGTTACAATCAAACAGTCGTATCGGATGCCCCTATTATTATTGCGACACATAATCCGAATCAGTCTGAAAGTTTATACGCATGGTGTATTAATTTTACGAAACAACGTAATACACCACAGTGTCATCACATTAAATATTTAGTAGATGGCAATAGCCAACATCCACCTAGCTCTAGCCCTTATACTGCTATAAAGGTAATTAAGGTATCTTTAGCCGATATCGAAGACTTCATTATTCCTAATCTTTTTACATCCTTTAATGAACACTGGTGGCAACAACAAGCTTTAAACTTCAGTACCCAACAGTTAGACAGCTTAAATAAGAAAAGTAAGTTTAAAATCGTTCTCTTAGAGATACCCACGCCTAAAATGCATACTTACTTGGTCATCTCCTATTATCAGGATATGGCTTCGAATAAATATCGTAATTTTAAGGTTCAAACCTTACAGCGCGGTTGGCGCGAGTACTTACTAAATCGTACTGGTATTGATTCTCAGTTTTCAAGTAAAAAGACCGTCGTGATAGCTGGCTGTGGTTCAGTTGGTTCAAGAGTCGCAGAGATACTGGCTGAGTCAGATATCGATAAGCTAATACTAGTTGATTATGATGATATGAAAACTGACAACGTTATGCGGCATCACCTTGGAATACAAGATGTAAATCAGTCTAAGGTTAGTGCGCTCAAAAGCCGTCTGCAGCAAAATATACCTGAGTTAGAAATAGTAGCCTATAAAGCTAATATCCTAAACTGGCTCAATAGCCAAAACAATGAACAGCTATCTGAAATTCATTCCATAGTATTAGCTACTGGTCATCCTCCAACAGAGCTTGAGGTGTGCCGACGCTTATATACTTATGAGGCGAATGTCCATGTTGTATCTGGTTGGCTAGAGGCTTACGGATTGGGTGGTCATGTTCTAGGATTCAGAAGTAATGAGGATGGTTGCTTGAAGTGTCTTTACTATGATGACGATGGCAATTCTTCAAATTATATAAGGACTAGTTTGTTTAGTAATCCTTTAGGTATAGTTTTGTCGAAAAATATCACTGGATGCGCTGGAGCATTCACGGCATATGGTTCAGTACATGCTATGAAAACAGCAGTGATTATAGCTGAGTTCGTGATTGAACTTAAAACTGGATTACAATCGTGGTGCGCTACCAATAAATTACCGATTGACTATGGCTTAGAAGCTACTAAGCACCATGAGGCAGCTCTACAAAATGGTGGTTATTATTCACAGTCATTAAGCTCTATCAAGGTGGCAGGATGCTCATGTTGCAGTACCTAAACAACCGCATCGTATGGAAGGAAAATGATAAAGCATACGATGGTGCAATATCAGAGTCTGTTATAACCGCTTGGTTCGGTTTTAGACAATCGCACGTAAGATCAAAGGAAGCTGGCGGTATATTATTAGGCAGATATTATGCAGATAGTCATACGATACTGGTAGACGACTTAACGACTCCCATGTTCAGAGACAAGCGTACTCGCACCACTTTCTTTCGTTCCAAAGCTCACGATAAAGCTCTCAAAAAATATTGGAAGGACACCAAAGGTTTTGGTGGTCTTCTAGGGTTATGGCATACACACCCTGAGCCAAAGCCTAATCCATCTAATGCTGACTTGAATGATCTAGCGAGTCAATTTACTAGCTCTAAATACCTATCAGAACGTATTTTGTATGTCATCGTTGGTACTAGTCATATTGGCTTTTGGATTGCCTACTCTCAAAACTCTAAAATATTTTTAGGCTACTTGCTTTTTTCTACTGAATTGGACAATTAAAAAATGACTACAAATAATTCATCTGCGGGAACTCAGACCTCGCATGATCAAGCCCTAAATAAGACTATATTTACCGATCTTGAATCGGCCAAACAATATCTCGACCATCTTAAAAGTACAGGAATGAAATGGGATCATGTTGGTTTCCTTTCAGACGCAAGCTATCATAACTTAATGACACTACTGTTCAATGACGGTGAGTTAATTGATGTTTTTAGATTTTCTCTTCAGCGTGACGACAATGAAAAGTTGGTTTCATACATAAGTGATAGCTATGTAATAGACACGAGGTTAAGAGTCTCCGAAAAGAAAGAGTTTAGTTTAGAAGATTTCCAGACATTAGAAAATTTTAAGGAGCTATGGGATGAAATTAGAATTAGCTCTAATAAGCTCAACGCTAAAGAAACTACTAAACTATTCAAACGGTGGAGTTTAGGTCGAGAGAAGGTTACAGGAAGAGGAAACAAGTTCAGTCAATTGACTAAACGCATTGTTATGGAAGAGAGTCATGGTAGGTGTATGTTTTCTGGCTGCGGTTCAAGGTTAGATTTTGATTCATTATCAGGACATAGAGGCAACTTCGGTTATATGGCTCATAACATTGCAGCTTCTGAGAGTGGACCTAGAGGAATAATGTACTTATCAAAAAATCTGGCTGACGAACCAAGTAATGTTCTATTACTGTGTGATATTCATCATAGGTTAATAGATCGAATAGCTAGTTTAGATTATCCCGCATCTAAATTACAAGATATGCGAAACGTACATATTCAGCTATGTAACAATCTTCTCAATGCATTGAGTTATACACCTGTTCCAGTATATTTTATTCCGTGGAGCGTAAATGGACAAAGTATAGAAATGCCAGATCCGATATCAATTTCGAAATCATTGAGCGTAGTTAATTGCAGGGCAAAAAATGACTTAACTCCTATAGATTATGGTGTAACTGATTCAATGCGGAACCCTTATGAGTTTCATAGAAGAAGTTATGAGCATATAGGAGACTGTGTCAATCAAATAAAAGCATGGACTAAAGGTAGTAGCGCAGCTGTGTTCGTTTTAGGTCCAACTTTTGCCCTAATAGGTTTTGGTGCGAAATTCGGTAATAAATCCAAATTAATGCCAATGCTGCGTTATAGAGATGCTAGTAGTTGGATGTGGCCTGGAGTACAGCCTAGAGAAGATGCATTTATTATTGACGAGCCAGAGATTGACTCAGAGCACTCAGAAGTTATTGTTAGCATTAAATTAACTTTTCCCGCTGCGATGATTGATTCAACAATCGACCATCTTAATCAACAAGTCCAAAACAAGCTTCCAGTAATAAATATATATCCTCCTCAGAGTTATGGATACGGTAATGGCGCAATAGCGCATCCACTTGAGGGTGAAAAACTAGCTAATAGGCTTAAGGAAATTTTTACTAACTTGAACCAAATGCATGGTATAAAAAAAGTACATCTATTGGTTTGTGCTTCAAATGCAGCGTGTGTATATATTGGTCAAGCTGTAGATAGATTTCAGCCCGAATTTATAGTCTACGATTATGGAACCGAGATGATGGAGCCTAAACTTAGAATGTACAACGATGGGAAGACTACAGTCGTTGAATGTGTGAAAGTCGACTGTGAATAATATTTAATTTTAAAAACTGAAGTTACAAACAATTCATCCAAAGAGCAAAACTACAAGGACTACAATGAACTGGAATAAATTTGCCATCAAAAATGAAAATAAGGAACAATGGGCGTTCGAGCAGATGGCTTATTTATTATTTTGCTCAGAGTTTAACAATAATGTTGGATTATTCAGA
>NZ_JBQSXK010000011.1:0-105508 GCF_052378115.1 Psychrobacter sp. AOP30-A2-5 | reverse complement strand
CTCCTTTGAGGGCGGGGAGGAAGTCAAAGTTTAGACTCAGCTTCAAGTGAGCGCGTTTAACTACTTGGGAATCGAGAGCATGTCAAATCACCAATTAGACAATGCATCAAATAAGTCAGTCAAAAAAGCGGTATTGGTCTTATTTCATAACGATTTGCGCATAGAGGACAATGAAACGTTAGTCAAAGCGGCGACATTGACTAAAAGTAATCAAGGCAACCTGATGCTTATCTATGCTGGTTTTTTGGCTGATTGCATTGAACCGAAAGAGAGCCGTCAAGCTTACCACTTTAATGAGATGGGCGCTGCTCGTCAGCAGTTCTTGTCTGAGAGCTTGGCTGATTTGGATCGATCGCTTCAGCGCCTTGGTAATCGATTGCTGTATCTGTCGCCAAGCTATTCATCAAAGAGTCAGTTGTCACAAGATAAGGTGGAGTCTGCCTTAAACGCCTTTACTCAGTTATGCCAGCTCATTGAGCAGCAACAAGTCACCGATATCTGTGTCAGCCACACGGCAGATTATAATCAAAATAAAGGCTATGCTGCCTTGCAGAGCAAATATCCACAGATAATATGGCACAGGCAATCAACCCATACGCTATTTGCTGATTTACCGACACAAGACCTGCCCAAAAGCTTTACCCAGTTTCGCAAAAAGGTTGAAGCAAGCCATGATTTATTGAATGCTGACGAAGAGGTGGCTGTTTTTCCTACGCCAAAGTCGCTACCGCCAATGCCTGATGCGTTGATAGCGCATAGTAAATACCTTTTTAAAACACAACCATCTGATGAGCAAGCGCTTAGTTTTAAAGGTGGTGAAACAAATGCAATGATTCATTTAACTCACTATTTCGATTCTGCTGCGCCGCGCACTTATAAAACCACACGTAATGCACTGGATGACTGGACGCATTCCACTAAATTCTCGCCTTGGCTGGCAAATGGTTGCTTGTCTGTGAAAATACTATTGAATCGCTTACGTCATTATGAGCGTGAGATTATCGCCAATGAGTCAACGTATTGGATATGGTTTGAGCTGCTGTGGCGCGAGTATTTTTATTGGTATGCGATTGAACATGGTAGCAATCTATTTTTGTTTAAGGGCATTGGTCATGAATTACCAGCTACTCATTTTGACGATCAGCGTTTGCAGCAATGGCAGAATGGCAGCACGCCATATCCTATCGTCAATGCCTGCATGAATCAGCTAAAGCAAACAGGGTATATGTCCAATCGTGGCAGACAAATCGTTGCTAGCTGCTTTATTCATGAGCTGGGTTTAGACTGGCGTTACGGTGCAACCTATTTTGAGCAGCATCTTATCGATTATGATGTCGCGAGTAATTGGGGGAATTGGCAATATCTAGCGGGCGTAGGCGCTGATCCAAGAGGATGTCGGCAATTTAATCTTTGCAAGCAAACCCAGCAATACGATCCCAATGGTGAGTTCATTGATAAATGGCAAGGCGGTCATGTAAGTTAAAGCAGTTTATGGATTTTAGAGCACCAATACTAAATAGCACGTTCTAAACCGCTTAATAGTCTTATTAGCGGTTATTTTTTATGCTAATAGCAAACCGTTATAATGAGTTATAAAATTATCACTATTGTATAACTCATAACATTCATCTAAAATGAATCTTTAGGTTAAACTTTATTCACATGCTTCTAAGAAGACTGCCATGCAATCGATCAACTTACCCAGCAAGCCGCCCAGCTCTCCGCATCCTATTCTGAATTTGAGCTTTCGAATATTTTTTAGTGCTGCCGCGCTATTTGCCGTGATAACGATGCTGCTATGGTCTTTTGTATTTACTGGTCATACAGATATTGACGCACAAGCACTGAACCCATTGTATTGGCACGGTCATGAGATGGTCTATGGTTATGCCTTGGCGGTCATTGCAGGATTTCTCCTCACGGCAGTGAAGACGTGGACAGGGGTAATGATGCCGCATGGTTATAAGCTGCTGGCTATATTTGGCTGTTGGCTGCTGGCACGTTTGAGCTGGGCAGGTTTTGGGCTTGGTATGACGGTTGCGGGTAGCAGTATATCGTTGTTATATATCGCCGCAGTATTTGACTTATTGTTTATCGCTTCGATGGCATTTGTGATATGTCGAGCGGTATTACAGGTCAAGCAGTATAAGCAAATGGGTATCTTAGCGAAACTGGCATTATTGACCGTTGGCAATGGAATCTGCTACTGGGGTATTATCAATGCCGATATGAGTATGACTAAAATAGGTATTTATCTAGGGTTTTATTTAATTATCGGTTTGGTGCTGACCATTGGTCGCCGCGTGGTGCCATTCTTTATTGAACGTGGTCTGAGTCTTGGAACGACGGAAGTCATCAAGTTGCGCAATAGTAAAGTACAGGATATTGCGAGTTTATTGTTTTTCTTAGCGTTTTTTATCAGTGACTTGTTTTATCCTAATCAGTATCTGCTGACTATTACGGCGCTTGGCGTAGCAGTGGTTAATATCGTCCGTTTGGTAGGCTGGTATCATCGCGGTATCTGGCAAAAGCCATTGCTTTGGTCATTATATGTTGCATTTTTGGGCATGTGTTTGAGTTTTCTGCTGTATGCGCTGCAACCATGGTTGGGCTATACTCATAGTATTGCGATGCATGGGCTTGCCATTGCAGGCGTTGGTATGATGACCGTAGCGATGATGACGCGGGTATCGCTTGGTCATACGGGACGCAGCATTCATCAGCCGCCCAAGACGGTGAATATTATGTATGGTCTGATGGTATTGGCATTTGTCAGTCGCGTGCTGTTGCCGCTTGCCGATATGAGTCACTATCTATTATGGATCATGATTGCCCAAGGGGCGTGGATTGCTTGCTTCGTGCTATTTTGCATCAGTTATTTGCCGATGCTGGCACGTCCTAGACCTGATGGTTTGTTTGGTTAGAGCCTGTAGAGCCGTTATAATGCTATCGCCAAAATAATAGGGTATTTATCCAAGTCTATCGACTGATTGTTGATATTTTTAAGTAGATTATTTTGCAAATGTTATAAGGTTTTAAGACCTTTGTTTTCCAGACACTGTTTGTTTGAAATACCGTTTGTTTGAGACACTGACTTTTCAAGACCCTCATTTTCAAACTTATAGAGTTACATTGCTAAAATTTAAGCTGATACATATTTGAAAGATTTATATAAAATAGGAGCGCAAATAAATGCGATTGACCAATTATAGCGATTATGCGCTGCGCTCATTGATTTACTTGGCAGTGAGACCAGAGCCGCCATTACTTGCAAATATCAGTGATATTGCCGACAGTTATGGCATTTCTAAAAGTCATTTGACCAAGATTATTCATCAGTTGGGTCAGCTTGGTTATATAGAAAGTGTGCGTGGTAAAAATGGTGGTATACGTTTGGCTCGTGCGCCAAAAGACATCAATTTGGGTGTATTAATTAAAAAAATAGAGCCGGACTTTGATTTGGTCGAGTGTTTTGCGACACCCGCGAATGATAAGAGTAGTGATGGTCGACAGACTGGTTTGCCTATTACGCTTATTGATGAAACGACAAATAACGCTAGAGGCTGTGTCATTAGCCCAGCATGCCAACTAAAAAGTGTATTCTTTGAAGCATTAACGGCATTTATTAACGTCCTTGAGCGCTATACCTTGGCAGATATCATCAATAACGAAGATGAGCTAGCGTCTTTATTGTTTCGTTAATAACTTTTGATGTTGATGGCGTCATTGCAAAAAAGGGAGCGACCATCTTGGTCACTCCCTTTGTTATGCTTCTAATGTGAGATTATACGGTCAATTAAGCTTTTTCTAATTTTGGACGGGCTTTATCAATGGCTTTTAATAGCGCCACTTCAAATTCACCGTCATTGAATGTCACTAAATAGGAATGTGCGGCGCAGAAATTACGCGCATCGCGCCATTCATGTGCCAAATTGCTTGCCCAATCGCAGTATTGCTTGCCTGCATCGGGCTCATTTTTTAGCGCTTTTTTGGTCGTTGGGTGCAGTATCAGTTCAGGTAATATCGCCTCTAATAACTTCATCGGTGGACTCATAAAGGTATCATCGACGTGCAAGCTTTGACTGGCAGGATGATAGGCTAATAGTGAGCCTGCATGAATCATCTCATTGGGTGAGATATAGTGGATGCCTTGTGACATTGAGAACTTAAGCTCAGGGTAACGCTTGGCGACCGCATCGCTTTCAACCAAGTCATCTGCCCATTGTACTTCAGGTACTTTTTTATGGTGGCGGCGACTGCCATAAAAGGTCGCCTGCGGGAAGTCTTTTGCCATTTGTGCACAGTGCACCGTATGGAATGGGTGGACGTTCAGTACTGCTTCGACATCTTGACCATTATTGGTTAATGCCATCACCTCATCGCGTACGTCACCAGTCAATGAATAACTATCCAAAAATATAAACTTTCCTGAGTTTAACTGTATAAGTGAGCACTGAGTGCCAATGTTTAGAACACCGCCAATGCGAAAAGATCCGCGTATATTCCAAAATCCTGCCCCTAAATCATGAATTTTATCGGTCATTGAAATTATTCCTTAGTGTTTTTATTCGAGTTTTTTAATGTCTCAGCAATTTTAATAATGAATATTTCTTATCAGTAGATGACAACTTATTATAATTGATATCTTATTATGGTGAGTCATGTACCTAAAGTCTGTTATAAAAAAGATGTTGATTGTTAGGTTCAGTGTATAACGTTAAAGTCGGATATAAGCCTATATTACTCGAGGGTCATTGTCATTCATAGCTTATAATTTATAGATTATTATTTAATGAATCTGTATAATATCTCTCACTATTTAATTTGTATTTGAAGGTTGAGTCATGAGATTTTTTGGAAAAATGAGCGCATCAGCGGTTATGGCAACGATGTTATTAGCAGGTTGCTCAAGCCTAAACAATGATAACAGCGTCACTAAAATTGACACTATCCAAGCTGCTCAAACCGCACCAGTCCCACAAGTGGGTTTTCGTTTCAGCACTACTGAGAATTTTGATCTTGCCAATCAAAACAAACTTTCTTGGCGTGTGTTTTATGACAAACCCTCCACAGGTGCAGATGCTACTTGGTTTGACGCCGTAAAACATGGTGATCTAGCCACGGTCAAATACATGGTTAACAATGGTCAAGACTTAGAAGTTAAAGATACAGGTAGCCTTAACCAAACGGCGTTAGGCTGGGCTGCTTTTATCGGCTATGAAGATGTGGTCGATTACTTAGTCAGCAAAGGTGCTGATATCTATGCTAAAGATGACGGTGATGTTTATAACGTCATGAAATCTGCTGTACTGGGAAAAAATACCAATATTGTCAAAAAAGTACATACGTTATTGAATGAAAAAGCGCCTGTGGACTTAAATGATCAGACGGTAGAAAGTGATGGTGAAACCTTGATTATGGTTGCAGCTAGTAATAATCGCCTTGAAACTGTCAACTATTTATTGGCGCAAGGTGCTAATCCAAATCTAGTGGCAACGACCAAAGACAAAAAAATGGGCTCATATAATCAAGGTGCCTATTCATATGCGTGTTCGCGAGATTTGGTTGATATGCAAAAGCTATTAGCCGCCAATGGTGCCGTTAATCATCGCACTGGCAAAGCGAGCTGTGAATAATTGCGTTAATGATTTTATAAAAAAGGCTGCCATTTCGGTAGCCTTTTTCTATGCTAAGCGCTCCTAAGTCAGACGTTGACCAGCGGATCGTTTATAAGTGTCTAGTTTATCAGTGCTTTTCTCATGAGTGCCTCGTTTATGAGCAGTTTTTATAGTCGTAAGCGGATATACGAGGATTGTTGCCATAGTTGTCGTTACTACATAAAAACTGATCAAAGCGGGTATCGCCATTAATATAGCGATGCATCCAAGCAATACCGGGCTTGCTCAGTAATATCTCATTAAAACGATAACTTGGACAAAAATGGCTACCGTTCTTTATCTCAATCTTCATTTTTGCGCCTGTAGCCTTATCATAAAAACGACTGCTGTATTTTTTATTTGAGGCAATACGGTCATTTTGGCAAGTAATGAATAAAGCAGGCGTGTTCATTTCGCCATAGTCTTTATCGTGATAGGGCGTTTGCGGAATAATCGCTCGAACCGTCTGACGTTTTGTCGCTAGCTGGAGCGCGCCGCCGCCGCCCATTGACCAGCCAATAGCACCCAAGCGTGTACTATCTATCTGAGCGCCTACCGTATTGTCACGAAGCATATGATCAAGCGCGGCACTTAACTGCGCCGCACGGCTCTCTGGGTCATCATAAATGGAGTTGGTATCGATGGTAATAACCACAAATCCCCAAGATGCCAAACGCGGCCCCCACCATTTAATAGAAGATTCGTAGGACACATAACCCGGTACTACTGCGATTCCGCCTAACAGACCACAGCCGCCTGCATTGGTTGGATAATAAATAGTTCCGCCACCAAAGCCGTTGGCTAACTGACGAGGAACGGGTTTTTTGGCCACCGAAAAAGGCCCTTTATCACGCGTATCTGAAAGATTAGCCGCTGTAATAATACTGTCGGCGATACAGTTTGACGGCACGGCTGGTGCTGATACAGACGATGTTATTACAACCGCTGACGCTATCGGGGTTGATACTATTTTGGTCGATTGCTCTTTAATTGTGAGCTTGTTAGTTGCGGCTACTTCGTCTAACGTAACTGCCGACGCACTTATAGAAAAAACCAATGCACCTATAGCGACAATCCATTGCGAATAAAAAGGGTATTTGGGCATGATAGAGAGTCTGCTATAGGTGAGTTGGATTTTGCCGCAGGTTATATTTTGTGGGTATAAGTTTTTGTAGATCGCATTTATATATAATAGATCAAAATAATAGTAGACAGTAATCTGCTTGCTGTCAAAAATATACGTCACCTACGCAGTATACAAAGCAGCAATTTTTAGTGTTCAACAGACCCTAAGCATCAATAAAGCAATACCGATAACACACCGAAACCAGAGTCTGGTATTTGGTGTGCTAAAATCATACCTGACGGCTATCCCTAGCATCAGCCATTATTGTCATCATTGTTTTCGTCATTATTTCAGCTATTATCGTCCTATTTCTATTACTCACGCCAGATCATCCGCGTCCAACATAGCCTGTATCCCTGTGAAAAATACCATCAGTAAATCCCAAAATAATATGCCAGAACCTCTATCTACACCAATCAATAATGCAACATCGTGGGTCTTAAAACTCACCATTGGCTTGATTGGGATGTTTGCTTTTTTGCAAGTGTATTCTATTCAGGCCATTTTGCCCGTATTAATGGTAGACCTGTCTGCAACTGAGGTGCAAGCTGGCATGATCGTCGGTGCAACGGTGATGGCGATTGCTATTATGTCGCCATTCTTGGGCATGCTGTCTGACGCTGTGGGGCGTAAATCCTTTATCGTTGGCGCATTATTATTTTTAGCGATACCAACTGCTTTAATTGCCCAAAGTCCGAGTATTGGTTGGATGGGTATGTGGCGGTTTATGCAAGGGTTGTCTGTACCGGGCATTACCGTGGTGACGATTGCTTATATCGGTGAAGAGTTTGAGGGACGCGCTGTCACAGAACTGATGTCGTTCTATGTCTCAGGCTCGGTACTTGGCGGCTTCATGGGGCGATTTTTGCTTGGGCATTTGCACGAGCTTATCGGCTGGCGTGCAGGCTATTATGTGATGGCAGCGATGACCCTTATCGGTGCGCTGTGGGTCGGCAAAATGCTGCCATCGTCACAGCAGTTTGTGGCCAATCCGAATTTTCGTTCCGCGATGCAGACGCTCGGTGAGCATCTAACCAATCGTTATGTGGTGACGGCTTGTCTGCTAGGAGCGTGTGTTTTATTCTCACTCGTGGGTTGTTTTACCTTTATCAATCTACATCTTGCTAAGACGCCATATGAGTTGAATACGGGTGCGCTTGCCAATATTTTTGCCGTTTATTTGATAGGCGTTGTCATCACGCCATTGTCGACGACCTTGCTACGTCGCTTTGGTTCAGCGCGCACAGTGCGCGTGGCTGTTTTCGTTTCTATGATTGGGGTGCTGTTAACGCTAGTAACGCCGTTATGGGGCATTATTATTGGTCTTGCTATTATGTCCTCAGGTGTCTTTATCACCCAAGCTGCTACCATCAGTTATATCGCCGTCAATGTTAAAAAAGGGCGCTCATTGGCGTCTGGTTTATATTACATGGGGTATTATGCTGGCGGTACGATGGGTGCGTGGTTATGCGGTATGGCTTATGCGCGCGGGCAGTGGTCGCTCACAGTATGGCTGCTCTTATTTGTACAGATTTTGGCATTACTGGTTGCCAGTTTTGGCATGATTAAAACAAAATCACGCGCGGCTTGATGGCTGTTTTTGAGCAATTTTCATCAAGCTATTGCAGCTTAGGATGTTTACGTAAGGTTGCTTTACATAGCGTCGATTTTTTCTTACTATCGATATAGCCTGTTCAATACACCTTAATAATTCTATTAATAATGTTAGCCACTATCACTTTTTAAACAGCCAATTTTTTATAAGTAAAAGCTAAAATAACTAGAACTGCGTGCCATCAATTATCCATGATTCACCCGCATAATAACTTATCCGCATGACCAACAAGGACGTCACATCTATGTCAAATATTTACCACAGCGCCCCTTCTGCTTACGATTATCCCTTATTAGTTAAGCAACTATTGAACCGTGCCAAAACGGTGTCGCTAGAGCAAGAAATCGTTTATGCTGACAAAAAACGCCTTACCTATAAAGATTTATTCAATCGTATCAATCGCTTGGCCAATGTCTTAGTAGGTTTAAATCTAGATGCAGGTGATATAGTGGCGGTGATGGATTGGGACAGCCATCGTTATCTTGAGTCGTATTTCGCGGTACCGATGTCAGAGTATATTTTACAAACCGTTAATATCCGCCTATCGCCAGAAAAAATTCTTTATACCATCAATCACGCTAAGCCAAAAGTGCTGCTGCTCAACTCTGAGTTTGCGCCATTGGTCAAAAGCTATCAGTTTGAAAACTCTAGTATTGAGCACATTATTTGGCTAGATGATGATGGCGTGACATCTGAAGGAGTCTTCGGTGGTAATCAAAACCGCGTAGTAGGTGAGTATGAAGCGTTATTACAAGCTGCCGATAGTGAGTTTGACTTCCCAGATTTTGATGAAAACACCATTGCCACGACGTTTTATACCTCAGGCACGACGGGCGATCCAAAAGGCGTATTCTTTAGCCACCGCCAGCTAGTATTGCATACTCTTACCGAAGCGGCGACATTAGGTATGCTGCCCGACAAGCAAGGCGTCAGCTACGGTGATGTCTATATGCCGATGACGCCAATGTTCCACGTACATGCGTGGGGCTTTCCATTTACTGCGACCATGGCTGGTCTGAAGCAAGTGTATCCGGGACGCTATGCACCAGATGTGTTAATGGATTTGATTATTAATGAAAAAGTTAGTATTACCCATTGTGTCCCAACGATTTTGCAAATGGTGCTCAAAGAAGCGCAAGATCGCGGTGCTAGCTTTAATGGTTTAAAAATGATCATCGGTGGTTCAAGGTTGACTGAAGGCTTGGCAAAAACCGCCATGGCACAAGGTATCGAAGTATATACTGGTTATGGTATGTCAGAGACAGCGCCCCTTATTAGCTTGACAGAATTTAGTCTCGACGAGCCTGAAATGAGTGAAGATGAAGATATCGCTCGCCGTTGTATGACTGGTAAGCCCGTACTGATGGTGGATGCTCAAATATGGAGTAGCAATAATGAGTCGGTTGGTACCGGTCAAGACAATACTGGCGAGCTGGTATTGCGCGCACCTTGGCTAACGCAAAGCTATCTAAAAAATGACGATGCGGGCAAAGAGCTGTGGGAAAACGGCTATATGCACACCCAAGACATTGCTTATATACGTCCTGATGGTTATATTAGAATTACTGATCGCTTAAAAGATGTCATTAAGTCAGGCGGCGAGTGGATATCGTCATTAGAGATTGAGACGATTTTGTCGTTACATCCAGCGGTCGCTGACGTATCTGTGATTGGGGTACGTGACAAACAGTGGGGCGAGCGTCCATTGGCCTTGATTGTGTTAAAACCTAATGCTCAAGACACGAGCGTTGATGATATCAAAGCCATTGCTGAGAAAGCTGTAGAGCGGGGTATTATCCCGAAATATGGTGTGCCAAGTCAGTTTAAGTTCGTCAATGAGCTACCAAAGACTTCTGTTGGTAAACATGACAAAAAAGTGATGCGTGAGATGTATGCTGATCAAACTGAGGTATAGGCTTAAAGTGGCTTAACTATTGAGCAGATAACTGGCTTAATAGTTGACCTTTATTGTTAGCTCTGCTACATTTTAAACCGATACCTACTAAATCGATACGTAGTGTATCGGTTTTTTGTTCTATTAGAGATAGCTGGCAGGGATAGCCAATCTTTACTATGACAATATTACATCGTATTACCCATCATTTATGCTAAGGACAGCTATTATGAGCGAGCAAACCGCCACTTCAGTGACCAACCAATCGTCAGAGCAAGCTCAGACTTCTCAAGCGTTATCTAATACCACTCAAACTTTTGCTGAAATTTATCACTCTTCTATTGAAAATAAAGAGCAGTTTTGGGCAGAGCAAGCAAAGCGTATCTATTGGCATAAAGAACCTGAACAAATCCTTGATGACAGCAATCTGCCTTTTGCGCAGTGGTATGTCGGCGGCGAGACCAATCTTTGCTATAACTGTGTGGATCGCCATCTTGCAGAACGCGCAGAGCAAGATGCTTTTATCTGGTTATCCTCTGAGATTAACCAAGAGTTAATCGAAACCTTTCCTGCAGTCGTCGATGCGTTTAAAGATTTGGGTAATAACGTTGAGCTTTACACGGACTATACCAAACGTCGTCTGACCTATAATGACCTATATAAAGAAGTCAATTATTTTGCTGATGTGCTACAGCGTCATGGTATTGGCAAGGGCGATCGCGTTGTCATTTACATGCCGATGATTCTAGAAGCCGCTTATGCCATGTTGGCTTGCGCTCGTATCGGTGCGGTACATTCCGTGGTATTTGGTGGTTTTGCTGCCCATAACTTAGCCATTCGTATGGATGATGCCGAAGCAAAAATGGTCATCACGGTGGATGCAGGTTTGCGTGGCGGTAAAGTTATTAATTATAAAAACCTTGTCAATCAAGGGGTAGAGCAAGCAACGGTCAAGCCCAAGCATGTATTGGTCATCAATCGTGGCATTTTACCATTTGAGCCAAAAAATATTGATGTTGATTATGCAACTCAGCGCCGTATCAGCTGTGAAGCCAATGCGATTGTCGAGCCAGTTTGGCTTGAGTCAAATACGCCATCATATTTACTTTATACCTCAGGCACTACGGGTACGCCAAAAGGCGTGCAACGTGATACAGGTGGTCACGCGGTTGCGCTAACGACGTCGATGGACTATATCTACGATGGCAAGGCGGGCGAGACATTTTGGGCGATATCAGATATCGGCTGGGCGGTCGGGCATTCTTACACCATTTATGCACCATTGCTGGCTGGCATGACGAGTGTGATGTATGAAGGCTTACCACATCGACCAAACCCTGGTATCTGGTGGCGAATTGTGGAAGCCAACAAGGTCAATATTTTGTTCACCGCGCCGACCGGCGTACGTATGCTCAAAAAGCAAGATGAGACATGGATGACACGCTACGATGTCTCAAGTGTCAAATCGTTCTTTTTGGCAGGTGAACCACTGGATGAATCGACAGCCAACTGGCTGACTAAGCATTTAGGTGTGCCAATTTTAGACCATTATTGGCAAACAGAGTCTGGCTGGCCCATCCTGAGTAACACGCCCAAATTCAATCATAAGCCGCACAAGCAAGGCTCACCTGGTTATCCCATGTATGGTTACGATGCGCATGTCATTAATGAAGAAACAGGCGAACCTTGTAAAGCTGGCGAAAAAGGACTGCTCGCGATTCGTGCACCATTGCCGCCCGGTTGTCTGACCACGGTATGGCGAAATGACGAACGCTTTGTCAGTAGCTATTTTGGTCTGTTTGATGGCAAGCAATATTCAACCTCAGACTATGCCGTGACTGATGAGGAGGGTTATTTTTATATTTTAGGACGAACTGACGATGTGATTAACGTCGCCGGTCATCGTATTGGCACGCAAGAAATTGAAGAAGCGATTAGTACGCATCCAGAGATGGCAGAATGTGCGGTTGTGGGTATTCATGATGAATTGAAAGGAGAATTGCCGATAGCCTTTTGTGTGCTGAGAGATCATGAACAAGTCACGACCACCGAAAATCGTTTCCGTATTGAGCAGCAGGTCATCGGTGCTGTGGTCAAATCCCTTGGTGGTATCGCAAGGCCAGCGGCAATTTATTTCCCGCAAGCACTACCAAAAACGCGCTCTGGCAAAATCTTACGTCGAGCCATTCGTGCTCTAGCAGAAGGCAACGAAACAGGAGATATGTCAACGCTTGATAATCCAACAGCGATTGAGGCGATTAAGCAGTCTATGAAAGACTACTAATACGATGGCGTATTAATTGAAAAAAGCCATCTAACGTTAATATTGAAAAAAAGCTCATGCACAATCATGGGCTTTTTTGTTTTCAATTTAAGGCGTCTCTTCATTTTTATCACTACTTAGTCGCTTTCGCTCAAACTGAAAATATACCTTACATAAAGTTTTTTTCGTTAACATAAACTCAGATAAAATTTTGACAAAGCGCTTGACCCTAAAAATGGTTTATTGGTATAGTCAATAACGATACGAAATAAATCATTTTATAAATTACGTTTGATCGATAAAAGCTCATCATTTTTTCTCTCTTTTTGAATATTAAGACACCGCTAAAGGGTAGTCTCGCAAACAAGATAAGGATATCTTATGCACCACGTCAAGCAGCTCATCAATGGTCAATTTGTTGATTCTAATACCAGTGAATGGATTGATATCACCGATCCTGCCACGCAAGAAGTCATAGCCAAAGTTCCGCAAACCACAGACGATGAAATCAATCAGGCGGTTGCAGCAGCCAAAGCCGCTTTTCAAACGTGGCGCAAAACACCGATTACCACACGTGCGCGTATCTTTCTAAAATATCAGGCATTGATTCGTGACCATATGGATGAGCTAGCAGAAATCTTGACCGCAGAGCAGGGCAAGACTATTGCTGATGCACGCGGTGATGTATTCCGTGGTTTAGAAGTGGTTGAGCATGCTGCTGGGATTGCAAATCTACAGATTGGCGATTTCGTTGAAAACGTTGCCTCAGGCGTTGATACCTATAGTATTTGGCAGCCGCTTGGTGTTTGTGCTGGTATCACGCCGTTCAACTTCCCAGCGATGATTCCTCTGTGGATGTTCCCAATGGCGATTGCCACGGGCAATACTTTTATCCTAAAACCTTCTGAACAAGATCCGATGGTGACCATGCGTTTGGTTGAGCTAGCGGTTGAAGCGGGCGTACCTGAAGGTGTGCTAAACGTCGTACATGGTGGCAAGGCGACCGTTGATGCGATTTGTGATCATCCTGATATCAAAGCAGTTTCATTTGTCGGTTCGACCAACGTCGGCAAACACGTTTATGAGCGTGCCAGTCAATCAGGAAAACGTGCACAGTGTATGATGGGCGCGAAAAACCATGGTGTTATATTGCCAGATGCCAATAAAGAGCAAACGCTAAATCAGCTAGCTGGTGCTGCATTTGGTGCTGCTGGTCAACGTTGTATGGCATTGTCAGTTGTGGTGCTAGTGGGCGCTGCGGGTGAATGGATTGATGATATCAAGGCCAAAGCAGAAGGTTTAATCGTCTCAGCTGGTAAGCATGATAAAGACTTAGGTCCGCTAATTTCTCCCGCGGCAAAAGCGCGTGTTGAGCATTTGATTGGTACTGGAGTAGAAGAAGGGGCAAGCTTGATTCTTGATGGTCGCGGTATTACGGTTGAAGGGTATGAGAAAGGCAACTTTGTAGGACCTACTATCTTTGATAACGTCACTGCGGATATGCAAATTTACAAAGAAGAAATCTTTGGACCTGTACTGTGCATCATGCGTGCTGCCAGCTTAGATGAAGCGATTGAATTACTCAACGCCAATCCACATGGTAATGGTACGGCTATCTTTACTCAGTCAGGTGCAGCTGCGCATAAGTTCCAACAAGATATCCAAGTGGGCCAAATCGGTATTAACTTGCCGATTCCTGTACCATTACCAATGTTCTCATTCTCAGGCTCGCGTGCCAGTAAACTTGGTGATCTCGGTCCTTATGGTAAGCAAGCGGTACAGTTCTATACTCAAACTAAGACCGTCACGGCGCGCTGGTTTGATGATGAGGCGAGCCGCGGGGTTAATACCACTATTTCAATTTAACGCTGAATCACCTATATTTGCATTGACGCTTTAATACACTCTATTCAGCACAAGGATGACCCCATGGATTTTTCATTGACCGATGACCAAATTGCCTTTCGCCAAACTGCTAGACAGTTTGCACAAAAAGAGCTAAAGCCCAATGCCGCTGAATGGGATCGCACCTCGCATTTCCCAATTGATGTGATTAAAAAATCAGGCGAGCTCGGCTTTTTAGGGTTATATACCAACCCTGACTATGATGGCTTGGGTCTGCCGCGTTTAGATTCTGCGATGGTGTTTGAGGAGTTAGCATGGGGTGATACGGCTGTTGCTGCTTATATGAGCATTCATAACATGGCTGGCTGGATGATTGGTGAGTTTGGCAGTGATGCATTGTGCAAAAAATATTTGCCAAATATGGTTAGTGGTGAATGGCTGGGCAGTTATTGTTTGACCGAGCCTAATGCCGGTTCTGATGCGGCATCACTACGTACCAAAGCCGATAAGCAAGGCGAGCATTATATTCTTAACGGCGAAAAAACCTTTATCTCAGGGGCAGGTTCCACTGATGTGTTAGTGGTTATGGCACGTACGGGCGCTGCAGGTCCAAAGGGGATTTCAGCATTCGTCGTTGATGCAGACAGTGCTGGTATCGAATACGGCAAAAACGAGCATAAAATGGGTTGGAAAGCACAACCAACACGGACGATTAGCTTTAAAGATGTCAAAGTGCCAGTAGAAAACCTCATCGGCGAAGAAGGTCAAGGCTTTCGTATTGCGATGAAGGGTTTAGATGGCGGTCGGATTAATATTGGTATCTGTGCAGTCGGTACTGCGCAAGCGGCGCTTGAGACAGCGACCAATTACGTGCAAGAGCGTAGCCAATTTGGTAGTCCGATTGCTAGTTTACAGTCGGTACAGTTTAAGCTTGCAGATATGTTGACCCAAACCATTACCGCACGGCAAATGCTCTATTTAGCGGCGAATAAAGTCGACAATAATGATGCACAGGCCTCTACTTATTGCGCAATGGCAAAGCGTTTGTCTACTGACTTGTGTTTTGATGTCGCCAATGAAGCCTTACAGCTGCATGGCGGTTATGGTTATCTCAATGAGTATCCGCTTGAGCGCCATGTGCGAGATTTGCGTGTGCATCAAATCTTAGAAGGCACCAATGAGATTATGCGCGTGATTGTCTCACGTCAGCTGCTACAAGACGATGCGTTAAGCCAGTTACGCTAATCATTTTATATGAATAGATAATTTGCCTATTCGAATGTATGGATAAAGCAATTTTATAAAAAATTATAACAAGGATATTTCATGACGGATTATACCAACTTAAAACTATCAATTAATGGTCATATTGCGACGCTCACATTGAACAACCCACCTGCTCATACGTGGACGATGGACAGTCTCAATGCGCTTAAGCAATTGGTCTCTGATCTCAATACCAATGATGAGGTGTATGCGTTAATCGTCCATGGTGATGGCGAGAAGTTCTTTTCAGCAGGTGCCGATTTAAATAATTTTGCAGATGGCGATAAAGGTCGTGCGATTAGTATGGCGATAGCCTTTGGTGAAGCATTTGAAGCGTTGTCAGCCTATCGCGGCGTGAGCATCGCTGTCATCAATGGCTATGCGATGGGCGGTGGTCTTGAATGTGCGCTGGCTTGTGATATCCGTATTGCAGAAGACCATGCACAAATGGCATTGCCTGAGACTGGCGTTGGTTTGTTACCTTGTGCTGGCGGTACCCAAAATCTAACAGCTTTAGTAGGTGAAGGCTGGGCAAAGCGCATGATATTGTGCGGCGAGCGCGTCGATGCCGAGACTGCACTACGCATTGGCTTAGTCGAAGAAGTTGCTATAAAAGGTGAGGGATTACAAACAGCACAAGCCTTGGCACAAAAAGTCGCTAAACAATCACCAGTTGCGGTCAGTTATTCCAAAACACTTATCCAAGCGGCAAGACATACTCCGCCTGCACAAAACCTTATCCATGAGCGTGAAGCCTTTGTTAAATTGTTCGATACTGAAGATCAGCGCGAAGGTGTACAAGCATTTTTAGAAAAACGTAAACCCACTTGGCAAAATAAATAAACGCCATAAAGTCAAACTTAATGATACTATTTTTCTTTTAATATTTGTAGGTCACTTTTATGACAACAGCTATAGAAGGCAAACCAGAAGCGCCGGTACTATTCAGCACCGAACCGACAGATTGTGGTCACCTGATTGGGATAATGACGTTAAATATGCCAAAGTCTCTTAATGCCCTTAGCGTTGAGATGTGTCAATTGTTATCGCAGCAACTAGAGCAGTGGCAAGGTGATGAGCAAGTGGTGGCATTGCTATTAAAAGGCGCAGGCGATAAGGCGTTTTGTGCTGGCGGTGATATTCGTAAGCTTTATGACAGTATGTCTAGTGATGCACCGCTACCGAATCCTTACGCGACAGAATTTTTTGGTCATGAATATCGTCTTTATCGGCAGATGCACTTTTATTCCAAACCACTAATACTCTGGGGTGACGGCATTATCATGGGTGGTGGCATGGGCTTGATGGCAGGTTGTAGTCACCGCTTGGTCACAGAGCGCACGCGATTTGCCATGCCAGAAGTAACTATTGGGCTGTTCCCTGATGCTTCTGGCAGTTGGTTCTTGCAGCGCATGCCTGCTAAAACAGGTTTGTTCTTAGGGTTAACGGGCGCGATGTGTAATGGCAGTGACGCTTTATTAGCCAATCTTGCAGAGTATGCCGTCGCCAGTAGTGACTATGATGCCGTCATACAAAGTTTAAAACAGAGTAATTGGCAATCAGCAGCTGGTAATAACGATAAATGCCACAACGATAGCGCTCATAGTATTGTTAGCCGTGCACTGGCTGCGCAACCAGTAGCTGAACTGCCTGCTAGTAAATTGGCAATCCATTGGCAACCTATTGAGCAGTTGATGAACAGCGGCGGACTGGGTGATATCGATGCTTTATTACAAAGTGATGCAGTACTCGAAAAAATAGATACAGAGTTTGCCAATGATAGCTGGACGCAGCGAGCAGTAGACACTTATCGCCATGGCTGTCCAGTTACCGCTGCTTTAACTTATGCGCTTTATTATAAAGTCACTGACTTATCACTAGAGCAAGTTCTGTATTTAGAAGCCAATGTAGCCGTACATTGTGCCGCCAATCCTGACTTTAAAGAAGGGGTACGTGCGCTGCTCATTGATAAAGATCGTAATCCACAATGGTCGCGTTCACTAGCAGACTGCCTAAGTAGCGAAGGGCAGGCGTACATACAGCAGCACTTTGTGGATCCTTATGCTAAAGGTGAGCATCCGTTAGGCGATTGGTTGGGTGATGAGGCTTTAGGCAGTCAGTCTGTGCGTTAAAAATTGAATTTATCAATTTAATATAGACATCAAATTAAAATTACACTCAATTAAATAGTTTACAACTATATGTGTAGCAACGCCTGCGCGCATGATTAATACTAACCATCAAGGAATGATGAGATGAATACAAAGGATATGAATACTACCAAGACGGATAAGCCACATATCGCCTTTATTGGGCTTGGTAATATGGGCGCACCAATGGCAGAGAACTTGTTAAAAGCAGGTTACCCGCTCTCGGTTTATGATTTATCCGCAGAAGCAACTGAGCGCTTGCAGCAAGCAGGTGCCAGTGTAGCAGATAGTCCTAAAGATGCTGCACGTCATGCGCAAATCGTTATCAGTATGTTGCCCGCTGGCAAGCATGTCCATTCTGTCTATTTAGGAGAGGGTGGCTCTGACGGTCTACTTGCAGAGCTAGCAAAAGGTACTTTAGTGATTGACAGTAGTACCATCGCGGCAGCTGATGCAAGAACAGTGGCGGAGGCGGCAAGCAAGCTTGGCATAGACTTCTTAGATGCCCCAGTCTCCGGTGGTACGGGCGGTGCTATCGCTGGTACGTTAACCTTTATCGTTGGCGGAGAGGATACAGCCTTTGCCAAAGCTGAGCCAATACTGGCAGTGATGGGTAAAAATATCTTTCATGCAGGCGAGCATGGCGCAGGACAAGTGGCAAAAATCTGTAATAATATGCTGCTTGGAATTTTGATGGCAGGAACGGCAGAAGCGATTAATCTGGGCGTCAAAAACGGTCTCGATCCAAAAGTGCTATCGGATATCATGCTACAAAGCTCAGGTCGTAACTGGACACTAGAGGTATACAATCCTTATCCGCAAGTGATGGAGAATGTCCCATCTAGCAATGGCTATCAAGGGGGATTTATGAGTAAGCTCATGCAAAAGGATCTTAACCTTGCTATGCAGACCGCTGAAGATACTCATGTAGAGACGCCGATGGGAGCCAAAGCGACAGAGCTATATGAAGCGCATGCAATCGAGAACGGCGATAGAGATTTCTCGAGCATTATGGCGCGTCACGACAGCTCAGTATTGACTTAAGATTTTAAAAAAAAGCATAACTAAAAAAGGTCTGCATTATTATCTTAATGCAGACCTTTTTTTTTGCTTATATTGCATCATCTAGCTGGGTAGGTCATAGACTAGAGACTGAATATCTTGCGCTGCTTTTTGCAGTCGTGGGACATGGGTTAAGAGATCATCTAAAGACACTCGTATGGTCGGTGCATGAAGATATAGCGAAGCAAGGTAGCGCGACTTTCTATCCCGTATCGGTACGGCGATTGCGACCATCTCAGAGATAAACTCCTCATTATCGATACCGATACCTGTTTCAGCGATGCGATCAAGCTCAGCGTTTAGCGCATCGATATCGGTGATCGTATTTTTGGTAAACTTATCCAATGAAAGGTTTTGCAGTATTTTGTCGCGGCTTGTGCGCGGCAACTGACTTAAATACAGCTTACCAGTCGCTGTACACCACATTGGTGATTTTGCGCCCACTGGCAAATAAATCTGTATCGGCAAGGTCGTATTTGCACGGTTGGTATAGATCATATTCATCTGATAAGGCACACCGATCCCGCAGGTCTCTTTTAGCTCATCAACCAGCTTTTGCAAAATCATTTGTCGCTCATTAAAGAACAATCGCTGCTGCCAAAGCTCAACACCCAAGTTTCGTACTCGCTTGCCCGGTATAATGCCGCCGCCAATATCCACAGTGACAAACCCTTCATCGAGCAGATTTTGAATCAATCGATGAATGGTCGGCTTGGGAATATCAAGCTCTTGCGATAGCTCAAGTGGCGAGAGCGGTTTTGAGGCATAGGACACCGCCTCGATAATCTCTAACACACGGGTAATCGACGATACTTTAGGCATATGAGTGGCTCAATAAGAATAAAAAGAATACAGTAGGAAATACAACAAGGCATTAACAGATAAAAGTAAATACGCAGCCTTGCGACACATTTTCCCTAACCTCTAATTTAGCATAATATCAAGCCTAGACAAGATCTAGTTACTCTATATGCCAATACTAAATGTATCAATACTAACGTCACACAGTCATACAATATTGAAAACTGATACCAATACTTTTTTCTGAAAAGTTTTCTAAAAGCAATAATTACTACACCATCTCACAAAATACAACAAACTGTAGTAATAAGCTATATAACTGTTATTGAGTTAAATAAAGAGGTAGGTCATTATAATGACATATTTTGTAATATCCTTACATGAAGATTAAGCTAACCAATATTCATGTTTGCGCTGCTGAGTTACTTTAAGAGCATTGTGTAACAGAAAGTCGAAGTTTTGCGGATTGGTGTAGTAATTATTACAATATCTATGCAATCTTTACATAACGGCAAATAAAAAGCGCTCCTAGAGGGGTGACTTTTCCGGCCAAAATTGTTTTAATCTGCTCAACAAAATGATCGATTTAAAAAAAGCTAAATTGTCATTTTTTATGGGCGACTTATTCCACACTTTAGGAGAGTATTTATGAGACTTATTAAATTAACAGCAATTTCTGCTGCCGTTTTAGCGTCAACTGCTGCACTAGCTGCTGAACCTGTTATCGTTGTTGATGGTAACGATGCAGTTGTATATGAAGCTGAGCCTGTTGCTGTTGCATATGAAGCTGAGCCTGTTGCTTATGCATACAATGCTGACGCTGGTATCGTTCGCAATACTACTGGTGCTGTTGTTGGTGGTACTAAGACTTTCTTCCAAACTGCTATCAACCCAGCTTCTGTTAGCGCTGAAGTTGGTACACTAGGTTATGGTGCTAACATCGGTTGGTCACTAAATGAGAAAACTGAATTACAAGCTGGTTGGGCTGGTGGCGATGTTGCTGACCTATTCGGCGGTGACTTTGACGCAAACGACGTAAACTATGACGTTGATTCTGACTTCAGCAACCCGTACCTAGGTGTGCAATTACGTCCTACTGGTAACTGGTTTACAATGGGTGCTGGTATCATTGTACCTGACAACGACATCGACGTAACTGCTAATCCAGATGGCGGCGTATACAAAATTAACGATAGAACGTTTGTTGCTGATGGCGAAAATGGTGTAGGTTCTTTACAAGGTACTATGGAACATCGTAACAAACTAGCACCTTATGGTACTATCGGTTTCCGTCCTAACATCGGTAACAACTGGGGTGTATTCGGCGAAATCGGTGCAGCCTATATGGGTAAAACTAACGCGACTGTAAATGCAGTTGACCCAGAAAGAAATGTGAATATTGATAATGGTGTTACTCCAGGTGGTGTAGATTCAGGCTTAAATGCTGGTCAAGTTGCTAAACTTGCTGAGCGTGAGCTTGAAGATAAAGACTATCTTGAGTGGATGCCAATTGTTAAGCTTGGTGCAACTTACCGTTTCTAATCTAATCACAGTTTAAGTACTGTTATTAGAAGAATAGTAAGAAAAAACGATCCTTTTTAGGGTCGTTTTTTTTGTTTGTGAAAGGGTAGTTGTTAGAATGAATCATATGTATAAATAATCTAGAAAATAACGATGGTTTGTTGCGCTGACAATACCGCGATACGGTAATCGGACTTAATGTCTGCTATGACCATTAAAGGTGATGGTTCTCTAATAGCATGAATCAAATCAGCAATCAGGTAGGAGTAATCTACTCCTAACCCTTGTGCCAGTTTGTATTGATAAATTTTGATAAAACTTTCTTTTATTTGCCATAGTAATTTAGCGATAGTCTCACGCTGAAGTGGTGATAGTGCTTGTAAAGCAGCTATTTCATGCTTAGAGTAAAACCGATGTGCTACGTGCCATGCTACATGATTGGTTTCAATATCAATACCAATGGGACGGTGACGACTAATGACCACTGTTACTTTACTGTTCAATGATTTATTGATTGTCTGAACAGTATTTTGATTAATATCATGATTCTTGCTGCCTGTATGACTAAAGCATACGTAATATTCACTGCTGCTAAGCCGATACGGGAAATTTGACTCATCCAAAGTATCGCGCAACTTTAGCTCAATCAGTAATTTTTGTAGCAATAATCGAACGCCTTTACGTTGTAAGTGACGTTGATGCTGCGCCATTTCACGCGTTGATAAACTTACTGATGACAGGCAGTAATACCAATTAAGCTCGTAAAGTTTCTGAAAACCTACCTGTGATATATTGTTCGCGGATGACCACAGTAATTCATCCCACATTCTTTTGAAGTTGAGGGATGAACGCTCGCTCACTTGTGCAGTGGCGCACCACGTTGCAGGATCGAGCTGGGTATATTGGACATGGGTCAGATTTAAGATAGAGCTTGGCATCATTGATTACATCTATTGGATTCGTTCACTTAGTAACATGCAAAAAGCCCAGCGATATATTATTGCTGGGCTTTCAATTATAAAATATATTGAGCTTTATCGACTGTGATTGGTTTTACTGGTGTTAGTAAGACAATTCAGCACGGCGATTTAGTGCGTAAGCTTCTTCAGTATTACCAGCGGCAGCAGGGCGCTCTTCACCATAACTGATGATGCGGATATTGTTTACTGCGACGCCTTGAGTAGCAAGGTAATCACGTGCTGCAGCAGCACGGCGCTCACCTAGTGCCATGTTGTATTCACGGCTACCGCGTTCATCAGTATTACCTGCGATAACAACGCTGGCTGCTGGATTTGAGTTGAGCAAGCTGGCATGTTGATTAAGAATGCTCGCTGCTTGTGAAGTAATTTCGCTGCTATCAAAAGCAAAGTAAACAACTGCCTGTAGGTTTTCTGCGCCCATAATAACCGCGCTTGAGTTATCTACGATGACTGCGCCAGTGTATCCAACTTGACCACCTGGGATACCTAGTGGGGCAACCACGACTTCAGAAGTAGCACGTTTGGTCGCACAACCTGTGGTTAGTGCCACAGCGCTTGATAATACAGCGAGGACTGCGATCTTAGAAAAACTGGTTGACATAATGAGCTCCTAAAATTTTAATTAATTAAAATTGTTTTTTTTGAACTGCTTACGATAAAACTTAGGCAATTGCTATCTATCATATACTAAATGTTACTTTATGTAAGTAGTATTACTGTAAATAATGCTAGAATTTACAGATAGATATGAGATCTACTACCAGCGGTGCTTGCCCCAATTTTCAGGATTGGCCCAATAATCCGCATTTAACCAATTTGGCAGCTGTTTATAGTCATATAAATTGAACTGCCAAAGTCTAGCGGACGCTGATGACTTTACAGATGAAGGCTGCTCTGATTTGTCAGTAGTATTCATCTCTAAAGATGGTTCATTCAAGATATCAAATGGGGTAAAGCCATAAGCTTTTAGATCTAGGGTGTCATCAAGGGCGATTAGCAGGTGTGCCGCATAAAGATCTCGATAGCGCATGAGCAGCGGAATATACTGCTGCAGAAACTCTGGTGAGAGTGTGGGCAACCAAAAACAGGCGAGCTCATAACGTTCAGGTAATTGTCGTTGATTGAGCTCTAATAATGTCGATATTTGTGGTGAGCGGGTATTTTTTAGCAGTGTCTTTAATGCTAACCGCGCATTTTGATCTGGGACGACCCACAGCAACTCAGTGTCATTATTAGTAGATTCAATCGTTGTGGATGCGTTCGCTTGTATGGTTAGTGAGGGCAAAAGAGCCTCAACGTAATCTATCAGTAATGGTAACGTAATGTCTGAGCGACTGTCGGTTTGCTTTATCATATAATAGGCCGTTTATCGAGTGTTGGTCATCAGTGACCCTATTAAATCATTTTAATCGCGATTATCCAATGGGTGATTGATGCTGATTATGCTGCTCTTTTAATATGTCGACTCTCTTATTCTTTTGATATATCGACTCTCTCATTGCTATCGCATTTTGATAAGTATCAGGGACGATGAACATAATAAAATTGGGACCTGCTCTTGAAATTTGGCAGTTTAGGTCAATGTAGCAAGATACCATTATCATGTTAATGGTCATAAGATTATGCTAATTGATGACCTGCCTTAACCTAAATTATCCCGCTTTTTACCGTATATATTTTTTGCCACAAATAATAATAGGAATACCCATGTCTATTGCTGAAACTGATGCTCAAATTATTAATCCTGATATGCCAGATGTGCCACCGCATGCCCCAAGTAAAATTAATTTAAAAGATTACCAGAAACCTAGCTTTGATGTGGAAACGGTTGATTTAGATATTAAACTGTTCGAAAATCATGCACAGGTAGACAGCACTCTGAAGATGGTACGTCAAACAGCAGGAGATCTCGTATTATTCGGTGAGGAGTTGGAGCTGATCGCCATTACGATGAATGGTAAGCCATTGATGGCTGAGGATTATCAACAACAAGCAGGTACGTTGACTATTAATAATGCACCTGATGCAGTTGTTTTAGAGATTCAAGTACGCATCTGTCCGCAGACCAATACCGCACTTGAAGGGTTCTATATGGCGGGCAGTGGTGATGAGACGATGTTTGTCACTCAGTGTGAGCCCGAAGGCTTTCGTAAAATTACCTTTTATCCAGACCGCCCCGATGTATTGGCGATATTTACCACGCGTCTTGAGGCGGATAAGCGTTATCCAACACTATTGGCCAATGGTAACTTGGTTGAAGAGGGTGAAGTGGCAGATGCCCCAGACCGTCACTATGCGATATGGCATGATCCAACCAATAAACCAAGCTATCTATTTGCCTGCGTTGTCGCTGATTTAGACGTATTGACGGATTCTTATACCACCAGCGAAGGTCGTGAGGTGTTGCTGGAAATATACGCAAAGTCTGCTGACATTGATAAATGTGATGTCGGTATGCAAGCGTTGAAAGATTCGATGAAATGGGATGAGGTCAATTATGGTCGCGCCTACGATTTAGATCGCTATATGATTGTTGCCGTGAGTCAATTTAATATGGGCGCAATGGAAAACAAAGGTCTGAATATTTTTAATACCGCTTGTGTGTTATCCAGTCCTGAGACGACAACGGATGCGCGTAGCTTTAGTGTGAAAGCCATCATTGCCCATGAGTATTTTCATAACTGGACAGGCAATCGCATCACTTGCCGTGATTGGTTCCAGTTGTGTTTGAAGGAAGGTTTTACTGTTTACCGCGATCAATCATTCTCAGCGGATCAGCAGTCGAGTGCCGTACAGCGTATCGACGATGTGGCGACCTTGCGTGCTCATCAGTTTGCGGAGGATGCAGGACCACTGGCACACCCAGTACGCCCTGAGAGTTTCGTCGAGATTAATAATTTTTATACGACGACTGTTTATGAGAAAGGCGCTGAAATCGTACGCATGATTGCCAATACTTTGGGAGCCGAGAACTTTCGTAAAGGCACGGATGAGTATTTCCGTCGTTATGATGGGCAAGCGGTGACGGTTGAGGACTTTTTATCTGCGCTTAGCATCACTGATAGCAAGATTGAAAGCTTTATCGACTGGTATCGTCAGCCGGGCACACCAATGGTGTCTGGTCATCAACATTATAACCATGCAGCGCAGACACTGACGATTACGTTAAGTCAGCAAACCCGTCATGTCAGTGGCTTTGCTGCGCCAAAACCATTGCCTATTCCGGTCGCGACTGTGCTATTTGATAAAGACACTGGTGACATTGTGGCTGAGCGTATGCTGCTACTCGATCAAGCCACGCAAACCTTTACCTTCGAACATATAGCGCGTGAGCCTGTAGTATCCTTGCTACGTGATTTTAGTGCGCCAGTACAGCTCAATTATGATTATCAAGATGCAGATTTGGCATTTTTGCTCAAACATGAAACCAATGGTTTTAACCGCTGGCAAGTGACGCAGATGCTGGTCAATCGTATCTTGCTGCAAGGTCAAGGCGAGAAGAGCAGTCCTGATATCTATCTGCAAGCACTAGCGCAGACATTGCCTGTGCTCGCGGCTGAAGATGCGATGTTGGCTGCCCGCTTGCTTGATATTCCATCAGCGCAAGAGCTGGCGTCTGCTATTCATAAAGGTTACGATCCAGCATTGGTGAAAGCGCAGCGCGACGACTTGTATCAGCAGCTTGCAGAGGCGCTAAAAGATCAATGGGCTGAGCTTTATGAGCAGCTACCTATGCAGTCTTATGAAGATAGTGCCGAGGCTCGTGGCACCCGTGCCTTGCGTAATGTGGTGCTCGATATGGCGCTGACCGCAAATGTCGATGGCGCAGATGAATGGGCGCAGCAGCAGTATGATGATGCAAGCTGTATGACGGAGCGTTTCGGTGCGTTGAAAGCGATGGTCAATCATCAACTGCTAAATGCTGATAAGTATTTAGCAGACTTTTATAATCGCTTCCAAAATAATGATTTGGTCATCGATTTATGGTTTAGTGTGCAAGCGTCTGCTGATACTGTGACCGCTGATACTATCCAATCCTTGATTGCTCACGCAGAT
Organism: Psychrobacter sp. AOP30-A2-5; assembly: GCF_052378115.1. Lineage (NCBI taxonomy): Bacteria > Pseudomonadati > Pseudomonadota > Gammaproteobacteria > Moraxellales > Moraxellaceae > Psychrobacter > Psychrobacter sp. AOP30-A2-5. Next base: position 79,272 of record NZ_JBQSXK010000011.1, on the reverse strand, counting down.
TTTGATTGGAATACGCCCAATCGTGTACGCTCAGTGGTCAGTGCCTTTACCTCGCAGCCAACGGCTTTATGGACAGCAGAAGGGTTGGAGCTTTATATTGGTGTGATTAAAAAGTTGGATGATGCCAATCCTGTTTTGGCGTCGCGCTTATTGCAAGTGCTAGCGCGTTGGAATACCTTGGCGGAGCCACGTCGTCAAATGGCGCATGAGCGGTTGATTGAGTTGCAAAAGCAGGCTTCTTCTAAGCATGTACTTGAAAGTCTAAACAGTGTTTTAGGATCAGCGAGCGAGTAGGGTAAATTAAATGACTCTATAACAATAAACTAAATTATTTTATAAGAAAAAGCCCGTCCGATAATAATATCGGACGGGCTTTTTGCTGAGCAACTTATCAAGATAGAGTGATCTTTATCGTGATGAGGGACTGTCAATATTAACGGTTAGGCAAAACGTCTTTGACCATATCACGTAGATTATACAGGGCAGTGACCGTACTGTCCCAATCTAAGCAACCGTCAGTGATAGACTTGCCATATTCGAGCTGACTTAAGTCAGCGGTCAGTTTCTGATTGCCGCCCTTTAGATGGCTCTCAATCATCATACCGATGATAGATTTATTGCCGTTTTGAATTTGTTCAGCAACGTTTTGAATGACCATTGGTTGTAGATACGGGTCTTTACCTGAGTTGGCATGGCTTGAGTCAATCATAATCTTACTATTGGTTTTGCCTTTTGCTAGCTCGTTTTCCACTTGCGCAACCGCAGTTTCGTCATAGTTGGGCTTGCCGTTACCACCGCGGAGTACCACGTGCGCGTAAGGGTTGCCTTTAGACTTGATGATTGAGACTTTGCCATCTGCTGATAAACCCAAGAAGCTATGACCTTCTTTTACGGCTTGCATTGCGTTAACAGCGACTGTCATGCCGCCATCTGTTCCATTCTTGAAGCCTACTGGGCATGATAAGCCTGAACTCATTTCACGATGCGTTTGGCTCTCAGTGGTACGTGCGCCAATCGCTGACCAGCTGATCAAATCCTGCATGTACTGCGGGGTATTCGGGTCTAGTGCTTCGGTAGCGCAAGGCAGACCTTTTTCATTCAAATCGAGCAGTAGCTTACGGGCAGTACGCAGACCTTTTTCAATGTCGAAGCTGTCATTCATATCAGGGTCATTAATCATGCCTTTCCAGCCAACGGTTGTGCGCGGCTTTTCAAAATATACGCGCATCACAACGAACACGCTATCTTCGATTTCTTTTGCTAATATGGCCAAACGATCGGCATATTCGTGAGCGGCTTTGATATCATGAATAGAGCAGGGGCCGATAACCACAAAGAGGCGCTTGTCTTTACCATCCAAGATGTTTTGGATGGTATTACGACCGTTTAATACGGTTTTATAGGCTGCATCTGATAAAGGTAGCTCAGTTTTTAGCTCAGCGGGAGTGATCAAAGGAATGAACTTTTCAATATTCACGTCGTCAATATCTGCATTATGGGTAACTGATGTTGTCATGGTTATATATCGTCTAGCTGATTTATAGGGAGTTTCATTATGCGGACAAAAGTGTTGGTTGACAAGGGCAGTCGCGCAGTTAATTGACTGATAACTGGAATGAGGAAACCAAAACTTAGTTATACTTGTTCAGCGTTAATCGTATATGAGCGCTTCAACAAGCAAGATTGTTACTCAATTTATCTGTCCGTATAGAAAAACGAATTAACCCGTTAAGTAGTTATTTCTGGCTTTTATCAGCTAATTTAGCTATTTGTATCATCGTCACGTATGATGACAATATAAAAGGTATGACGATAAAATAGTGAGTATGGCGAATGCTTAGGTATCACAGAGCTTTCGCGCAGATTTTATGCGTCGTATTTTATAATAATCATTCATTTATTTTATATGCATTTATTGTATTTTTTAATATCGAGAGCTTGTCATGACAGATTCTGCTACGCCTGATCAATATCATAACTTTATAGACCAAACAGAGACTGAAATTCGAAGTGCTGAATTACAGACTGTGCCATTGGTCATCGGTATCGTCGCAGGTGAGGTGTCAGGGGATAGCTTGGGCGCAGACTTCATGCAGCAGATGAATAATCTACGTGGTGATATTGTATGGGTCGGCGTCGGTGGTACAAAGATGCAAGCGCAAGGGCTGCAAAGCATTTTTCCGTTGGAGCGTTTGGCAGTAATGGGTTTGGTAGAAGTCATGGCGCAATTACCTGACCTACTTAAAGCTCGCCGTGAATTATTGAGCGCATTTAAAGCCGCTGATATTAATTGGTTTATTGGCATTGATGCGCCTGATTTTAATCTTAGAGTGGCTAAAAAGTTAAAACCGCAAGGCGTATTCTGCGTGCAGTATGTGAGCCCTTCTATTTGGGCATGGCGTGAGTCACGTATTCATAATATTAAAGCAGCGACCGACCTTGTGTTGTGTTTGTTCCCCTTTGAGCTGTCCGTTTATGAACGTCATAATCATCCAGCAATATGTGTTGGTCATCCGCTGTTGCGTACGATCGATCAAACATTATTAGAGACACCGATCAATCAGCGCCGTAGTGAGCTGGTTTGGCACAACGATGGCTTGCAGCAGTTTTTTATTGAACGATTTGACGATGTCAGCCAGCTTATTTGTGTGATGCCAGGCTCTCGGCGCGGTGAAATCACGGCTATTTTGCCATTGATGTTAGATGGTATTCAAAAGTTGATATTGCTTGACCCCAAGCTGTGCTTTATCATTCCGACCGTCGACCAGAATCACCAATACATCGTCCAAGATGTTATTGATCAGCGCTCAGAGCAACTACGTGCTGCCATCGTGGTGGTCTATGATGATAGCCAGCCAGCCTTTAGTCAGCACGCGATGGCAGCCTCAGATATTGTGATGCTGGCATCTGGCACTGCAACCCTAGAGGCGATGCTATTAGAGCGACCGATGGTGGTGGTTTATCAATTAAATAAGCTCACCTATCAGATTGCCAAACGCTTGGTCAAAGTGCCTTATGTGGCGCTGCCCAACATTTTGGCTGATACTGCAATCGTTCCTGAGCTGATTCAAGAGCAGGCGAGTGGTGATAATATCTGTCGTACGGTCATGCGGCTACTGCAACCGCGTGCCTATGCTGAGCAATTAAAAGATCTCGTCGCCACCAAGCACTTATTACAACAGCAGAGTAATCATGATCCCGCTAATAGTGTGATTGAGCAATGGTTTATCCAAGCGAAACATTGGATTTAAGCCATTATTGATTGCGATCATTTCTTCTTCTATTAATCACAATGATACCTAATAACAAAGATACCACGCCCCTATGAGTAACCAGTACCAAACCGACAATTTTGTCACCCCGATTGAAATAAGTATTGAGCAAATTGATATCAAAGGTCAATATCTGCAGCTGGTTGAGCCTATTCGTTTATCGGGTCAGGTAGATATTGATGCGCTACTTGCTCAGTATCGGATCGAGGTGGAGCAAGGCTTGCAGCAGTCAACGCTACAAATGGGCGTTGATGAAGCAGGACGTGGGCCGTTGCTCGGTAGCGTCAATGTGGCTGCTGCGATATTGCCTAAAACTTGGTCAGGATTGATTGAGATGCAGCCATTAAAGGACACGCCATTATCTATCTTGACCGACTCCAAGCAGCTGAGTGAAAAGAAGCGTGACCGTCTTTATCCGTTGGTTCAGCAGCATGCTATTGGTTATGTTGTCGCCGAGATCCCAGCAGCGGTCATCGATCAAGTCAATATCTTGCAAGCGACGATGCTCGGTATGCGCTTATGTACCGAAGTATTGTTAAAAGCCATTGCTCATCCTCTTGTCAACTCTATGAGGCAGGTCGAAGTTTTGTTCGATGGTAATCGCTGCCCTGAATTAAATGAGGCAATGCTCGCTGAACTGGGTATAGAAAAATCGATTATCGATTGCCAAGCATGGGTAAAGGGCGATGCGCGTCATACCAGCATTGCTGCCGCCAGTATATTAGCTAAAGTCAGCCGTGACAAAGCCATGTATGCGCTTGATGCCGAGCATCCAGAATACGGTATCGCCAAACATAAAGGCTATCCAACACGCGCACACGTAGAGGCAATCGAAAAATACGGCGTATTATCTGCGCATAGACGTAGTTTTGCACCAGTCAGAAAGTCATTAGAGAAAGCCATTTAAGAACAAATCACTTAAGAAGAAAGCACTTAAAAATAAACGTTAAGCTGAGCGTGCTTCTTTAAAATAGCCTAAGTGGAAATAGTCATGACTAAAAATAAGACAGTCTATAATGAACGTATCAGTCTTCAAGAAACACCAAGTAAAAATTTTTGGACTGTATTACAATGCCATTACAAATAAATTCAATACTGTGATATTAGCAGCTTAAGTCTACTTAGCTTATGTCCGCATATTTAACGCTGGCATTTATTGACTTATATACGCGCTATTATTCTATAGGATAAAAAATGACGCTCAGTACGCTATTAATAAGTACGCCACAGAAAAATCTTGCTGCAGTGCTTTTTTTGACAGTGTTTCTAACAGCTTGTGGTGGGGGCGGTGGTGGCTCTGATAGCAGCTCTAATACCAATGCGCCAAGCCCGAACCCACCTGCTATCGAGCCAAACGAGCAGCCCAGTGGTAATACAAGTGACAATTCAAGCGATAATGTTGGCGACCAACCTGATAGCAGTACTGCTACTAATGAGGTAAAGGCTGCATTAATTGCCAACAATAAGTTCAGTTTGGCACGTACCAGCTGTGGTCTGAGCGGCTTATCTGTTGATACCGCGCTTGATGATGTTGCCATTAAACATGCAAATTATATTAAATACGTCTTTGCCAATAGCTCACCGACCGCATTCAGTGCGCATTACGAAAATAAGATTGCAGATATTTCGGGCGTTACCAGTAGCAATAATCCATTTTTTGGTGGCTTAAGTTTTACCGATCGTTTATCAAACGCAAATTACCCAAATGTACGATATGGTGTGACTGAGAATATCGCCCAATCTATTCACTATAGTTCAGTAGGCAATCTTATTCGCTCGGATGTTGTGGCAGGCTCGATGGCAAAGTCCTTGCTGGCAGCGCCTTACCATTTGCGTTCATTAATGATGCCTAGTGCAAGCGTGACGGGTACTGGCGTGGTTATCTATAAGCCATACAATAAAGAGGCGGCGAATAACCAAGGTTATGTATTGGTCAACCATGCAGCAGCGACCCAAGCGACTAAAGATAATACGGTTAAAGGCGTATTCACTTATCCATGTGAAGGCGTGACGGATACAGTAACCGCGCTATATAATGAGACGCCAGATCCTGTCAAGCATACAGGTCGTGACTTGCGAGTGGATCCTATCGGGCAACCCATTTATATCAATATGCCATCCGCTCAAACGATTGATATCAGCAATGTGATATTCCATGATATCCAGCGAAATATCGATGTACCGATTGAGCTGCTAGACTATCGCCAAGATCCCTATAAAAATACGGCAAATGCACTACCAGCAAACGAAGCTTTTATATTACCAATCACTGATAATTTAAAAAGCTGCCAGATTGCCAGTAAAAAAGGCAAAAACTGTGGTTTACATGGCAACAGTGACTACCGTGTCAGCTTTGATATTTTAGTGGATAATAAAACTATCGAGCGTGAGAGCTTTACCTTTACGACAGGGATAGTGAACTAATAATTAAGTGAACTAGGGCGTGTCCTCAAGCTGAATAAAAGCACCAATCTGAACGAAAGCACCTAAAAATTAAGTAAAATAAAGCAAGGGCTGAACCAGTTATCTGATTCAGCCCTTGCTTTATTATCATAGTCAATCCATTGCACTATAAAAAGTTCGGCGTTCATCTCGCTTGAAATATATATATATGCCTATACTTGGTTGCCTTGTACTTCACACTTCTTTTGAGTTGAAGTAACTATATTGCAATAAACCATATTGCAATCAATCATATAAATATATAAGCGCTAAAACGATGAGTTCGGTTGTTGCAAGAAGGCTTCTTCTTCATCCGTTGACTCACGATCTAAAATGTCATTGCGATGCGGATAGCGACCGAATTGCTCGATGGTATTTTTATGACGATTTTCGAAATCCAGCGTATTGTCATCATGTAATTTTTCAAACAATGGTAAGTAGCGCTTATGGATCACCAATGACTCTGAATGCATAAATGGCATGATGATAAACTTGCGCCATTCAGTCGGTAATGTATCAAAGTGTGGTTGTCCAATAGCCTCTTGTGCCAATGCGATAGCCATACCATCTTGTGCAAAAGCGCCTGCTTGCCCGCGACATAAATTACGCGAAAACTGATCTAAGACAATAATTTCTGCTAGTCTGCCTGCCAACGCCGTGATGGAGCTATTGCTATCGGTTGGCGCGTTTGCGCTACGCCATGTCACGCATTCACCTTGCTTGGCAGCTTGCCAGATATCACCGAATTTATCTTTTATCTGCGTATCAAAGTCATCATTTTGCGCAAACCAATATGGCTCATTGTCTTTGTCGAACCAAAACTCCAGTACAGCACGCGCATTAGCATCAAGATGTTCTAAATGAATATTTTTTGGGTCGAGCTGCGATGAATAAGCTTGGCTAGTAGCAGTGGAATAATCGGTTGATAGTGACATAAGATATTCTAATTATGATGAATTTAGTCTACTATAGCGCAAATATTTATGTCTGTCATGATGCCAACAGCAGCTATTAGGTAACCTCTTATGAATGCAAAAACTTCGCTAAACACCACCCAATCATCTCTACTGCCCACGCCTTATTATTTGCTCGATGAAGCGGCAATCGTTGCCAATATGCAGATTATCTCACGGCTGTGCGAGCTATCAGGCGCTAAAGCATTATTGGCGCTCAAATGCTTTGCCACTTGGGGCGTGTTTGATGTGATGCAGCCTTATTTGCACGGCACAACCTCATCGTCACTCAATGAAGTTAGACTTGGCTACGAGACCTTTGGTAAAGGTAAAGACAGTGATAATAAAAAAGAAACTCATGCTTACAGCGTCGCCTATAGTGCTGATGAGATCGATGAAGTATTGAGCTATGCTGATAAAATTATCTTTAACTCTATCTCACAGTTAAATGCTTTTAAAGGTCAAGCGGCGGCAAAAAATATACCAGTGGGACTGCGCTTAAACCCAAAGACCAGTAATTCATCGTTTATCATCGCTGATCCTGCGCGTCCTTTTAGTCGTTTGGGCGAACATGATAAAAACAAGATTGCAGCAGTACTTGATGATATTAGTGGGGTAATGATTCATAACAACTGTGAAAATGACAGCTTTGAAGCCTTTAGTGCCAGCTTGGCCGATATCGAAGACAGATTTGGCGATGTTTTAGCGCAGCTTGAGTGGGTGAGTTTGGGCGGCGGTATTCATTTTATCGCGCCTGATTATCCACTAGAAAAACTGGCTGACAGGTTAAAAGGCTTTAGTGAAAAATATGATGTACAAGTTTATTTGGAGCCGGGTGAGGCCAGTATTCATGGTGCTGGGTCATTGGTCACGACCGTCTTAGATACTATGCATAATGAAAAAAATCTCGCTGTAGTAGATTCATCCATTGAAGCGCACATGCTTGATTTGTTAATTTACCGTGAGTCAGCGCCGATAGCGGCTGTGAATAGTGATTTAATGAATATTGCCTCTCTTGATATCGACCCTACCAATATCGCACCCATCAGCGAGAGCGCTAAGTCAGCTGATAATACGATTATTTATGGTCGTTCTTGTTTGGCAGGCGATATCTTTGGTGAGTATGCCTTGCCAAATAACCTAACAATAGGTGATACCGTAACCTTTGGTAATGCCGCAGGTTATACCATGGTGAAAAAGAACTGGTTCAATGGTGTTAATATGCCGGCGATTGTGATTCGTCGTCTAGATGGCAGTATAGATGTGCAGCGCGAATTTGATTATCAAGATTACAAAGCCAGCTTGTCTTAATTTAGTTGTGTCGATTAATTGATTTAAATTTTAGAAAACAAAGACTTAAGTTCGTTTTTAGATGACTTTAACTCGTCTGTTTTTTATACATTATTTTTACCGATGTCTTCATGAAAATTGTTATAATCGCCACGGGCAAAAGCCAACAATCAAATGGTGCTTTGCCCGACGGGTGCGTGGGTTTTCCTCGGTCTTCCTTTTTAATTCACGCATATCATTCACTCGTTTCTGTTTTGACTCGCCACTATCGATGGTATCGACAGAGACACAAAGGAGGATTGTTCATTGAACACAAACCAACAAGCCAAATCTAGCAAAAAAGACGTACTCATCATCGGAGCCGGCGGTGTCGCTCAAGTGGTCGCGCATAAATGTGCGATGCATAACGATATCCTTGGCGAGATTCATATTGCCTCGCGCACGCAAGATAAATGTGATGCCATCGCCCAAAGCGTGAAAGATAAGAATAGCTTCAAGCAGCCTGCGGTATTGCATACGCACCAAGTGGATGCTATGGATACTCAGGCGCTGATACAGCTGATTCAAGAGTCGGGTATCCAAATCGTCATCAATGTCGGTTCGGCATTTATCAATATGACGGTATTGGAAGCTTGTATCGAGACAGGTGTTGCTTATATCGATACCGCCATTCACGAAGATCCACGCAAGATTTGCGAGACGCCGCCATGGTATGACAATTACGAATGGCAGCGCAAACAGCGCTGTGCGGACAATAATGTCACGGCGATTTTAGGGGCAGGATTTGACCCCGGTATGGTCAACGCCTATGCGCGTCTTGGCTATGACATGATGGATGCAGGTTCGGTGACGGATATCGATATCATTGATATCAATGCTGGCAGCCACGGTAAATACTTCGCTACTAACTTCGATCCTGAGATTAACTTCCGTGAATTTACTGGTACGGTTTACTCTTGGCAGGACAGCAAGTGGCAGTCTAATAAAATGTTCGAAGTGAAGCGTACTGACGATTTACCAGTGGTTGGCGTGCAAAACAGTTACTTAAGTGGCCATGATGAAGTGCATTCGTTATCCGCCAATTTAGACGTACCAAATATCCGTTTTTGGATGGGCTTTGGTGAGCATTATATTAATGTATTCACTGTGCTACAAAGTTTGGGTCTACTCTCTGAGCAGCCAGTGATGACTGCTGAAGGGCAAGAAGTTATCCCATTAAAAGTAGTGAAAGCGGTTCTACCAGACCCAAGCTCTCTTGCGCCGAATTATACAGGCAAGACCTGCATCGGTGACAAGGTCAAAGGCAAAATCAACGGCGTTGATAGCGAGGTATTTATTTATAATATCTCAGATCATAAAGACGCTTATAATGAGGTTGGTAGCCAAGGTATTTCTTATACCGCAGGCGTACCACCCGTCGCTGCGGCGATTCTGGTCGCAACTGGTGAGTGGGATGCTGGCAAGATGGTTAACGTCGAAGAGCTGGATGCCAAGCCATTTATCAATCTATTGAATAAGATTGGTTTGCCAACGCGTATCAAAGATAGCGAAGGCGACAGAGCATTAGCGTTTGATATTTAAATAACGAGTTTGATTTAGAAAAGCCTATCTTTTATAGATAGGCTTTTTTTATGTCTGGGTTTTTACGTTAATTTTACGAGCAGGTAGGGGAGCTGATCCTGTCATTACCCCTCACTAGGGTTATAATTTCTCAACGCCGCAATACGGTCATCAAGCGTTGGATGTGAGCGGAAAAGGTTTGCGATACTAAAGCCCGTAGATTGTCCTGATGAAATAGCAAATGCTTTCATGCTCTCAGGCATTTGATCTGGACGCTGCTCAGAAGGACGCAAGGCATCAAGCGCACTAATCATTTTGTCTTTGCTGGCAAGTTTTGCACCCATCTGATCCGCACGGAATTCGCGTAGACGCGAGAACCACATAACGATAGCAGACGCCAAAAATCCAAGCAAAATATCCATCACAATACTCGTGATAAAGTAACCAATACCTGGACTATCACTGGTATTTTTAAACACCGTCCGATCGACGAAGCTACCAATAATACGCGCAAAGAACATCACAAAGGCGTTTACCACTCCTTGGATGAGCGCAAGGGTGACCATATCACCGTTTGCTACGTGACCAATTTCATGCGCCAATACCGCTTCTACTTCATCGGGTGTCATGCTTTGCAATAAGCCAGATGAAACAGCGACTAATGCTTTGTTTTTATTCCAGCCTGTGGCAAACGCGTTTGGCTGAGAATTATTAAAAATCCCCACTTCTGGCATGCCAATATTTACCGCTCGCGCTTGTCTGGCGACCGTATCTACAAGCCATTTTTCAGTGGCATTGCTTGGCGTTTCAATAACCACCGTTCCCGTTGATCTTTTGGCCATCCACTTCGAGATAAATAGTGATACCATCGAACCAACCATGCCGTATACGCCGCACATAATGGCAAGACTGGTGTAATTTAACCCGCCCGCACCATGTACGCCACCAATTCCAAAAAATCTGGATAAAATACCAAACACGATGCTAAATACCACAATCACCGCTAAGTTGGTTAATAAGAACAATCCGATACGCATCATGATGCCAGTTTCCTCATTTAAATTTAAATACAACTTTAAGACATAATACTCTATGAGGTATTATATTTTTATATATGTTTTTACTTTACATAAATGGCGTTATTTTGATAAATAACAATCCCAGTTAACCGTATAAATACAGTGATATGGTTAGCGAGCAAAGAATAAAAATAAAGGATAGCGACATCTAAAAGGTGAAAACAATTATTTTTTGACGGTTTAAATAGTTAAGGGCTAAAAGTAAAAATTAAAACGAAAATAGTGAGCAGGTATAATGAGCACTCACTGTTAAGGTTTTTCATTTAACGCTCTATGAGGTCTAATCATGAACGCTCTAGCACTTAAAGTCCCTCCAGTCGCCCAAGTGATTATTACCGCCGCTGCTATGTATGGCGTCTCTAAAATGGTTCCTGCTTTGACGTTCTCACTCAACGGCTCAACTGTACTGGCAGTGGCTTTGGGTGTGGTGGGTCTGAGCTTAGGTATCATGGGTGTGACTCAATTTAGAATAGCTCAGACCACACCCAATCCGCAAGCGTTAGAGCAGGTCTCTAGTTTAGTGACCAGTGGTATATATCAGTATAGCCGCAATCCGATGTATGTGGGCTTGGTGCTTATATTATTAGGCTGGGCGTTCTATTTGTCTCACCTTCTGGCGTTTGTATTATTGCCTATTTTTATACTTTATATGACGCACTTTCAAATCCAGCCAGAAGAGCGGATGATGGCACAGAAATTTGGCAAAACTTATCAGGATTATCTAAATAAAGTGCGGCGCTGGATTTAAGGTGTAATAAGTAAAGATTTGATGATAAATAAATGAACAATAAAATCAGGGAGATGACGTTATGGAAATGAAAAATATACCTTTTGCTATTACCGATTGGACGACAGTAGAAGCGGTAGAAAACAGAGGTGAAACGGGCACGGGGTATTGGAAGACTTGCGAATTTAACAATATCAATGTGCATATGGTTGAGTACTCCGCAGGCTACCTTGCCGATCACTGGTGCGATAAAGGACATATTTTATTCTGTGTTGAGGGCGAGCTGAACACCGAACTAAAAGATGGTCGTACTTTTACCTTAACAGCGGGCATGACTTATCAAGTGGCGGACAATACGATTGCACATCGTTCGTCAACGAAGATAGGCGCTAAGCTATTTATTGTTGATTGATATTGCCAGTAACACCATAAAATTCATAAAGCTATAAAGCTATAAAACTATAGATCTATAAAAATAAAGCGAGAACATAAAATGCAACTAGAAATAAATGTCATCGATGCTTTTACGGATACCGTTTTTAAAGGCAATTCAGCGGCAGTCGTTATTACAGAAGATTGGCTTTCTGATAATTTAATGCAGTCTATTGCTTTTGAAAACAACTTATCCGAGACAGCTTTTATGGTTCTTGATGATAAAGGCATTTATCATATCCGCTGGTTTTCACCATTGACTGAGATTGCTTTTTGCGGTCATGCAACCTTGGCGTCAGCCTTTGTGTTATTTAACAAAAATCCTAGTATAGAAACCATTAAATTTTCCGCCAAAGCGGTTGGTATATTGACCATCGTACAGACAGAAACTGGCAAAATACAAATGGATTTTCCTAATACTAATCCTAAGAAAGTTGACAATATCCCTGATAGCTTGCTTGCAGGACTATCTATTGCACCCGTTGAAGTCTATAAAAATACTCAAGCCTATTTTGTGATTTATAATGCTGAGTCCGACGTATTAACAGTAGCGCGTGATAACGAGCAGCTAAAACAGCTTGCGCCTTTAGATGTGGTGGTGACTTGTCAGGCTAAGTCTGCTGGCTACAAAAACTATGATTTTATTTCACGTTATTTTTGGCCAGCCAATGGTGGCGATGAAGACCCAGTGACGGGTTCAGCTCATACTGCTTTAGCTCCATTATGGGCGGAGCGTTTGGGTAAAAATCACTTGGTCGCTTATCAAGCATCACGTCGCGGCGGGGTTCTAGACTGTGTCGTCGCAGGTGACAGAGTAATGATTTCTGGCAATGCCGTACAGTATATGACAGGATTTATCACCGTTTAGGAGTAGATGGTTTTGACTGAATTAAAAACCGTTGGACTGTTTGCGCTGACCGCATTAGCAGAGATAGCGGGCTGCTATTTGCCTTATCTATGGTTGCGAGAAGGTAAGTCTATTTGGCTGCTTGTCCCTGGCGTACTAAGTTTGGTCGCTTTCGTTTGGCTGTTGTCTTTACATCCTGCCGCAGCTGGTAGAGTCTACGCGGCTTATGGCGGCGTGTATATTTCGATGGCTATTTTATGGTTGTGGACGGTGAATGGTATCAGGCCGACCACGTGGGATATAGTAGGTTCTGCGGTTGCGTTATTAGGCATGGCAATTATTATGTTTGCGCCGCGCGGTGCTTAGCATAAAGACCGCACCTAGCATAAAAAATGCCAATCAAACCGTGAGGTTCGATTGGCATAGATTTAAGTGACACAATGATGCACTAAATATTAATGTTTACCTAAGATACTGCCGTTGTCGTCTTTCTTAGATTGTTTGGCAGCTTTTTTCTCTTTTGCCGTTAATAGCGGTTTCTTTTTTACGTTCTTTTTACTGTCTTGACCTTTACTCATGGTTTTTTCCTCTTGAGATAAGCCGTAATACCTTTTAAGCCAGTGTAAATAGCTTTAAGGTTAGATTAATGCTGATGACGCAAATAGTGCGTACTGCAATGAGTATATGCTTAAGGGGTCGCAATAGATAGCGCTAGCACAATTCACCTACGATTTGAGTCAATCCTGTATCCATCCCTTGTATAATGCTCCTTCTAAAAATTTGTTTGATAAATGAGTTTTATAAGTAGATTTTCAATGCCATGAATTTATTTAGTCAATACTGCTATTAATAAGTGCTTACTTACGGAGTCATCACGATTTGCTATAATAAGCCACAAGCCGATAAGTCGTCGCGGCAAACTTTTATAATATTCATATTTAGCATAAAAATGCTTACTGTTTTGGTTGATTGTTATGCGTATCCGTAAACTTTTTAAATTTGAAAATGCACATATTGTGCGTAATTGTAGCTCTGAGCGCTGCAAACACTCTATACATGGTCATAGTTATCAGATTGAACTGATTCTTGAGGCTAAGCGCTTGGATCATGGGCAAATGGTCTATGATTTTGGCTTATTAAAATCGTCTATCAAGGACATTATCGACAGCTTTGATCACGCGATTTGTTTTTGGAATAAAGACGACCCTGAGTATGTCGCTGCCTGTAAAAAATTCAGTGCGCGCTGGATAAGCTTGCCAGTATCGCCATCGGCAGAGCAGTTTTCACGCGTGATATTCTTTTGGGCGCAAGAAATTCTAAAACAAACCCAAATGCAAAACGGTGAATCTGATGTCAGCGTTTACTCGGTGATTGCACATGAAACCGCTACCGGTTACGCGCAGTGCTTTGCTGATGATGTGGCGAATGAGCAAATGGGTAAGCTTCATCTAGAAGCGTTTGAGTTTAGCGATCAAGTCAGTGCCGAGTGGCACGACCCTGAGCTATATGCCAAATTGATCCGCGGTGAAAGCTTTATCAACCCAACGGTGACTATGCAGGTACAGACGAAAGTGCAGGTAGGTAAGCCCGATGCCTAATAGTACAACAGAGGACAAAAATGCTAAGACGCTGACACTGTATACAGAAGCCGATACTCAGCGTTTGGCTGCACAATTGGCAGCTTTACCTTTGACAGGTAGTGTCTGGTTGGCAGGTGATTTAGGGGCAGGTAAAACGACTCTGACTCGCTATTGGTTGCAGGCGCTCGGGCATGCAGGTGCCGTCAAAAGCCCGACTTATACCTTGGTCGAGCCTTATAGCATCGAGCAAACAGACGGCTCAGTCAAGCCAGTTTACCACGCGGATTTGTATCGTCTGCAAGACCCAGAAGAGCTGTCTTTTATCGGTTTTGATGAATATCTGGATGAGCCAAATGCATTGGTTATCATCGAATGGGCAAGCCGTGCGGACAGCTATTTACCACCGCCGACCTTGTTTATCGATATGACGCAAGCTACTAGCACTGATAAGGATAATGAGTCTCGTCAAGTCGAGCTGCGGCTATCGAAGGCTGGACAAGCGCAAGGCTTGGATTTATCCTCTGTTAAGATTTAATTATACATTTGAATGTTCAACAGACCTTAATATAAGTCATCAATATCTGCCAGTACTACTTATCATCACGTAAAACAACGATACCTCTTAATGCCGAAAATGCCAGACAATCATTCTTATACTCGCATCAAAAAACTATCGCCGCTGCTCATCAATCAATTGGCAGCGGGTGAGGTAGTGACACGCCCAGCAGCTGTAGTCAAAGAGCTGCTAGAAAATGCCATTGACGCTGGTGCGACCAATATTGAGATACATATTACTCAAGGCGGCATGGGTATGATTGAAGTGGTCGACAATGGCGTGGGTATTCATCCCGATGATATGGTCATGGCAATTACCCGTCATGCAACCAGTAAAGTCGCGGATGTCGCTAACTTACACGGTATTACGACGTTGGGTTTTCGCGGGGAAGCACTAGCAGCGACGGCGGCAGTATCTCGGCTGACTTTAACCAGTAGCCATGATGACAGTGGCATCGGTCGCCAGTTGCAAGTCGCAGGTGTGTTAGATGATGCGCCAAAGCTCATGCCAGTTGTGCATCATCGTGGTACCACCATTACGGTTAAAGATTTATATTTTAACGTACCAGCACGCCGTGGCAATTTGAAATCTATTGCGACGGAGTTCGGTCATATCGAAACGATTGTGCGCGAAGTGGCTTTGGCGCGAGCAGATGTGGCACTGACGCTGTTTCATGATAATAAAAAACGATTGTCACTTTCTTCAAGTGCGATGTCTTTAAGTACGATGTCTTTAAGTACGATGTCTTTAAGTACGATGTCTTTAAGTACGGTGTCTTCAACTACAAGGCTTTCAAATTCAAAGTCTTTAAATACCGTTTCTACAAATGCTAATGGCAATAATAATGTCAATCCTTTGCCATTGGCACGTCTTGAGCAAGCGACTGGGTTGTCGTTAACCAAAAAGGCGTTAGAGATAGCGATAGACCTCACCAGTTTAATGCAGCCATCCAGAGAATATGTTAATAATGGCTTTGGCGATCAAGCAAGCGTTAATGGTTGGTTATGGCCTATCACTGATTCGCAGGATACCTTACCAAAATTAATCTATGTGAATGGCAGACTGGTAAAAGAAGCATTGATAAGCAATCAGCTACGCCAACTTGCCCAAACTGCTCAGTTGGTAGGAACTGGCTATGCGCTTTATTTTGATTTGCCCACTCAGTGGCTCAATATCAATGTGCATCCATCTAAACAGCGTATTAAAATAAGTCCGCTCAATAATATTATGGCGCATGTAAGCCATGCGATTCGGACAAAACTTAAGACAGTAGTGACTACAGAGACGATCAGTTCTGCTAATGCTATTCAAATACTAGGTAATAGTCAGATAGTAGATAGTAATTTGTCTATCGATAACGCATTCGCTACTGCAATGCCAAACACATCAACGACCATTTATTCAAGCAAAAGCCAGCAGGTAAAAGCGCCCAAACAACCCTATCAGTTGTCAGAAAATAGGTATTCGCCTCAAACCTTAAACGTACCAAGTGTTTCTGAGAAAACAAGTCAAAACACCAGAGGTATCGCTAACGATGTCGCAATACATTCGACATCTTTGCCTTATTGCCTAGACGTTGTTACTCATTTAAATGAGGCATTAACCGAATCTGTTGGCACGACATATAGTGAGAATAAAGCACTGCCTTGGCTATTGTTTTATCATCAAAGCCAATGTGTATTGCTCGGTGCAGAGAATTGGCAATCAAAAATGCGTTCGTTATTTGAGTCAAGTTTACTTAGCAATAGGGCATATAAAAAAGATCAATGGCTGCACAGTGCAAATGACATTAATCAGCAACTTGCTGCCGTGAGCATGCAAATGTCAAAGCAAGACTTGATGGTGTTCTTGGCGGATATCGACGCGTTACTGACTCAGCATGCGATTAAAGCGATAGATGGTAATCAATTAGCAACATTGATGCTATTATCTGCGCCTGAGTCAAGATAGCTATAACGACAAAAAATATAATAAGCAAATTTTAGCAATGACACTGCTCAAAGTTATTTATTGCTACTAATATCATTAATAAAGGCAAGCCTATGCAACTTTCATCTGACAGCTCATCTTATCGCCTAAACGCCAATTTAGCAGATAATAGCGTGGTGTGTTTGATGGCGCCGACAGCAAGTGGCAAGACTGCACTGGCTTATGAGTTATATGATACAGGGCGTTATGAGCTAATTTCAGTAGATTCAGCGCTGATTTATCGTGATATGAATATCGGTACGGCAAAACCAACCGCTATTGAGTTGGCGCGTTATCCACATCATTTGGTTGATATTATCGATCCTATGCAGAGCTATAGCGTCGCCGAATTTGTGAATGACGTTGCCCGTTTGATTGATAGCTGTCACGAGAATGGCAAAATACCGTTGCTGGTTGGCGGTACTATGATGTATTACATGGCACTGCTAGACGGGCTATCTCCAGTACCTGACAGTGATGATAGTGTTCGCGCACGTGTGGAGCAGTGGCGGCAAGATAAAGGCATTAGTGCGCTTTACGACTATTTGGGTGAGATAGATCCGATCAGCCATGAGCGCCTTAATGCGACTGATACTCAGCGCATCACCCGAGCAGTTGAAGTTTATCTGCAAACTGACATTCCTATAAGTGACTGGCAGCGCAAGCCCAAGCAGGCATTGGCAAATAATCCCAATCAGCAATGGCATGCATTGACAGTCATGCCTGATCGTCCATGGTTGCATACACGTATCGAGCAACGTTTAGATATCATGTGGAATGACGGGTTGGTGACTGAGGTCATTGGTCTGCTGGAGCGCTATCCTTTAACGCCAAATCTACCATCCATGCGCTGCGTTGGTTATCGCCAAGTACTAGAATACCTAGTACATATCGATCACCCAGTATTTGAACAGCCTCATCTAGACAAAGCGCAATTTTACAGTGCTTTTGAAGTGCTGCAGTCTTCAGCTCAATCAAGCTTATCTGATGATGCGACCCAGGCACTTGCTTGTCAGCAAATGCAAAATAAGGCATTATATGCGACAAGACAATTGGCAAAACGTCAGTACACATGGTTACGCAAAGTCATGCAATTGCCTAGTAAGTCCATGGATGGGGCGATAGCAGCCGATACCTCTAGTGAGGAAGGCTATTCTATAGACCGCAATATGGTGGTAAAAGCATTCACTACCATGGCGCAGGCAAGAGACTATTTATATTAAATCTATCAATGATACTAAAGCTATCAGTTATAGCAAAATCACTATCGCCTCAAAATATGGTATGAGTTAATACCTTATAAATACAATATGGTGTACTAAAAATATAGTATTGCAAAAAGCTCTATGCAACTATTAGAAAGTAATGACAATTAGTATCAAAATATATCGTAGATAGCTGTTATAATTTAAATTCATCAAAATAGTAGGTGTAATATTAGCCTAACTGTGTTTTCAATCAATATTAATTGACGTTTGTTGATAAAAATAACTACTGAAACAACTAGTTACTTAATTATTTACAATAATAATGTATTCGCGATAAAGTGGAATCACTTAAGAACAAGTAGCGTTTATTTAGATACGTTTTATAAAGAAAATTTATTATTGTATCTGCCGTTAGCCATTATAATTAAATGAACACTTAAAATAATTGGCACTAAAACATAATTAATAATATTTAGGAGAGCTCTCATGTCAAAAGGACAAACTTTACAAGATCCGTTTTTGAACTCGCTGCGCAAAGATCGTATTCCTGTCTCTATTTTCTTGGTCAATGGTATCAAGCTGCAAGGTCAGATTGAATCATTTGATCAGTACGTGGTATTGCTCAAAAACACTGTCAGTCAAATGGTATACAAACACGCTATCTCAACCGTCGTGCCAGCACGTAATCCACGTAGCAGTACGACAACGACAGGTACAAGTACTCAACCGCAAAGCACTGCTCCAGCAGGTTATCAAGGCGGCGGATTTGAGCGTGGTAGTAATCCTGCTAGTACAGGTGGCTTTGAAGAGCGCGGTTTTGCGTCTAGTCGTAGTGGTTTTAATCGTGGCGGCTTTAGCCAAGGTCAAGATCGTGGCTTTGAGCGTGGTAGCTTTGGTCAGAGTCAGGATCGCGGCTTTGAGCGCGGCGGTTTTGGTCAAGACCGTGGCTTCGAAAATCCAGCAGATAATACGGGTTTTGAGGATAAGTCAAACGATGAATCTAATGATAACAATGGTTAGAAAGCAAGATTCATTATCGAAGGTGTATTACTAATATATGATTTGTCCGATCAAAACCTGCTTTTTATAGTGGGTTTTTTTTGTATAAATAAACGTATAATAATGGTCTGAGATTACGTGCAGAGCTGTTAGCGATTGGTTTCGCAGATTATTATTAATATTGGGCATAGTATAGTAAAATACGTGATTGATTCATTATAAAATAGAGCGAATCCATGAGTAATACCCCAATCAATCTAACCCATGAGCAATTTATCAGTAAGGCTATCGAAGCGATTAATACTGAGATATCGGCGTTGGCTTTACTAACAGAGCAGATAGACGATAGATTTGCGCAAGCTTGCGATATTATTTTGGCTTGTAGAGGTCGAGTCGTGGTCACTGGTATGGGTAAGTCAGGATTGATTGGGCGTAAAATAGCGGCGACGTTTGCCTCTACTGGTACGCCAGCCTTTTTTATGCATCCTGGTGAAGCAGGGCATGGCGACTTAGGCATGTTGGTAAAAGGTGATGTACTGCTTGCCATCTCTAACTCTGGTGAGTCCGATGAGATTAAGATGCTGCTGCCAGTGGTCAAACATCTAAATATTCCACTGATTAGTATTAGCCGTGATAAGCGCGGTATGTTGCCTCGTGCTGCTAACATTGTATTGACGCTAGGTAAATCGCAAGAGGCTTGTCCACTTAATCTTGCTCCTACCTCTAGTACCACGGCGACATTGGCACTTGGCGATGCATTAGCCGTTGCCTTAGTACATGCGCGCAACTTTACCTCAGAAGATTTCGCATTATCGCATCCAGCAGGCGCATTAGGTCGTCAGCTGCTAACGCGAGTTGAAGATTTAATGCATACTAGATCAGAAGATTTACCGCTCATTCATCAGCAAGCACCCCTGCAAGAAGCGCTTTTCACTATGTCTGCTGGGCGGTTAGGTATGACGGTGGTGACCGATGATAATGATAAGGTGGTTGGGGTATTTACAGATGGTGACCTACGCCGTGGTCTAGAAAAAGGCATCGATTTGCAAACACCGATGCGTGAAGTAATGGTCAGCAATCCACGGTGCATTAGCAAGACCATGCGCGCATCAGATGCGCTCAGTGTAATGAATGAAAATGGCATCAGTCAGTTGCTAATCATTGACGACGAAGACCGTTTAGAAGCGATTATTACGGTACATGATTTACTACAAGCCGGTGTAAAATAACGAGAATTAATAAAAATATTGATTTATAACAATAAAATTTAAAAAACAGCGTTAAGAAAGAGGGACATGATGCAAGACTTAATCAAAAAAGCTGGACAAGTAAAACTGTTGATAATGGACGTCGATGGTATTTTATCGAATGGTCAAATTATCTATGATGCCAATGGTATCGAGACCAAGGCTTTTTCTGTCCATGATGGCGTAGGGGTTAAGTCGTTAGCACGTTATGGTATTTTGACGGCTATTATCACAGGTCGTAGCAGTGCCATGGTGGATAAGCGCGCCGCGGAAATGGGTGTTAATCATGTGGTGCAAGGTCGTGATGATAAGCTAGTTGCTTTAAATGAGCTGCTAAGCATACTTGATCCAGCGCTCAATATCACGGCTGCCGACTGCGCTTATATGGGTGATGATTTGCCAGATATTAAAGCGATGCAAACCGTTGGATTTGCTGCAACAGTACCCAATGCACACGCCGAAGTCATCAATCGCAGTGATATGGTCACTACCCGAGCAGGTGGCACTGGCGCAGTACGTGAAATATGTGACCTCATTTTGAAAGGTCATGGACACTATCAAGACTTCATCGCGCACTATACGCTTGATGAAGTCAAAAATCAGGATAATTTGTCGTGAATACTCGTGTTTTAATAGTCCTTGCCTTGATTATCGCCGGTATTGCAGGCTGGTTTTTTCAACAACAAGGAGAGATAGCGCCACCAGTTAGTATGGAAGCGACTGATGTTGATTATGAAGCAACAGACATCAAAGCGGTACAGACTAATGAGAAAGGCGAAACCGAGTATGAGCTGACTGCCAAAACATTGACGCACAATCCAGAGACCAATTTAGATGAGATGTCAGGCATCACTATGAATTGGGAGCCATCGGCAGAGCAGCGCTATCGTATTGAAGCGGGCAGTGCTGCTATCAGTCAGCAGACGGGTGAACTCAGCTTGTCAGGGGGGTTTTCACTGGTCAGTGAAGGCAATAAAGACGCACCAGATATTGAACCGATAAAGGTGACAGGTAGTATCCTTAAAGGCAATACCAAATCAGGGCAAGTATATAGTGACGCGCCTGTTAAGATTGAACAAGGCATGAATCGGTTTGAAGCTTCTAGCATGACCGCCAACCTTGAGACCGGTGAATATGAGTTTGGTCAAGTTGCCGTCGCTTTTACTCCAGCTGAACGCCAAGATAAAGCATTGTTTTGATCGCAGTAACTCTTATTGACTATGTAATAAAAATAGCAGCTAGCATAAAGTTTGCAAATCCTACTACCCATTATAAAACGAGTGATTTTTATGACATCTAAATTTTTGCCTACTTTGCGCTCATCATTAGCACGCTTCAATCTAACAGCGTGCCGCTTGCGTCAATTACATGTGCTGCCAACGGTTATGCTGCTGGCACTGCCACTTTACAGTCATGCGCTGCCATCAGATGCCAATCAAGAAATCAAACTATTGGCTGATAAAGCGACCTATAGTGAGCGTACAGGCGTTACCAGCTACTCGGGTAGTGTCATTATCACTCAAGGTACGTTTAAAATGACCGCTGATAACATTACGGTTAACCTATCACAGGGTCGCAGTATTAATTCAGCAGTAGCGACTGGACGCCCTGCAACCATGCAACAGGTAGTCACACAAGAAAAAGGGCTGGCGAAAGGTCAAGCCAATAAGATTGATTATAATGCGGTCACGGGTATTGTTACTTTGACGGGTAATGCTAAGTTGGTTCAAAATGGCGCCAGTTTTGCGGGTAATGTCATTCGTTATAGCCTAAAAGCTGGTGATGTTGAAGCAACTGCTGGCGGTAATCAGCGCGTAGAGTTGGTGTTTCCGCCCAGTAGTAATGGTAGCCAAAGTAGCATCCGCTAAAAAGCTGAATGGTTAATGTAACTGTATCAACATCCCTTAGTGTATTAGTGCTTGAATTCCGCAACCGTACGAGTAAGTTATGAGTGATAATAAAAATACAAACCCTTTAGCAACCAACAATAACGCAGCACCTGCGACGCGACTATCAATGCAAAATCTAGGCAAACGCTATGGTAAGCGCTGGGTTGTGAAAGATGTCTCTTTCTCCGTAGAACAAGGGCAGGTCGTTGGTTTATTAGGTCCAAATGGTGCAGGGAAGACAACCAGCTTTTATATGGTGGTAGGGTTGGTCAATATGGACAAAGGCCGTGTCACTTTAGGAAAAATGGATCTGTCTAAATATGCCATGCATGAGCGTGCACGGGCAGGAATTGGTTACTTACCACAAGAGGCGTCTATTTTTCGAAAATTGTCTATCGAAGACAACATCTTGGCTATTTTAGAAACTCGCAAAGAATTGAGTAAAAGCGAGCAAAAGCAAGAGCTGGAAAAACTAATCGGTGAATTCCATCTAGAGCATGTACGAAAATCATTAGGTATGAGCGTATCAGGTGGTGAGCGTCGTCGCTGTGAAATTGCCCGTGCATTGGCGGCTGACCCAAAGTTCATTTTATTAGATGAGCCATTTGCAGGCGTGGATCCTATCTCTGTTGGTGATATCAAAGACGTTATTTTGACCCTCAAAAATCGTGGTATTGGTGTTTTGATTACTGATCATAACGTTCGCGATACCTTGGCTATTTGTGAGAAAGCTTATATCGTCTCAGAAGGTGCTATTATCGCTGAAGGTACTTCTAGTGAAGTGTTAGAAAATGAATTGGTGAAAGCCGTTTATCTGGGTAAAGACTTTCACGTATAAACGAGGATGTGTTGAATATTGTACTTGTCTCGAATACATTTTTGCTAAATGCGCATCGATTAGCTCTGCGTATTTTTAAATGTTCAATACAACCTTAATATCTCAACGTGTTTTTCGCGCTACTATTTACGCTGTCTGTTAGACTTATAATTTCCATTAAGTTCTCAAGACAGCGCTTGCTACTTTTCCTATATCTAGCTATTCATCACATTTAGCATCACCTCTTCTATAAGATCTAGTCCATCGTACTGATGGCTAATTTATCTCAAAAATCATTCTCAAATTAACGCTTATTAGAGCGTCACGATATTTTATCAATTAATCTTGATTGGACACTTGAATAAGGTTCATACGTTATGGCAAAAAATAAGAGCAGTTATGTCTGTCAGCATTGCGGCGCGCATTTTGGCAAGTGGGCAGGGCAATGTACCGATTGCGGTGAATGGAACAGCTTGGTCGAAGCACCAAATGTGAGCATGCCCCATCACAATAAAAACGTTTCTAAACCAGCAGCAAATCGATCAGCCTCTCGTGAATTAGGTGGTGCACCATCAGGAAATTATTCGGGTACGCATAGTGCGGTCATGCCGCTTAATGCTGTGAGCGTGACGCTAGACACACGCTTACCAACTGGTATTAGTGAGTTTGATCGTGTACTTGGTGGAGGATTGGTTGCTGGTTCAGTCGTTTTAATCGGCGGTGATCCTGGTATCGGTAAATCGACGATTTTGCTGCAAACTGCGACTAATATGGCACGTGCCGACTCGTTGGCAGGTAGCGCCTTGTATGTGACTGGTGAAGAATCATTGGCACAGGTTGCTATGCGCGCTAGGCGCTTAGATTTACCGGCCGATAGATTACGCGTACTGGCCGAAACCAATGTAGAGACTATTTGTGCCGCCTTGACTCAAGAGCAACCCGCCATCGCTATTATTGACTCTATTCAAACCATTTATACGGATGCAATCAATTCTGCACCTGGCGGCGTCAGTCAAATTCGAGAGTCTGCGGCCATCTTGACTCGCTACGCCAAACAGACTGGCACCGCGCTATTTTTAGTGGGTCATGTAACCAAGGAAGGCACGCTCGCAGGGCCGCGCGTTCTTGAACACATGGTTGATACGGTCTTATATTTTGAAGGTCAATCAGACTCACGTTTTCGGATGATTCGTGCCGTCAAAAACCGCTTCGGTGCCGTCAACGAATTAGGTATTTTTGGTATGACAGATATGGGACTGAAAGAGGTCGCCAATCCATCAGCGATATTTTTAAGTCGCTATGACAAACCCGTTGCTGGATCTGTCGTCATGGTCAGCCGCGAAGGCACACGACCCTTGTTGGTGGAGGTGCAAGCATTAGTGGATGATTCGCAAGGCTCACCTAGACGAATGGCATTAGGATTGGATTTTCAGCGTCTGTCCATGCTGCTGGCCGTCATGCATCGACACGGCGGTATTCATACTAGCGGACAAGATGTGTATGTCAACGTCGTCGGTGGTGTCAAGGTTATAGAGACTGGGTCTGACTTGGCAGTATTGTTGGCTTGTGCCTCAAGTATTAAAGAAAAAGCCTTGCCATCGTCATTGGCTGTATTTGGTGAAGTGGGATTGTCGGGTGAAATCCGTCCTGTACCAAACGGTCAAGAACGTTTAAAGGAAGCGATGAAACATGGATTTAAGTATGCCATTATCCCAAAAGCCAATGCGCCTGCTAAGGATGCTCCTCAATTTAAAGGCATCAATGTGATTGCCGTTGAACGTCTCGATGATGCCATTGAGAGTGCATTTGAACTGTAAGGTGTAAGGGTTAATCATTTTGATTACACCTTGTTTTATAAGTTATTGCTAAGCGCTACAGCTTTATTTGTAGCCTAATGGATACAATAAACTGAAACTATAAAAAAGCGCCTAACACTGATGTGTTAGGCGCTTTTTATGCTCTAATACAAATAGACTGTTTTTTTAGAATTATGGTCCTGAAACGCGCTCAATAGCAACATTACCCACACCTTTACCCGTAATACCGAGTTTTTTGGCAGCACCATAAGACAAATCTAGCACGCGGTTACCATGGAATGGACCACGATCATTCACTTTTACCACGACGCTTTTACCGTTGGTCTTATTGGTGACTTTAACATAGCAATTCAATGGCAGTGAACGATGCGCCGCTGTCAAACCATTCATATCGAATGTTTCACCACTGGCTGTTTTACGACCATGGAATTTACGACCATACCAAGAGGCTAGGCCTGTTTGCTTAAATTTACTGACCGAGTTAGAGGCTACGGCTGTCAGACGCTCTAATACATCTTCATCATTAGTCAGTTGAGAGGTGTCACTGGCTAACAGTGAGCTGCTAAGTGCCAACGAGGTTGGTTGGCGTGCTGACTTCACCAAACTTGATGCGCCATCATGTTGACGGCTAAGCTCACCAAGTACACGATCGATATGGGAGGCGTTATCTTGTGAAATCATCGCAAGAGAGGTTTTGGCTTCTACAGCATTTGCATTAGTAGCAACTGCGGAGCCAGCAAACAATACTGCTGACATGGTAAGTAAACCAGATAAACGCTTATTCATAGATACCTCTATAACTTATACTTTAAAATCTAACTCTAATAGTTCTAGACTGAGCGTGGCAATGTTAGACCAATCTAACAGCGTCACAAACTCTAAAGCCGCATCATCAATATTTTTTTCATATAATTATTGATACTAAACGTGGCTTTTATAGATTTTAAGGTATGGTAATTTTTCATTTTATTATCATAAGCGGGTCAGGATAATACGCCCAAAGATACTTATGAAACGCTCAAATGACAGCTAACGATATTAGTAGAATACCCAATCCGAATACAAAGGTTGAGTACCGAGTCCGCTATATGTGCTATTTACAAACTTTCTAACATTGCTAAATTAATAAAGGTTTTAGAAGGCATTGCGTGTGTTTTTGTTATTAAACCGTTAATTAAGTAGTGTATTTGAAAGCTTGGAATCTACAATTCGCTAACTATACGTACGAGCTACAACCAAAATATAATTAAATGCAAAGTTTATTAGTAGCTATGTACGGGTTATGTATCAAAGTACAGTAAAAGGAGGTTAACGCAATTATTTGTAAAAAACAAGGATTAAAATCTATCAGTACCAATTGGCAACGAAGTGTTTTAATGAGAGGAAATATAAGGGTGTTTTTAATCATTTCAATTAAATCAATGGCTTGTATTTATTATCAAAAGTAGATAGGAGGGTCTTTATGGCAAGTTATAGGACTTGCCATAAAATGATGAAACAATAAAATTTGTTAAAAACCCTTAATTTGTTGTTGATTTATATTTATTTTCAACCATTTTGCATGTAACAATGATTTAGATAAAGGCTTTAATTGGCTGATTCATCCGCCTTACAACTTTTATATAGCCTGTGTCTTTTGATTTTTAACATGAATAGCATTAAGATAAAGTTTGAATGTTCATTAGAGAATCACTGGTAACTGTGCGTCAACTGGGCTTATGAGTGTGAATGGACATAAGTAGTCCAAATCCTGCCATCAAAGTGACGATTGCAGTACCGCCATAGCTAATGAAGGGCAGAGGAACGCCAACGACGGGTAAAATACCACCAACCATACCCACATTAACGAACACATAAACAAAGAAAGACATGGCAATTGCACCCGCTAGTAATCTACTGTATACATCAGGATGGGTGAAAGCGATGTATAAGGCGCGCAGGAGCAAACAGGAATAAATGAACATTAATAAAATCACACCCAACAAGCCAAACTCTTCTGAAAAAGCCGCGATAATAAAATCAGTATGACCTTCTGGTAAAAAATGTAAATGCGACTGCGTGCCTTCTAAATAGCCCTTACCAGTGAGTCCACCCGCACCGATGGCGGTTTTTGACTGAATGATATTCCACCCAGCCCCTTGTACATCGGCTTCAGGATTGAGCAGTGTTAAGACACGGGTACGCTGATAATCATGTAATAGAAAATTCCAAGCAATCGCAATAAGCGGTATCGCTAATATGGCGGCAGCTGAAATCAATCGCCAAGACAACCCTGCCAAAAAAAGCACAAAGATACCACTGGCTGCCACCAATAGCGACGTCCCAAGATCAGGCTCTTTTGCAATTAATAATACAGGGACGATGATTAAGGCTAAGGTAATGACGATGCTAGATAGAGAGGGCGGTAGATCACGCTTGGATAAAAACCAAGCACACATCATTGGCATCCCAAGTTTCATAAATTCTGAGGGTTGCACACTGCCAAACCCTGGTAAATTAATCCAGCGCTGAGCACCCATACGTACTTCACCGATGATATCGACCAATACCAATAAAATTAATCCCATTACATAAAAGATAGGTGTAAAAGTGCGATAAAGGCTAGGCGGTATCTGTGCCATGATAAACATAACCGTAAAGGCCACACCATAGCTGACCATTTGACGTAATACCATACCGACATCTTGACCGGCCGCACTATATAAAATTGTCAAACCAATGCAGCAAACCGTCAATAAGAGAAGGGTCAACCATGGATCGATATGTATACGCTGCCATAACGATGGTGCATGGCCTTGGCCTAAATGATGGCTCTGACGTGAAAAACGGTATTGCGGATTAGAAGACATAGGCAAAGTGTGTCTGGCAATTGAGGTAAGAGGGAATTTTCAAATCAGATCAACATTTAAAGGCAATCGCACCATATCTATATCTATGCAAGTAAAATATCGTAGATAAAGTAACACATAAGAAATAAAGTCACATAATTATAAAAATTATAAGGATAAGTGTTAATTACCAATAACACGCCTCTGATTAGAGGCGATAGTTTAGCTTGCTTGCTGAAAATTTGATAGTATCGATAAAACGTTTTTAGCGGTAGCTTGTTGCAATGACCAATACAAAAAAATATCCTTATAGGCAGATTCACAAGCCTATGCTTGCACTACTCATCTGTGCCAGTAGCATCTCTGTTCATGCCGCTATTATCAGCGACAATAGTGAGCGCCGTATCCAAGTACGTCAGGGTAGTAGTAGTAACGCTCACATCAGACCTTCGACGAATACTACAAGCTATAATTCTGGCGTTACCATGCTGAGTGGCGATAGCATGCAAGGATTGATTGCTCAAAAGCAGCGTGATTTTGAGTTCGATGACAGTCTGTCTATTGAAGAAAATAAGCGCATGAATGTCAATCGGCGCGCACCTGCTTATAATACAACTTACAGTAATAACAGCTACAGCACTGCGAACAATACTTACAATAGTACTTATACTGATTCTATTAGTATGGATTTTAACGCGTGGTTGAATAGCAATAGCTACCGTGCTAGGCAAGTGGCAGATTTTCAACGCTACCTAAATTCGCGGGTAGGGGTACACAATGTACCGCCTATGTCGCAATTGCTCACAACAGCGCGAAGCTGGAGCAAATGTGGTTATGAGCCTTATCAGCTGCCACCGCAAGAGTTATGGGCAAATATCGTCCCGACATTACGTTTGTACGGCGAATTGAAGCATCAAGGAATTCTACCTATCAGTAGTGAAATACGCTCGGTATATCGCAGTCCTGGTCTTAATGACTGTGCAGGCGGTGCCGATAGTAGCAAGCATATGAATGCCAGTGCTATCGACATCTGGGTACCAGAGTATGAAGATAACTTATGGCGGCTCAGTACGATGCAAGATGGCTTATGCCAGTTTTGGCAATATCAGGGGCAATCTCATAATTTCGGTTTAGGGCTATATGCTACGGGTGCGATACATCTAGACACGGATGGTTATCGTAAATGGGGCTTTAATCATGCCAGCAGCTCATCTTCGTGCCGCTATTAAGTCATCTATGATCTATCAAAAAATCAAATAAATATGAGCCAGAGCTAATTAAGTTAGAGTAAAAGCGCTATAATAATACTGATGAAAGGCAGCGCTAAATGATAAATAGTTTAGCATTACAAAACTATGATTAATGATCATTTAGTTTATGAAATCACATAGCGTCTATTGTAAGTAGGATTTATGAAGAAGCGGTATTCAACGATGGTGAAAACACATAAGTCTGATAAGCCAAAAAAAGCGTTTTTACAATCAAATAACACGTATATGGCTTTGTTTGGTTCAGTTTTGCTCTCTCTTTTATTGGTCAGTGCTTGTAGCCCAGAAACGTTTTCTGAACAAGGCTCTCTAACGGCAGAAGATTCCGCTACTGATCCTGACAGAAACTTACAGGACGTTGAAGATATTGAAGATAATATTAAGAACTCTTATGCTCGGCTGGCTTCAAAGCGCTCAGATATCTGTCCAAAACTCATACAAGAAGAAATAGGCAGTCAGGTCGTTGAGCGTACTGCAGAAGTGATGGTGAATAATCATTGTGATTATTTTTTATACCCACGCAGTGGTCAGCAGATCTCGGTTAGCATTAACGACAGTCAAATTGAAGCGCTACTGATAGTGCCAGCGCTGCATGACTTCGCCAATGGTGATTATAAAGTAGACTCTTATGACAAGCACGTGATTCGATTGACCTATAATGGTGCAACTTATAAGCCTGAAAATTTCATGTATGACGTGGCAGTGACTATTTCTGGTTAAGAGCATTATTTTTTGCATGGACAACCCACTATCGACTTTTAGGGGCTGTAGTAGATAAGGATTAAACATCACACCATATTCTCAGAGTTTTAAGCTGAGTAGACGGTGATCCATAGTTGAATCTAAACTCACACTCTTTTAAAAATAAATGGAAGTTCTTCTTATCGATCCCATTATATTTTCTGAGTATTCGTTTAGACTGATTCCAAAAGTTCTCAATGCCATTGATGTGATTGTTTTTACCGCAAGTAAACTCTTTAGAGTGATTGACTCTGAAATGTTTAAAATCGCTCACATCTAACGAATTGTAACTTCGATAACTATCAGTACAAACAAAGCTGTCAGGCTTGATTTTACGCTTAATAACAGACATTAGAGTCGTCTGTTTGGTGTCTGCTACGACAGTGGTATAAACCTTACAATTTCGTTTTAGAATACCAAATACAGCTGTTTTACCAGCAGCCCCGCGACCTCTGTTGCCTTTGCGTACGCCGCCAAAGTAACTTTCATCTAATTTGACTTCACTATCAAAAATCTCATCGGCTTCCAATGAGAGATGAGAATCTATCACAAGTCTTATTTTATGATAAAAAAGTGCCGCAGTGTTAGGCTGGATATTAAGCAAATCTGCGGCTGTTCTAGCAGTTACTCCAGCCGTAAAAAACTCTAATAGCCTTCGCTGTGCTTTTTTACTTATTTTATGCCGCTCTCAACTTATTTTCATAAGTCACTGATTTTAAATATATTATAAATCAGTGGCTTTCTTGAAACTAAATCTAGGCTAGTAAAATCAGGGCTTCGTTTAAGCTGAGAGTGGCGTTTATTTTACAACGGGTTATCTTCATAAAAGTAGTCTAGCATAGTGCTTATCTACTACAGTCCCAGAAATAATTAAGGAAAATTTATGCATATCACTGCTAATTTCGATGCTGGTAATATTGAGGTTATTAATTTAGAAGATAAAAAAAATATCCAATTGGCTATTCGTCCGGACGTTGGAGGCGAGTTTTTTCAGTGGTTTAATTTTCGCCTGACAGGTCAAGTTGGCGAGCAATATGTGCTCAATATTATGAATGCAGAGGATGCAGCATTCCCTGCAGGGTGGGAGAATTACCAAGCGGTAGCGTCGTACGATCGCGACTATTGGTTTCGTCTGCCAACCTCTTATAAAGACGGCAAACTAACCATAACGGCAGAGTTGGAATGTGAAACCATTCAAATTGCTTTTTTTGCCCCTTACAGTGATGAGCGTCATCAAGATTTATTAGCAGCGGTGCAAATGCATCCATTAGTGACGTTAGAGCATTTGGGAGAAACCCTTGATAAGCGCGATTTAACCTTAGTCAAAATTAGTGATGGCGCTAGCAATAACGATGC
This sequence comes from Psychrobacter sp. AOP30-A2-5, assembly GCF_052378115.1. Taxonomy (NCBI): domain Bacteria; kingdom Pseudomonadati; phylum Pseudomonadota; class Gammaproteobacteria; order Moraxellales; family Moraxellaceae; genus Psychrobacter; species Psychrobacter sp. AOP30-A2-5. The sequence continues at coordinate 48,396 of NZ_JBQSXK010000011.1, read as the reverse complement.
GCCTAAACGCAATATTTGGATTACGGCGCGTCAGCATCCTGGTGAAACGATGGCTGAATGGTTGGTCGATGGTCTACTGCATAGCTTGTTAGATGGTGATAATGCCACGGGTAAACTGTTATTAGATAAAGCTAATTTCTACATCGTGCCTAATATGAACCCTGATGGTAGCGTGCGCGGTCATCTGCGCACCAACGCAGTCGGTACTAATTTAAACCGTGCTTGGTCAAATCCAAGTTTGGAAACCAGCCCAGAAGTCTTTCATGTCATTAATAAAATGGAAGAAACGGGCGTTGACCTGTTTTATGATGTACACGGTGATGAAGAAATACCTTTTGTGTTCCTTGCTGGCTCGCAGGGTACGCCAAATTATAGCGACCGCCTCGCACGTCTACGCGATAGATTCTCAGAAGTGTTAAAGATCGCCAGTGCCGACTTTCAGACGGAAGAAGGCTATGACGTAGATGCACCGGGTACTGCGAACATGACGCTTGCCACTCACTGGGTTGCCGAACGTTTTGACTGCCTTGCCAATACCTTGGAGATGCCATTTATAGATAACAATAATGTCCCCGATGCGGATACGGGTTGGTCACCAGAGCGCTCTATGAAATTAGGGGAAGCCTCATTAGTGGCTATGTTGGCAGTCGTGGATGATTTACGTGAGTGAATCATTTAGGTGGATTGTTTGGGTTATGAAATCAGTCCATCCACTTAAGGGTTACTTGTTCAACACTCTCTATGCCATCCAAATTTCCTTAGATACGCCATCAGGTTGATCTGCTGCCAGACCTTGCGAGTGCCATAACGGCACTTGCAACCCTACCAGACGTGCTCACTCTTACCGATATAACAATCGTTATGCTAACTGTGCTGTGAGCGTTTGGGTAGGCGAATCTTACTCATAATGCTATTTCTCCATAAAACTATCCCAGATTATTTTGCTTATCTAAGACAGCCCTGAAGATTAAATATCCTTTAATGTAAATATACAGGTATGTTAGCTTTGTGCTTTAATAAATGACAGTTGTCATTTATGAGCATGGTTAATGTAAGTGACATAGTAAGTGGCATAGATAGCCTTGATTTTATCAACGAGTAGTTTTTGGACTTATGGAGCGAGCTATGAATAAAGTATTTAAAAAGATTTGGAGTCAATCACTAGGTTGTATAGTGGTGGTGTCTGAAAATACTAAGAGCGCTGGTAAGACTAGCGGCACGACTGGCACTATCGCCCAAATAGCTCGCTCAAATGACTATAAGATGTTGACCCTAAAAGGGCTTGCCTTCAGTATCGCAGCGATCAGTGGTTCGACAGTGTGGGCAGGCGTGGTATGCGTAACGGATCCTGTTTCTGGAGGAAGTACGGCAAGAGGTGCAATTGCACTAGCCTGTGGAATAAATAATGCAGCAGGCGGTATTAATAGTAGTGCCTTAGGTATTGACAATAAAGCTTCAAATGAAGCGACTAGTGCGCTAGGTTATGCAAATGAAGCAACAGGTAACTCTAGCAATGCAGTGGGGTTTTTCAATAAGTCCTCGGGTAGTTATAGCAGTGCGGTTGGTTATACTAATGCAGCATCAGGTGATTATAGTAGTGCATTAGGCGCTAATAATGAAGCTTCAGTTGAGTACAGTAGTGCTGTTGGTTATAACAATACCGCATCGCGTATCAATAGCAGTGCGATAGGATCTAATAATATCGCCTCAGAGGGTTATAGTAGTGCATTTGGTTATAACAACACGGCATCGAACATAAATAGCAGTGCAATTGGCTATAAAAATACCGCCTCGAATGTAAATAGCAGCGCCGTCGGTTATAATAATACAGCATCAGGTGAGAACAGTAGTGCCGTCGGTTTTGAAAATACATCAGAGGGTGACTATAGTGTTGCAGTTGGTTATCAGAATACCGCATCAGGTACAGACAGCAGCGTGTTTGGCAGTAATAGCCAAGCCACTGCGACAGGCGCAACCGCCATCGGTAGTTTCTCCATTGCAAATGAAAGAGATACAATTTCAGTTGGTAGCAAGGGTTTCGAAAAACGTATCACTAATGTGGCAGATGCGACAAATGATACAGATGCGGTAAATAAACGATATACCGACGACAAAGCGACCGAGACTTTGACCGCCTCCAAAGGTTACACCGACGACAAAGCGACCGAGACTTTGACCGCCTCCAAAGGTTACACCGATGGCAAAGCGACCGAGACTTTGACCGCCTCCAAAGGTTATACCGACGAAAAAGCAACTGAAACCTTAACCGCATCAAAAGGTTATACCGACGGAAAAGCAACCGAGACTTTAACCGCATCGAAAGGTTATACCGACGAAAAAGCAACTGAAACCTTAACCGCATCAAAAGGTTATACCGACGGAAAAGCAACCGAGACTTTAACCGCATCCAAAGGTTACACCGATGGCAAAGCGACCGAGACTTTGACCGCCTCCAAAGGCTATACCGACGGCAAAGCAACCGAGACTTTGACCGCCTCCAAAGGCTATACCGACGAAAAAGCAACTGAAACCTTAACCGCCTCTAAAGGTTATACCGACGAAAAAGCAACTGAAACCTTAACCGCATCAAAAGGTTATACCGACGGAAAAGCAACCGAGACTTTAACCGCATCCAAAGGTTACACCGATGGCAAAGCAACAGAGACTCTGGCATTGTCACAAAGTTATACGAATGATCAGGTATTGAGCGTTAAACAGGACATTGCTGCACAGCATAAATACCTAAGCATCAATGGTGGTACGTCTGCAGAAGCGATTGCTAGTGGAGACAACGCAATGGCTTTAGGCACTAATGCGGCGGCGCAGGGCAAGCAATCTATTGCAATGGGAGATGGAGCCCAAGCAATCGGTGAGCAAGCTATCAGCATTGGCACTGGTAATAAAGTGACTGGAAATCATTCAGGTGCGATTGGCGATCCAAGTACGGTCAGTGGCAATAACAGCTATAGTATGGGCAATAATAATACCGTGTCTGGCGACAATACTTTTGTGCTCGGCAATAATATCAATACTACGGCAAAAAACGCCGTGGTACTCGGTAATGACTCTAGCTCTAGCCGTGAAAACACAGTGTCGGTTGGTTCGGATATTAACCAGCGTCAGATTATCAATGTTGCTAATGGTACCGCTAATAATGACGCAGTCAATGTCAGTCAGTTACAAGACGCAAAAACAAGCGCTATCGAAACCTCGAACACCTATACTGATACTAAATTTAATGCTCTAAATGACTCTATTCACAATTATCTGCAAGACAATGGACAGCGCTTTAAGGAAATTGATGATCGTTTTGATCGTCAAGGTGCGATGAGTGCTGCGATGTTAAACATGGCAACCAGCACGTCAGGTCTACAAGGTAAGAACCGTATAGGCGTGGGCGCAGGTTTTCAGGGCTCCGAGCAAGCGGTCTCATTGGGGTATCAGCGTGTCATTAATCCCAATACCAGCTTTAGTCTCGGTGGTGCTTTCACGAAAGATGAGAACTCTGGTGGCATGGGTATGGGCTTTAGCTGGTAAGCATTAAGTAAACCAAAAGCCAGAAAAAGGACATTAACTTGTCCTTTTTCTCTGATGACCATTTTTACTTATTATCTAAAACTTCTTATAGCCCAAACCTTTTTGAATGCCAATCCTGCCGCGAGCTAAGCGGTCGCTTGAGCTGCCTTATTTCTTTAAGCGCTGCCATAAGCTTAGGGTCATAAGGCAATGTCACAAGGCAATTTATATAATGTCACCTGCGTGCATTACACTTCAACTTACTACCGTGTTCAATAACTCTGTGTATAAATTAACAAAGTTACCCTAACAGCACACCGCATAAACCGACAACAGCTATAACACGTTGAATAATCAAACTGTCTTGCAGGTGAGTGTTTAGATAAGTGGCAAATCCTTTGCCGATAGTATATAGACCTAGCATGGCAATAATCATACCCGTAAAGAAGCCAGCGGTATTACTGTTTGCAGGCACTTCGATTGCATGAGCTGCACCGTGGAACATAGCAAGCGCACCAAAGCCAATGACTAAGGATTTATACACGGTTTTGACGGACATCTCGTGGTTTTGATTCAATGCCACATTAAAGTAGCGGCTCATAAGTGCCATGGTCAGTAGTACGATAGAGAGTAGAATGCCATATTCAATAAACACGCTATTCAAGCTCACACTTAAACTCAGTACAAATCCTGTTACTAGACCAATTAATAGTGCTACAAAGCCTTTTTTAAAGCTGTGCATTTGAGTAAATAGCATCCCCATGCCAAGCGCTAACATCAGATGGTCGAACCCAGTCAAAGGGTGCATGATACCAGACAATATTGAAAGGCTAAATGAGCCATCTGCTGCCATCAACTCATGCCCAGGGTGAGCAAATGCGAGTGTTGGTAGTAATGATAACAGTGCTAAGCCACTGATCATGGTGGTTTTTTGGAAGAGGTTTTTGCGTGTCATCGTTTTGGCTGTGTCTGTTGTCATGATAAATCCTTAATAAATAAACAAATCGATATAAAAACTGACTGATAATCCACTGATCCATCAGCGGTTTGTAGAGCACTTATTGATGCCATCACCTAAGGCATTCTACGCCACACTTAACATGCCTTTATCTAAGATAAAAGCAACAATGTCATCAACGCCTTCACCCGTTTTCATGTTGCTAAAGACCACAGGCTTATCGCCCCGCATTTTTTTGGCATCACGTGCCATCACCTCAAGTGACGCGCCTACGAAAGGGGCAAGGTCGGTTTTATTGATAATGAGCAAGTCCGATTTCATGATACCAGGGCCGCCTTTACGAGGAATTTTATCGCCTGCAGACACGTCAATGACATATAGTGTCAAGTCGGACAATTCAGGGCTAAAAGTTGCTGCCAAATTATCACCACCAGACTCGATGATAATAAGCTCAAGACCTGCAAATTGCTGCTGTAATTCGGCGATGGCAGATAAGTTAATTGAGGCATCTTCACGAATGGCAGTATGCGGGCAGCCACCGGTTTCAACACCGCGAATGCGCTCAGCTGGCATCGCCTCATTGCGGGTTAAAAATTCAGAGTCTTCTTTGGTATAAATATCATTAGTCACCACTGCCATATTGATGTCATCCCGCAGGCGTTGACATAGTCTCAGCGTCAATGCCGTTTTTCCTGAGCCTACAGGGCCACCAATGCCTAAACGTAGCGGAGAGAGCGTCGTTTCTAAATTTTTGTTTTCGACTTTGGGTGTTAGTGCCATAGATAAAGTTCCTTGATGAGAGTTGTGTTTATTAGCGATTAAGAGCGAAATAGGCGGCTGTATTGCCTTTCATGCTGACAAGATAGTATGGCTAAATTTGGTAGGTTGGCGGACATATGTAGCTGTTGATAGAGAAGATTTAGCTTAAATGTTGTTATATCAGAGCGATCAGTCATTAACGCCATATGTTGAGCGTGCGAAAATTTTTGCTGGACATTAGCAGCCAGTGGCTGTATTTGCTGACTTAATAACTGTTGCAGCTGCCAAATGATGCGCTGTCCTGCCATTTGTCCAAGCGGTACGGTTTTGACCGCAGCCAGCACCATGTTTTCAATTTGACCAAAGGCATAGGTGGTCATGGCTTGTACAGGCTTAAGTTGCCAGTGCGAGCTGATATGGGCAAACAGTGGCAAAAAACCATGAACGAGTAAGCTATCAGGCACATTGAGCTCAAGAACATTATCTAACCATGCGGATAAAGACAGTGCCAATTGACTTGACTCATAGACGAATTCTTTGGTTTCGCGGCTAGCGTGGTAATCGGCACCTAAAGCATCAGTCAGCGCCACATCATTAATCATAAGTGCTTCTATCATCAGAGCCAGTAGCGGTAGCTCATAACGACACAATGCCAGTTCCAAATAATCACTCATAAAATCCATGCTACTGCTTTCATCATGAATAAGCCCTGACTCGATAGCAGGCTCTATGCCTTGCGAGTAGGTATAACTGCCAATAGGTAGGTTGCTTGACGCCAGCATGAGCAAACGTCCAGTTACCTCTGTATTATTCAGATCATTTATACCTTGTGCGGTACGGGTAGTCTGCTGTGAGTGTGTGGCGTGATTAGTCATGATTATGCTCATGGCTATGGCTGTGAGCGTCAGAGTGATTATGCTGATGGTTATCACTATGTGCATGGCTATGACTATGATCACGATTGTGGCTATGAGAGTGAGAATGTCCGCCGTGCTCACCTTTATACGCACCCGTTTCTGGCTCAAATGGCGCTTGTACGGCTTGGGTATGTAGGCCAAGTTGATGTAACATCGCTTCTAAAACATGGTCAGGCTCAAAGTAGAGTGCATTAGGTGTCAGCATTAAAGGCACATGGCGGTTGCCTAAATGGTAAGCGCCCTTCATAAGGTCAAAATCATTATCGGCAGTCACTTCGATTAATCCCTGCTTGGCAGCTATTATTTGTATCAAGTTGCCTTGATAGTCTGCTAAAACACTGCCATTCTTAATGGTTTCCGTACGTGGCAAATCAACACCAATGGATTCTTGATGCTGAGTTTCTGCTTTAAAACGGCTACGCTGACGGGTATCGAAATCTAAATATAAAAAGTTTTCTGCCTGTTTTTGCCTATCAATAACTGCTTGTTGTTCAGCGCTAAGGGTTGATAGATCAAGACGTTGCGTATAAATGTTCATAATTATGTTTATAGTCCGTTAAAGTAGATGGTTGACAGCTGATGGTGGATTGTCAGCACGACAATAAAAAGCAGCTAGAATAGAAAATAGCGCTGTGCCATCGGTAGATAGTCGGCAGGCTCACAGGTCAGCAGCTCACCATCGGCGTACACTTCATAGGTTTCCGGGTTGACCTCCATCTTAGGACAGTAGCTATTAAACTTCATGTCTTGTTTACGTACCTTACGAATGTTGTGTACCGCTTTAATGACCTTTTCTAACCCTAGTTGTCTAGCAACCCCCTTATCAATAGCCGCACTTGACATAAAGGTGATGCAAGTCTGCGCCACTGTTTTGGGCAAGCTGCCAAACATGCTGCGATAGTGCACAGGCTGCGGGGTTGAAATGGAAGCATTGAGGTCGCCCATGGACGCTGCCGCAATCAAGCCGCCTTTAATGATAAGGTCGGGCTTTACGCCAAAAAATGCAGGCGACCATAAAATTAAATCCGCCCATTTATCTACTTCAATGGATCCCACTTCGTCACTAATGCCATGAGTGATGGCAGGATTGATGGTGTATTTTGCGAGGTAGCGTTTGATACGAAAATTATCATTGCTGCTATCAGAGTCAGTGGGACTTAGCATGATATTTTCTAATGCTTGCTCAGTTTTAGCTGATTGATCAGGAGCCAGATGACCGCGTTGGGCTTTCATTTTATCAGCTGTTTGCCACGTGCGAATAATGACTTCTCCCACGCGTCCCATCGCTTGCGAATCACTACTCATCATGGAGATGGCACCCATGTCTTGTAAAATATCTTCGGCGGCAATGGTTTCTTTACGAATACGGCTTTCTGCAAAAGCGACATCTTCAGCAATGGCTGGGCTCAAGTGGTGACAAACCATGAGCATGTCGAGATGCTCGTCAATGGTATTAATAGTAAAAGGGCGCGTTGGATTGGTTGATGAGGGTAAAACGTTGGTTTCGCCAATAGCTTTTAAGATATCTGGGGCATGACCGCCGCCAGCGCCTTCGGTATGGAAGGTGTGAATACAGCGGTCTTTAAACGCGCCTAGAGTGCTATCTAAATAGCCGCTTTCATTTAACGTATCAGTATGAATCGCCACTTGCACATCATATTCTTCAGCCACGCTAAGGCAGTTATCAATGGCTTTGGGCGTGGAGCCCCAGTCTTCATGAAGCTTAAGCCCGATAGCACCCGCTTCAATCTGCTCTACAATGGGGGCAGGTAGACTAACATTGCCTTTACCTAAGAATCCGATATTCATCGGAATAGCATCAGTGGCTTTTAGCATGCTGTGAATATGATAAGCACCAGGAGTACAAGTGGTGGCAAGAGTACCTTCAGCAGGTCCCGTACCACCGCCTAACATTGTGGTTACACCAGACATTAATGCCGTCTCACACTGCTGCGGTGCAATGAAGTGAATATGGCTATCGATCCCGCCAGCAGTTAATATTTTACCTTCTCCTGCGATAATTTCGGTAGCAGCGCCAATAGGTAACGTCACGTTAGGCTGAATATCAGGGTTACCGGCTTTACCGATACCGCTAATGCGACCGCCCTTAATAGCGACATCTGCCTTATAGATACCGCTGTAGTCCACAATCAAAGCATTGGTAATAATAGTATCGGCAACTTGCTCACCTATTAGCTGTGATTGACCCATACCATCGCGGATTACCTTGCCGCCACCAAATTTAACCTCTTCACCAATGCTGATGCTATCAATATCACGCTGGTGATCAATATGACTGGTCAAATCATACTCAACCTCAAGCCATAAATTCGTATCGGCTAAGCGTACTTTATCCCCTGTGGTAGGGCCAAAATGCTCGGCATAGATACGTCGGTCAATGCGTTTTTTTGAGGTATTTTGAGAGGTTTTAGGGTCTACAACGCCCATAACCTTGCCTGAAAAACCATAAATGTGTCGCTTACCGGCGATAGCGACTAGCTCAACTTCGCGCGCTTGGCCCGGCTCAAAGCGTACCGCAGTACCAGATAAGATATTGAGTCGATAGCCAAGCGTCGACTCTCGATCAAAGCTCAGTGCTGCATTGACTTCATAGAAGTGATAGTGAGAACCGATTTGAATAGGGCGGTCGCCGGTATTGATTACCGTTATGGTTTGAACATATCGACCAGCATTCAAAGCCATATCGCCTGCTTTAATATTATATTCGCCTGCTTTTATCGTCATTTTTATTATCCTTAATCGTCTTATGGCAATGGCTCTAGTTCAATATCGTTTTATACAGCTTCATAGCAAACAAGCTATACGATGGGGTTATGCACTGTCACTAGCTTAGTGCCATCGGGGAAAGTCGCTTCAACTTGGACATCATGTATCATCTCTGCAATGCCTTCCATGACGTCATCGGCAGAGAGATAAGTGGCTCCTTCACTCATCAGTTGCGCCACGGTTTTGCCATCACGCGCGCCTTCCATCAGTAACATGCTGATATAAGCGATAGACTCAGGATAATTGAGCTTGACGCCGCGGTTTTTACGACGTTCCGCCACCATGCCTGCGGTAAATAGTAAGAGCTTATCTTTTTCGGTAGGATTTAACTGCATAAAACTTCCTTAATAATTATTGTCTTTTGAAGACTATGATTCGTTTTTAATCTTTATCAAGTAAATAGGATAAGTAGAGTCACTCTAGTTTGATTAAGCCTTGTTCAAGGATGATAGTATGCAGGAGCACATGGTATTAGGTATCCCAAATCCTTGGTCGATGAGGCTCAAGCGTGTACCATTTAGACCTAATAAGCTCGCGGACTTGGTAAAAAGCCTCGAAGCAAGCGCGCACATCTGCTCCTAAATAACGGCAATTAATACCTTGAAAATTGTGAGTACAGTGAATGGGTAGTGACTGCGTATCAATGAGATGGCGTAGCTCGGTAATAGTGGCATCTAAATATTGACCGAGCTTGAGCGGATTATTCTGTAGTTCTGGCGCAATGACCTCTGTGCTAGGTATTGCCCAAAAAGAGCCATGCACATGTTGATTGTTCAGTCCTAATGGTGAGATAAACCAGCGCGTATTTGCTTGCTGGGAGGTGCACTCACTGACCAATAAATTACTCTCACGCCATATCTCTAAGCGGTTAACATAATGACCATTAGCAAAAGTCTCTTGATACGCTTGACGTCCAAATACCGCAATATCCCAAGTCAACAAACTTGCTGTCTTAGCTAAATAAAATCGGTTATTGGCATTAGAGTTGGAATAATCGTAGTAGATGCTTTCTTGGGGTAGCCATTCAAGGACAGCGTGGTCATCGAGGCGGGCGTCGATATGCTGTTCTGCGCTGACAACATCATTAAAACAGTCGTTAGAGGTGTTGCTGTTTGCCGATTGAGTACCGTTGTTAACTTTTGATAAGTCGCTGGGTCTAGAGGATCGTAATGATTGGCGTTGCCCGTACCATTTTCCGGCTCCAGGAGTAGTAATCACCGCATGGCTATTAGATTTTAGGTTGAATTCCAACGTTAAGTGGTCATCATCGGCGATACCAGCAGGAGGATATAATACATAAATATGGCAAATCCCTGCTTGGCTGTTATCAGTACTATCAGGCTCAGGATACAGAGCGCGCTGCACCATGAGTGCGCCAGTATGAGCACGATGACACAGCCGAGTTTTTGCAGCATTAGAGGCGCAGTCGAAATGAAGCTGTAGTGAGGATTGCCAAGTCAAAACTGTATTTCCTTTTAGAAAGTGTCTTTTTAGAAAGTGTCCTTCTAGATTGCCACCAATTCTTGAATGTTATTTTTTGCCATGTCACATCCAGCCCCTTGAGCTATCACTTGTCCTCTAGAAAGCACGGTATAGTTATCGGCAAGCTCTTCTGCAAACTCATAAAACTGCTCGACCAGTACAATAGCCACTTCACCTTGATAACCTAAATCCCTAATGACCCGCCCGATGTCCTTGATGATAGAGGGCTGAATGCCTTCAGTCGGCTCATCAAGTACTAGTACTCGAGGCTCTGATGCAAGCGCACGAGCAATAGCAAGTTGCTGCTGCTGACCGCCAGATAAATCGCCACCGCGGCGATGCTTCATTTCGTCCAGCACTGGAAATATATCATATAAGTGTTTGGGTACTTTACTTGCTTTACGTTGAGAGAATTTCGCCATGCCAATCAGAATGTTTTCTTCAACGGTCAAAGTAGAAAATATATCGCGTCCTTGCGGCACATAAGCGAGTCCTGCGCGCACACGCTGCTCAGGCGTCATCTGACTAATGTCCTTACCGTCTAATAAAATCTCACCTGATTTGATTGGTAGGATGCCCATCAAACATTTAAGCAAGGTGGTTTTACCGACGCCATTACGACCCAGTACCACGCTACATTCTCCTACAGGTGCGGCGAGGGTGACATCACGTAAAATGTGACTGCCACCGTAATATTGATTTATGGCATTGATTTCTAACATATAAGCACCTCTGTTTTTTAGGTCCATGTCTAAGTACTACTATCAATTATCGACCTAGATAGGTCTCAATAACGGCCTCATTATTCTGTACTTCACTCAACGTGCCTTCAGCCAAAATAGCGCCATTTGCCAAAACCGTCACTTTCTCACTGATGGCATCAATAAAAGTCATGTCATGCTCCACCACGATTAAGGTGTGATTCTTTTTAAGACGCAGACATAACTCAGCGGTATGTTCCGTTTCGGCATCTGTCATGCCTGCTACTGGTTCATCAAGTAAGATAAGTTTTGGTCTTTGCATCAGTAACATCCCAATCTCTAGCCACTGCTTTTGACCATGAGACAATAATCCTGCTGGCTTGCTAATCAGCTCTTTTAGGCGTATTTGATCAAGCGTTGAGTCAAGAGTATCTTGGATTTCTGCGTCAATTTTAGTAAACCAGCTTTTTGATACCCGTTTGTCCTTTGGTGCAGCCAGCATTAAGTTATCAAGTACGGTAAATTTCTCAAATACGGTGGGTTTTTGAAACTTACGGCCAATGCCTGCTTCGGCTATTTCTTCGGTAGATAGTTTGGCTAAATTATGTACTTGACCAAAAAATGCGCTACCTGTGGTCGGGCGCGTTTTACCAGTGATGACATCCATTAACGTGGTTTTACCTGCACCATTAGGACCAATGATGCAGCGCAGCTCGCCTGCCTCAATGTATAGAGATAAATCATTGAGTGCGCGGAACGAGTCAAACCACACGCTAACGCCTTCTAAATACAGCGCAATACCATGTCTCATATCCGGCCCTGATTTGGGAACAGGATGCGCCAAGCCACCACTATCTCCGTAATCTTCAGTCAGAGTAGTGACTGGTCGGGTAGGCGTGTTTTCTGCAATCGTTATGTTATTTGTATTGTCAAAACTTCCCATTGGCTTATGTATACTAGAATCATTTTTATTTTTAATAAGTCCATCGTTAGCCGTTTTTTGGGAAGCAGCATTATTACATATTATTGACATTATTCTTTTTCCTTCTTAAGACGATCAAGTACGCCAATGATGCCGTTAGGGAGAAATATAGTAACCACTACAAATAATCCGCCTAGAATAAGCAACCAGAACTCTGGGTAGGCGACGGTAAAATAGGTTTTAATCACATTGACTGTACCAGCGCCTACAATGGCACCGATTAATGAACCTCTGCCTCCAGCAGCCACCCAGACTGCCATCTCGATAGAGTTGACGGGGTTCATCTCGCCTGGGTTAATGATACCAACTTGCGGTACATATAGAGCACCAGCGATACCAGCTATCATTGCAGACAATACCCAAGCTGAAAGCTTGTACCAAAGCGTGCGATAGCCTAGATATTGCAAGCGATTTTCACTATCACGGATGGCACCAAGCACACGCCCATAAGGCTGGCTCATCAGATAGCGTAGTCCAAGATAGGACAGTAGCAGCGCCAAAGCAGTCGTAAAACACAGCACAGCCCTCGTTGAAGAGGCGGTGATGTCATAGCCTAATAGCGTGGTAAAACCTGTGAAGCCATTGTTACCACCGAAGCCTGTTTCGTTACGGAAGAATAATAAGGCGGCAGCATAGGTCATGGCTTGGGTGATAATCGAAAAATAAACCCCTTTGATTTTTGAGCGAAAAGCAAAATAGCCAAAGATAAAAGCGACCAGACCGGGAACTAGCACCACTAAAGCCATCGCCCACCAGAAATGTTGAGTGCCTGCCCAGTACCACGGCAATTCGGTCCAACTCAAAAAACGCATAAAATCTGGCAAGCCCGTGCCAGCAGTTTCACGCGTCAAGTACATACCAAAAGCATAACCTCCTAGCGCAAAATAAAGACCATGACCTAAGCTTAGAATGCCGGCATAGCCCCAGACCAAGTCTAAAGCCAGTGCTACCATGGCGAGCGCCATTATTTTACCAATCAAAGTTATCCAATAAGCAGACAGGTGAAAACTAGAGGTTTCAGGTAACAAATGGAGCCAAGGCAATATCAGTAGCACTAAAAAACACAAACCAATCAAAATAGCATTACGTGGGGAATCAGATAATAATTGAGTCAAACGCATGAGGTTCTCCTTAATCCACAAAACGGCCTTTGAGGGCGAATAAACCTTGTGGACGTTTTTGAATAAACAAAATCACAAGAACCAGTAACACAATCTTAGCCATCACAGCACCAATGCCAATCTCAAGCACCGTACCACTGACACCAAGACCTAAAGATGCCAATACCGCGCCCCATACTTGCCCAACACCGCCAACCACGACGACTAAGAACGCATCAATAATATAAGTTTGACCTAAGTCGGGTCCGACGTTACCCACTTGTGCTAGAGCGCAGCCAGCGAGACCGGCCAACCCTGAACCAAGGCCGAATGCCAACATGTCGATGCGAGCAGAGGAGATACCAACTGCACGTGCCATTTGCCGGTTTTGAGTCACAGCGCGCACAAATAGCCCAAAGCGAGTCTTGTTCAGTAAGTACACCAATAGCATAAGAATGATGATGGTAAAGCCGATAATAGCGATACGATTGAAGGGGAGCACAAGGCTCGAGGATACTTGATATGCACCGCTCAACCAGTCGACATTGCTGACTTCGACGTTTTGTGCGCCAAATATCATCCGAACCAACTGCATGAGAATCAGACTGACACCGAAGGTTGCCAGTAAGGTTTCAAGCTCACGACCATAAAGCGGGCGAATAATGATTCGTTCGATAACCATGCCAATAATGGCACTAACTAAAAAAGCGACGGGTATAGCAGCAACCAGATACCATCCAGTCATACTAGGAAAATACGCTTGAAAGAGATTTTGCACCATATAAGTGGCGTAAGCACCAATCATAATGAGCTCACCATGAGCCATATTGATGACACCCAGTAGCCCAAAAGTAATGGCCAGCCCTAATGCTGCGAGTAGTAAGATGCTTGCCGTACTAAGCCCCGTGAATAGATGACCTATCCAAGTACTGATGGTAATGCGCTGCTCAATACTATCCTCAGCGTCTAACAGCGCAGATTTGAGCACAGGATCGATATCATCTGCCGCCAATGCTTTTTTAACATCCACTAATACTTGTGGGCTATCGCTATCAGCAAGCACGGTAAGCGCGGCAATTTGCTTGGTGACGTCGCCATCTCTAAAATCAATTCTTGCTTGTAAAATACTCAGCGCCGTTTTGACATCGTCGTCTTGCTCATTAGCGGCAGCAGTACTTATAAGTACTGGATCTAGCTGTTCGATATTGTCCGCTAAGATGGCAACTGCCTGCACACGTTGCGTAGGATCGTTTGACTCAAGCTTAACCTTGGCTTGTCCAAATACTAAGGCTGAGCGTAGCGTATTGGTCAAAGTCACTTGCGCCAAGTCACTAGGCCACTCGGTGGTCAGCTGCTTAGCAGGATAAGTAAATAGCTCATCTTCGCTGTTAAGTAGGTAGGTTTGCCCACCATTACCTTGGTACAGCTCATCGTTTTTTATCAGCTCAACTAAAGTATCCAAACTCTCAACTGACCCCGGCCACTGGTTGAGCATGGTTTGGCGAATGGTGAAGTCAGCAGCAACGAACTGTTCGATAGCATCCCCTTTACTTATCGCAAGATCAGCTGATGTTGTTAGAGACTGCTTGTTTTGAGCAAGCAAGGTGTCGTCTTGAGCAAGTAAGGTCTCTTCACTTACAGCATTGGATGTCGCTGCCACAGTATTAGTCGATAGTTTCTCGCCATGGCTGTGTACTGCTGATGTCTCGTGAGCATGAGCAGGCGATGTGATAGCAATGAGAAGGAGTAAAGATAGTAAGGCGATGATAAAAGTTTTGTTAAAATAATTGGCTTGCGCGTCACTTTTATAATAGGAAGAGTAATGTGACATGATGGTTCCTTTTTTGCAGTCAACACTCCTTTAACCTCTACTAAAAACTGTTTTATCAGTAGAGGTTAAAGGGTTGCTGGTATTGATACCATTAAGGGGCTAAGGATTATGGACTGAGGCTTGGGTGACCATAAACTTATTTAGGGATGTACTGACTCCATGGCTCAGCACGAATGACTGTTGGCGTTTTGCTGATTACATCGAACTGACCATCGGCACGGATTTGACCGATCATGACAGGCTTCCATAAATGATGGTTTTCCTCATCCATTTTCAGCGTGTACCCTGATGGCGCGTCAAAAGTCTGACCTCCCATACTAATACGCACTTTATCGACATTAGTCGTACCAGCTTTTTCGACTGCTTGTTTCCACATATTGATACCCACGTAGGTGGCTTCCATAGGATCATTGGTCACGACCTTGTCAGCATTGGGTAGCTTATGATCCAGCGCATATTTCTTATATTTTTTAGTGAAGTCGCTGTTGACAGGATTTTTAACCGACATAAAGTAGTTCCATGATGCCAAATGCCCCTGCAATAAGCTGGTATCGATACCGCGAAGCTCTTCTTCTCCTACTGAGAATGCCATGACTGGAATATCAGATGCTTTAATGCCTTGGTTGGCAAGCTCGCGATAAAAGGGTACGTTTGAATCCCCATTAATGGTAGAGATAACCGCCGTCTTTTTACCGGTAGAGAAGCTTTTAATATTACCAACGATGGTCTGATAGTTGCTAAAACCGAAAGGGGTGTACTCTTCCATGATGTCTGTTTCAGCGACTCCTTTAGACTTTAAAAAAGCACGCAGTATCTGGTTAGTAGTCCGAGGATAGACATAATCGGTCCCAAGTAAGACAAAGCGTTCTGCACTACCACCCTCTGGACTCATTAAGTATTCAACGGCAGGAATGGCTTGTTGGTTAGGTGCAGCACCAGTGTAGAAGATATTTTCTGACTGCTCTTGACCCTCGTACTGAACAGGGTAGAACATGAGGCCATTTAACTCTTCAACGACAGGCAGCACGGACTTACGTGATACCGACGTCCAACCACCAAATATCACATCCACTTTGTCTTGAGTTAACAGCTGACGTGCTTTTTCAGCGAATAACGGCCAATCAGAAGCGGGATCTACGACGATTGGCTCTAGCTGCTTACCCAACACACCGCCATTGGCATTAATTTCATCAATGGTCATGAGCGCAGTATCTTTTAATGATGTTTCAGAGATGGCCATCGTCCCAGATAAAGAATGCAAGATACCAACTTTGATGGTGTCACCATCTGCCACAGGGGTAGTAGCGATCTCGGCCGTTTCGGTTTTTGTGGCTGTAGAATTGGTTTCTGCACTGGTTTCCGCAGGTTTTTGACAACCTATAAGACTTAAGCTGCCGACAACGGCTACTGCTAGCAGAGACAAACGTGATGTCAATTTTGAGTCGATACGATAATTTGTACTGATAGGAGTAGCAGTGATAAGCGTTGGCAATAAAGACATATATTTCTCCAGAAAGATAAAGTAGCAGCCTGGTAGGCCGAGTGAACGAGCCATTCCTAACTGCTATTAATACTTCAATATCTATGCCAATATAAAATACTAGACAAATGCACCAATATCGGTCTTTTTAGGAGATATTGCACTTTTTTCGCACCATGATGGTTTTTATGATTTTCTATGCACCATTTATGTCTGGTTAAGAAATGCTAAAGCGGTATAAAATATGACGATATCAGAAGCGATGTTTTTTTGAGTTCAGAAAGTGTGAACAGAAGGAAATTAAGAAGCAAACGTACTAAATGATATTAACGCAACTAAAGATAAGTTTTTTTAGCTAAAGCACGTTAGCCATTACGCTTGGTAGCTAGCTTGGGATGAAGTCTGACATTTAGTTTTTATAATAGGGTGCTGATCTATGCTGAAGAAACCGTAAATTTACCCTGCGTAAGTAAAATATTTATTCGCTTATTTGTATCAGTACCAGTAAAATGCGAGACTGTTTTCTACACGAGTTTATGAGTAACCAATGATACGTTTAACTGAAATTAAATTGCCGTTAAATCATGCACCTGAAGAGTTAACAACAGCAATAACCACAAAACTTAAAATTTCTGCTGAGAAAATGGCGTCATTTGTGATGTTTAAACGTGGTTATGATGCTCGTAATAAAAGAAATATCCAATTAATTTATACGCTAGATATCACACTGACCGACTCGGATTTGACCAATGATTTACTGGTTCAGTTTGAGTCAGACAATCATGTTAAAGCCACACCAGATACCAGCTACAAATATGTAGGTGCAGCGCCAGAGCATTTAACTGAGCGTCCTGTTGTTATTGGTTTTGGACCTTGTGGGTTATTAGCAGCACTTACCCTTGCTCAAATGGGTTTTAAGCCTATTATCATTGAACGTGGTAATGAAGTCAGACAACGCACCAAAGATACCTTTGGTTTTTGGCGTCAGCGTAAATTAAACACAGAATCTAACGTACAATTCGGTGAAGGCGGAGCAGGTACTTTTTCTGACGGTAAATTATATAGCCAAGTGAAAGATCCCAATCATTATGGCCGTAAAGTCATGACCGAGTTTGTAAAAGCTGGCGCACCAGAGGAGATTTTATTTGTCAGTAAACCGCACATAGGTACTTATAAGTTAGTCACCATGGTAGAAAAAATGCGTGCCGAGATCATAGCACTCGGTGGGGAAGTCCGTTTTGCTACTCGCGTAGACGACTTGCACATCACTGACTCAAAAGTAACAGGCGTGACACTTAATACTGGCGAAACCTTAAAAACGAACCATGTTGTTTTAGCTGTTGGTCATAGCGCCCGTGATACCTTCCAAATGATCTATGATAAAGGCGTGTATGTTGAAGCAAAACCTTTCTCGATTGGCTTTAGAATTGAACATAAACAGTCAACCATAGACCAAGCACGCTTTGGTGACAATGCTGGAAACGAAATACTAGGCGCTGCGGATTATAAACTGGTTCATCATTGCAAAAATGGTCGTTCTGTCTATAGCTTCTGTATGTGTCCAGGCGGAACCGTGGTTGCCGCCGCATCAGAAGAAGGCCGTGTGGTCACTAATGGTATGAGTCAATATTCAAGAAACGAGCGCAACGCCAACAGTGCCATTGTGGTAGGCATCGACCCAGAGCAAGATTACCCAAACCACCCCCTTGCTGGTATCGAATTACAAAGACAACTAGAAACCTTAGCGTTTGAATTAGGCGGCAAAGACTACAGTGCACCAGCGCAAACCATTGGTGATTTCTTAAAAGGTAAACCAAACTCAGAATTGGGCGATGTAAAACCCTCTTACACACCGGGCATTACCTTAACCGACTTAAGCAAAGCATTACCTGACTTTGCCGTGGATGCCATACGTGAAGCCATTCCAGCGTTTAATAAGAAAATCCAAGGATTTTCATCTGATGATGGGTTACTCACTGGTGTAGAAACCAGAACATCGTCACCAATCAGTATTAAACGTAATAAAGAATTCCAAAGCATTAACACCGAAGGCTTATTCCCTGCAGGCGAAGGCGCTGGCTACGCAGGTGGCATATTGTCAGCAGGGATTGATGGCATAAAAGTGGCAGAAGCCGTGGCAAAATCGATGTTGAAGATAGATTAAGAGCGGCTTTAGGTGAACTCTAATATTAAAACGCTCACTTAGATAAAAGCATGTGATCGGTAAAGCCTTTCAAGCTATAAAATATAAAGCTTGAAAGGCTTTTTTGTGTGTTGAAGGTATGTTGTATGAAAATACATCGTCAGTTATGCAATGTTATGATGCGATAAGACATTAAAAGACCCCACAACTGATAGGCTGTGAGGTCTTTTGATTACTTTTGACAATGTTTGTTGGTGCGCCCACCACGCAACGACTAACTTAGTAAAAGTCTTTTTATATAAGGCTTTTGGGTCTATATGTATTAATTTTAACAACAAATTTAACAACTTCCTATGGTCTATTGATTTGCCATCCGATTGATATTGGCTTTTATATCACGAATGACCTGATTGGATAATTCTTTCTCGATGTTGTGGTCTCTAATAACAGTCAAAAAATCTTCAGCAACTGATGCTACCTGATCAATAATAGCTTGTGCTTTGTTTTGCTTAATATCAGCAAGTTTAGCCAACTTTAATAAGTGTGAAAGGGTAGGATGCTGAGCTTCACCTGCTATGTCCATCTGATGATAACCATTCATACCTGAGTTATAAGCGAGATCATAGACAGGCGATAACGACCACCTGCCAGCCTTGTTCATCATAAAAGAGAAGTTTTTGCTATGATCGTCTTTATTATTAAAGATGACATTAAACACCGCATGTCTAAAACCCTCTTCTACAGCAACTTGTGATTGGGTCAACATACGCACGCAGCGTAAATACTGCAGATAATCTAGTGATGGGATGCGAAAATCAATGTCTAATAAACCTGCTAGCGTATGAGTATGAACGCGTTGATTGCCCATACGGTCGAAACGCTCAACCCCAAAAGCAGCATGTTTTTCACCGATATCAAAATAATGATGCGCAGGCATGTTTAGGCCTGCTTGCTTAGCCTTATCAGCATAAAGTGATTCTAATAGACAAACGCTTTTATGCTCAGATTGGGCAGGGAACTTAATCAGCCACGGCGTTGCGGATGGCTGTTCGCTTGTTAAGTCCGTAGCAATAAACTCGGTTGCTTCATCATATAAGACAAGTGCTTTTGGTCTTGCACCTTGTGGTGAGCCACCGATGGCGATGAGCTCAGCCAATATGTCACTATCTTGTCCAGATAAAATCGATTGATTGGCAGCGGCCAGTTTGGCTAAAGTAAAATCAGTGATGTCGATATCAGCGCCTGACAGGTCTTGTTGTGGCTCAAAACTAAGTGCTCCCATTGCTGAATTACCGATATAAGCGAGGCGATCTAAAACATTGATTGACGTAGCATGAGACATTGTTTTTCGAAAGAATCTATCCATTAGCAGCATTCCCCAACCATCAGGTAAGCTGTCTGATAATAATCCGCATAGGTAATGGCTCGACGCATGAGTACCATAATAAGGTGCTGATCGTAAGGGCATCTCAATTGGTGATAAATCCAGTCCATCAGTCAGCCACGCCGCATCATAGCCAAAGGTAGGGCGTCGTCCATCCATCGTTAATTTACCGATAAGACGTTTGTCTCCGAATCCTTGGTAGTAAATATTGACTATTGATATCGGTTGATACATTGAAATGGCTACCTTATATCAGCTTTTGTTTGAGGCGCGCAAGCGTGGATTTTGTTTAGCGATAACATCTTCTATATTGGTAGGTACTACATCAAATAATTCAGAAAAGTGATTTACCATGCCAAGAGCCATAGCGAGCCTGATTATATTGTCTAGTGTACCGCCCTGACCAGACTCAATACGAGCAACAGTACTGATGCCAGTACCAGCCTTATCTGCTAAAGCGGCTTGTGTTAAGTTTAATGCCAGTCGCTGCATTTTTAAGCGTTCACCTAAAATCTGAGAAATCTCACTTGGTGTATAAAAATCAAATCTTATGTCCATAATATAATCATTCATATAAGAGTGTTAAAATACTATTTTAGCACTTAGCCATTCAAATATGAATTCTTGTTTTTATAAAGCTAATAATTAGAAAAAATACTTGCAATAAGTACTTGTCCTATACATAATTCTTTCACTATAAAAATGGTGGACTTATGTATACAAATATTTTGAGAACAGATATAGCTGGCCCTACTTTAAGCCTTTTAACGGTCAGCATTTGTATGGGTGTCAATGCCAATGCGATTACGCCTGAGCAGTACCAAGAGCAGCGTAGTGAAGCCTTAAAACAGCAACAACTGGTTAAGCCCAATGTCAATATAAATACTGATACGTATCAACAAGCACCTTCCACTTCTATAGTGCCCACCAGTTCTCAGAGCGCTGATCCTGCTTCAACTCCTTGTTTCGATATTGACCATATTTACCTAACAGGTGAGCTGAGCGAAAAGTTTACTTTCGCATTCATGCCTTATATTAAAGGCAAGTCATCCTTGCTGGGTAGCTGTCTATCAGTCAAACCCCGATATTAATAGCATCACCTAAGAAAAGTAAGTTTCATACCCCAGCCCTCTACATTATATAGATAATAGTATATAGAGCTTTTCCGACTTGTCAGAGTAAGATTGTTATATGGCATATGCAGATATTGATGATGTTTTAAACACCATAATATTGATGGGTTTACTACCTAATAAGTTATAATTTTAATAAGACTTGATCTGCTTTAGCGTTAACTATTTCTAGTATGGATCTCAATTTTCAGTATAGCTTGACTATAAAATTGACTACGTCAGTGTATTTATAACTACTCTAATGCTTGCTGGCATGCTTGAGCTAAATAAAGGTCAACACCGTTCTGTTTAAGCCGCCATTTAATATAGCCAGTACCTTCAAAGCTCGCAGCCAAATCTGTAATAACCTTACCCTTATTCTTGCCAAGACTTAAGTGCGTAGGTATACGCGCCATTTGACTAAACTGATATAAGCTCTCCACATCACTTATTTCGTGACCCTGACTATTGGCCAAATCAATCAAACTATCAAGCACCAGCTCAGTGCGGTAAATAGCAGCATATGCATCCTTTGCTTGAGCACGTACCGCATCTCGGTAGAAGGGCAATCTCCCCGAAAAATAAGAGCACTCATAAATATGTAATAGATATTAAAAAAAGCGTACCCAAATTATGAATACGCTTAAATCAAATCATAACAGGTTGGTCTATCTAAACCTTCTAAACCAAACATTTAATACTAATCGACCTAATGAAGCTTGGGTTAGTGATATTACTGACATATGGGCAAACTAGGGTTGGCTAAACTTGGTGGGTGTTAAAGATTTCTACACTAAAGAGCTGTTAGGCTATGTCGTATTGAACGCATGACCGCTAATTTAGTACGCCATGTGTTCAATACGGCAATCAAGAATAAATGAGCCAACCAACGACTAATTGTACATTTTACTTTTTCAATGAGTTTCAGAGAATTAAGCAGATTTGACGCTATTTCAGCTGTTTTAATAAGTTCTCTAAAAACAAGTCACACTTATCCATTTCAGAGACTTCTACATACTCATTGGGTTTATGCCCTTGCTCCATAGAACCTGGCCCACAAACAAAAATAGGGCTATCAAAGGTTTGAGAAAACAAACCACCTTCTGTCCCAAAAGATATCTTCCCAACGGTGGTATCATCTGAGAGTAGGGATTTCAAAAATTTTAATTCAGGATGCTCATGACTGGTACTTAACCCTGGATAAGCATTCATAAAGTGGATATTGGCATATTGACTGTGAGAGTGTCTTTGCAGGTTTGTATTGATGATATCGGTAATCGTGTCAATACTGTCTTCTGCTATGTGCCGTATCTCGTAATCTATGGTACAGCTGTCTGAAATCACGTTTAACGCGGTACCACCTTGAATTTTCCCAACATGAATAGTGGTGTAAGGAATATCATACTCTTCATCACGTTGTCCGCTACGAGCCAGTTCATTTTGGCTGTCTATCAATGACGTCACTACTTGTGTAGCAACATGAATCGCATTGCGGTAATTGGGTGCCATAGAAGAATGCCCATTCTCTCCACTACAACGCGCTTGATAAACTGCCTTGCCTTTATGCCCTAATGCTATTTGCATCGAGGTAGGCTCACCAATCACGCAAAACCGTGGCGTCTTAATCAACGTTGGCAACTGAGGCAAGATATTTCTAACGCCCAAGCAACCAATTTCTTCATCAAAAGATAAGCATACATGCAGCGGGATAGTCAGTTTCTGCTGGCTGGCTTGGCACATTATTCTAATCACACAAGCGATAAAGCCTTTCATGTCCGTCGAACCGCGCCCGTAAATTTTATCATCACGTTCATCAGCAATGAAAGGATCGCTCTCCCAGTGATCTTTATTAGCAGGAACAACATCGGTATGCCCTGATAATAAGACACCGTGTTCCTCTACTGGACCAGTTGTAGCAAATAAGTTGGCTTTGTTGCCTTCTTCGTTATAATCGACAACCACAGAAATGCCATAGCTGTCGAATAGGGATTTGATGGATTCGATTAAAGATAAGTTGCTTTTATAAGAAGTTGTGTCAAAACCAATCAGTGTTTTCAATATTTCTATGCTGCTGTCTTTCTTTATTAATGACATAAATAACCTCTTAAATTTGAATGTTATTGGTCGTTGTTATAAGGCGCTCATTCCGGGGATATTGCCATCTGCAAAACAACGCTGACAGTGTTGAATAAAGGATTTAACCAATAGTGTGTTGTGTGCATTAATTGGCGTCATAATACCTATTTTCATTGGTCTCAGATTCCCTTGGATTGGTATGCGTACTAACTCTTTGCCATCCATAGCAGTATTGACCCTAGGTCTTGTATTAAAAATACTGTATCCCAATTCATTGGCGACCATTGTTTTGACAATCTCAACATAATGACTTTGGGTATGAATATCCGGTGTTAGACCTTGCTGCTCAAAAAGTGATAAAAAATACTCATAACTGTAGGGGATATCTAATAAAACCATAGGCAGTTTGGACAAAGTTTTTAGGGTAACGGACTTTTCCGATGCTAAAGGATGGTTCGCAGAAACTAAGGCATAAGGTGGCAAGCTCGCTAGTGGCTGAAAGTTCACCTGCTTCTCATCAATTTGTAAATCGAAGGTCAGTGCCAAATCCAACTTATTAGAGAGCAGGGACATCATCAGCATACGAGGCGTATCTAGGTTCAAATCGATCTCGACTTGTTCAAAGGTTTGCGAATAATGTTGAATCACTTCGGAATACAACGTTGGTGCAGCACCAATGTAACAACCCAGCTTCAATTTGCCTTTTACCTCACTAGAGATCTCAGCAGCCCAAGCATATAAATCTGATGTTTCATCTAGAATTCTTTGGCATTTTTTTTTGAGTATTTCGCCTACTGGGGTTAGCTGTAGACCTTTTGCGTGTTGCCGAATAAAAAGCTGCACCTCTAATTCTTTTTCAATATGAGCAATAGCGGCCGAAATCGATGGCGACGAGATATGCACTTCTTCTGAAGCGGCTAGGATGCTGCCATGCTTGGCAGCACCAACGAAATATTCCATCTGACGTAAAGAGATTCGGCGGTTCATGTATATACTCATCTATTTAATAAAAGGGTACTGTCACTGTACCCTCAATTATTAAACATAACGCATCGTATTACACTATTTTATTCACAAATCGCCAGGCACGCCGTAACTTGGTGCAGTCGTTGGATCAACAGCTCTTGCTATATAGTCATTCATTTGTGGCTCATAAACTTGCCAAGCAGTCGCTAAATCATCAATTGGGTTCTCTGACCAGTCTAATCGTAAGTCGACGATAGGCCACTGTATGTCTTTAGCCATAACCATCAAGCCAACGGAATGAACAGGTCCAGCTTCACCGCCAGCAGACAAACCTGCTTTCATAGCCACCAACAGGCGCTCTGCTAGGGATCCATCAGTCTGCTCAAATGCCTCAACAATCGCTTGTGGCACAGTATCGTTATCGAGCAAGTTTCCGGCACTAACCACATCTGTGCTGATGAAATGCCCATGAACGCCTAACGTCTGCTCGCCACTGAATACCGCGCCTTTGTCTTTATTATTCAAAGCAACCAACTGGCGATACTGTATAAAGTCTTCAGTTTCAACCAAACGTTTAATAGCGTTCTCTGGCGTGTCACCTTTCTCTAAAGCATCGAGAATTTTGGTACCCAGCATAGGATCAGTAATATTTTGACTCATTACCATGCCGACCCCAGCGCGGCCATGCAAACATCGTGACGCAACTGCAGGTGAAGAAGATGACACGGCACCTCCAATTTGTCCTGTTTTTTTACAGCGAGCAATAATAGAAAAGGTCATGTTAATCTCCAAATGCAATAGTGTTTACCTGATAGTTTAGGTCTAGGTCTGCGTTAGTCAGGAATGACAGCAGTGGCGTCTACTTCTACTAGCCACTCAGGTCTGGCTAATGCCGTGACTACAATACCGGTAGAGACCGGGTATACGCCTTTTAGCCACTTGCCGACGACACGGTAAACGTCTTCACGATAGCGTGGATCAACGATATAAATCGTGATTTTGCAGATATCTTCTAGTTCACCACCTGCTTCTTTTAATAGCATATCAATGTTGTACATCGCTCTTTCCGTCTGTCCTGCCACATCGGCAAGGCAAACGCTTTCTGTGGTTTCGAGATTTTGTCCAATTTGACCTCGAAGAAAAACAGTACGCCCTCTAGCAACGACTGCCTGACACAGATCATTGTCTATACTTTGTTCGGGGTAAGTTTCTTTGGTGTTGAAGCAGCGAATCCTTTCATGTTTCATGTTCTGTACCCTTTAGTTAAATAAATGAAGAAAATTTAGTATAGGTAAACTCTGAAACCTTATCTATTCTGATTTTTTGTACTTCTGATTCAGAAATAATAAACCAGAGAAGCGAACTGATTTTAGGCACCATCACTTACTTATGGATTTTCTATTGATTTTGTTTTTCTGAAGCAATAGTTATTAAAAGAGTTATTTAAATTGTTGTTGTTTCACATAGGATGTAGATAGACATTAATTTACTGGAGAAAATAATGCAGACGACGGATACGTTAGTAATTGGCGGTGGACAAGCTGGTATTGCAATGAGTGAGCACCTGTCTAAGGAAGGCATTGAGCACATTGTCTTAGAAAAGAATCGTATTGCAGAAGCATGGCGTACTCGCCGCTGGGACTCTTTAGTTGCCAACGGACCTTGCTGGCATGATCGCTTTCCTAGCATGCTGTTTGAGGATGACCAAGAAGGGTTTATTCATCATGACAAGGTTGCGGATTACTTCCAAAAATATGCCGAACATATCAATGCCCCTGTTCAAACAGGTGTTGCGGTTACTAAGGTTACGCCTTTACAGGGCAGACAAGGCTATCACATCACTACCTCAGAGGGCGAGTTAGAAGCCAAACGAATCGTGGTAGCAACGGGGGCGTTCCAAGTACCTTCTATTCCACCGATTATTGCTTCAACCGCCAACGTGCAACAAATTCACTCGGATAGTTATAAGAATCCTGAACAATTGCCAGAGGGTGCTGTCTTAGTAATTGGTAGTGGCTCATCAGGCGTACAGATTGCTAAAGAATTAAACGCTGCTGGCAAAAAAGTTTATTTGTCTGTTGGTGCGCATGAACGTCCACCAAGACGCTATAGAGGTCGTGACAATGTTTGGTGGTTAGGCGTGTTAGGCGGTTGGGACAAAGAAAAACCAAATGATGGACCATTAAAAGGCTTTGCTGTCAGCGGTATGAATGGCGGAGAAACAGTTGATTTCCGTAAACTGGCTCATGATGGTATTCATTTATTAGGCTTAACAAAATCATTTTCAGGCGACACGCTAACGTTCAATGATGATTTATTCGAAAACGTCAATGAAGCAGAGCAAAACTATTTGGCGCTTTTAGATGTGGCAGATAAATATGTTGAAGACAACGGTTTAGATCTACCTGAAGAGCCAGCAGCCCGTGAGTTCTTAGCGTTACCTGAATCTATCAGAAATCCGAGTTTATCGATAGATTTCAGTGAAAGTAACATCACTAGCGTGATTTGGGCAACTGGTTTTAAATATGACTACAGCTGGTTAGAGGTTGATGTGTTGGATGAAGTCGGTCGCCCACTACATAATCGCGGTGTCACGTCAGCAACTGGTATTTATTTTGTCGGCTTGCCTTTCTTGTCAGGGCAGGGCTCATCCTTTATTTGGGGTGTTTGGCATGATGCTGGGCGCATTGCTGAACATATCGCTATTAAGAAAAAATATCACGAGTATAGTTAAGGACGCTAAATACGCCAACAAACCAAATTTCTATAGGAATAATTGATGAACACATACAACGAACTCTATATTGACGGCAAATGGGTGACACCATCAACCGGAGCCACTATCGCTAATATCGACCCTAGTAATGAAAGTGTGATTACTGACATTGCTAACGCGTCTGTCGAAGATGCAGAAGCCGCTATTATAGCCGCTAGAGAAGCATTTGATAACGGTAGTTGGTCTGGACTCACAGGCTCACAGCGTGCGAAGTATCTGCGCGCTATTGCCAAAGAGATCAGAGATAATTTGGATTTTTTGGCGCAGTTAGAAGTACAAGACAACGGCAAGCCTTTTACAGAAGCTCAGTTGGATATGAACGGTGTAATCGATTGTTTTGAGTTTTATGCCAACCTAGCAGAAGATTTTGATAACAATCAAGAGTCTGAAATAGAGATTCATAGTGAGGGTTATAGCTGCCTAGTTCGTAAAGAGCCATTAGGAGTAGTCAGTGCCATTATTCCATGGAATTTTCCACTAGATATGGCAGCGTGGAAAGTCGCTCCTGCTTTAGCAGCGGGTTGTACTATGGTATTAAAACCTGCAGAAGTTACCTCAATGACTGCCATAGAGCTTGGCCGTATCTGTCAAAAAGTTGGGTTACCTAATGGCGTATTAAATATCGTCACCGGTCATGGCTCAAAAATAGGCCCGATCTTATGCGAGCATCCTGCAGTTGATAAAGTTGCCTTTACTGGTAGTGGCCCAGTCGGCAAGCAGATTATGCGATCAGCTGCAAATACGGTGAAGAAAATTAGCCTTGAGCTTGGCGGAAAATCACCACTCATTATTTTTGATGATGTTGATATTGAGACAGCAGTCGAATGGATTATGTTTGGTATTTTTTGGAACCAAGGCCAAGTCTGTTCTGCAACCTCAAGAGTATTAGTTCAAGACGGCATCTATGATGAATTGACAGCGCGCTTAGTACAAGAAGCTGAAAAAATCGTCATTGGTAACGGTATGGATAAAGGGGTTCAGTTGGGGCCTGTTGTCAATAAAAAACAGTATGACGCTGTTATGGCTACGCTTGAAAAAGGTAGGTCTGACGGTGTCAATGTTTTAACTGGTGGCAAACGAGCCAGCGGATTTGATAAAGGCTATTTTATTGAGCCGACCGTTTTTGGCGATGTTCCTGAAGACCATCCTATCTGGACAGATGAGATTTTTGGGCCTATCGTTGCCCTTCGTCGTTTTACAGATGAAGCAGAAGCCGTTGCAAGTGCCAATAACTCAGAGCTGGGTCTGGCCGCTGGCGTTATTTCTAAAGACATTGACAGAGCCAATCGTGTCGCTCGAAATCTGCAAGCAGGTATTATCTGGGTCAATTGCTCACAGCCGCTATTTCTACAAGCACCTTGGGGCGGTTACAAACAGAGTGGCATAGGACGAGAGTTGGGCACGTGGGGTCTGGATAATTATTTAGAAACCAAACAAATCACGACATACCACAGTGAAGCACCTTTGGGCTGGTACTTGAAATAAAGGTCAATGGTTATTTTTATTTGGCATAGCAGTCATATTCAGAAAAATTTACGTTGATTGATGGTATGAATGTTATCAATCAATAAAAGTTGCTAATAGTTTATTCGCTCTGATTCATAACGTAGAGCGAATAAATTACTTTTAAATTTTAATATTACTTATCTTATATTTCACATTGGCTATTAATCATATTAAGGGATTTTATGAATATGACTCTAAACCCACCCACGCCAAATTTTCTATTAAAACGGGCTCTGCCCACACTCATTATTATAGTGGCGATCTATCTTTTATCGCTATTACTTGGTATTCACATCAATGCCGTCGCCCTAACTATTATATTAATGGTCACGTTTTGTTTAATAAAAATGCCAGTTCCCATTGCCCTTATTATGGCTGCTTTATTAGGTGGTCTACAATCGGGGCTTTCTTTTGGGGATTCATTAGCCGCTTTTAATGAAAATTTGCTCTCAGGTGCTCAAATTGGTATTACCTATATCATGATTGGTGCCTTTGCAGTAGCGTTGGCTCGTAGCGGATTACTAGAGCTATTGGCAGTTAAAATCACTAAAAAAATGGATAGTAATACGGTTACGGCACATAAAAGTATTAAGTGGACACTGTTTATTATATTTGCGGTCGCCGCTTTGATGTCACAAAACTTGGTTCCTGTACATATCGCTTTTATTCCTATTCTCATACCACCACTGATTCATATTATGAATGAGTTGAAAATGGATCGCCGTGCAGTTGCTTGTATTTTAGCCTCTTGTATCAGTGTCGCTTACTTACTGATACCGTATGGCTTTGGTGACGTGTATCTCAAACAAATATTGTTGGCAAGTGCCAATGACGTTGGTGCAAGCTTAGGCTTTGTTGCGACATCCAGTATGGCACCCAAAGCGATGTTTTTTCCAGTGATGGGTATTATTGCCGGCATGTTGTTTGCGGTATTTATCACTTATCGCAAACAACGTGAGTATAAAGACCTTCCTGTATTAACCTCTAAAGTTAAATCAGACAAACCCATCAATAAATTTCAGATTGCTATTACGCTTATCTCGATTGGTGTTGCTTTAACCTTACAGATTATGTATGACTCATTATTAGTAGGAGCTTTAATCGGTTTTGTTATCCTATCGTTTTCTCGTATTTTCCGTTGGAATGAGCAAGATGGTGTCTTTACTCAAGGTGTTGCATTGATGGCAGAAATCAGTGTCGTCATTACACTGGCGACTGGTTTTGCAGGTGTGATTACTGCGACTGGTGAAGTAAACTCATTGATTGAGATTTTTATGAGTTACATTGGCGACAATAGAGTGATGGGTGCCACTGTCATGATATTGATGGGTCTCTTTATCACCATCGGCTTTGGGGATTCATTTGCCTCAGTTGCAATTCTTGCGCCTATCTATTTGCCTTTAGCGTTATTACTCGGTTTTTCGCCATTAGCCAGTTTGGCAATATTGGGGGCATCAGCAGCGTTAGGTGATGCAGGCTCGCCTGCGTCTAGTATTACGCTGGGCGTCACAGCAGGTTTGAATGCGGATGGACAGCATGATCATATGATAGACAGTGTGATTCCTACCTTTACACATATTAATATAGGAATGGTGCTATTCACTTGGGTTGCTGTAGTGTATATACTTTAATGACTCATAGAATGGTGACCAACATCTATTTTGGTCGCCATTCCCAGCCTTTTATACCTATTACTATTCGTCAGGGAGGCTCATGAACACTCAATTAATCAGTCCAATTCAGCCGTATTTTATATTAGATGCGCAAAACAGCTACCAAAAAAAAGAGATCAATCGTGATGGTATTGCCCACTTTTATTGCTTTACCTTAGACAAAGAAGGAGATGCAGTCAGTGTGGTGCCCGATGCCAGTATCGATATTATTTTTAAATTGCACAAAGACAAACCTGAAGCATGGGCTTGCGGCAGTTGGCGAAAGCTTGGAAAAACGGTATTTGAGCATGGCTGCTCATACTTTGGCATACGCTATCAAATTGGTATAGTGCCGAGTTTTTTGTCTATCAAGCCAGGAGATATTATTGATCAAAGCATTCCTTTACAGGATGTTTCTGTATTAGGCACTTCTTTGGTCGATAGGCTATCTGACTGTCAAAGCTTTGAACAACAAATCAGCGTTTTCCAACAAATTTGCAGTCAAAAGACCGATTTATTGCAGTCCTCTAAGCTATACCATGTACTGATCAAGCTAATGTTAAAACACCATGGTAATATTAGTATCACCGAGCTATGTCATCAAAGCGGCTATTCTGCCCGAACCATCGGTAACTCTTTTAACGATTATTATGGTTTTTCTCCGAAAGCCTGCAATCTTATTTTGAGATATCAGCATGTATTAGATAGGTTGATGCAAAATGACTGCAAGCGCCTAACCGATCTTGCAATCGACACTGGTTACTCAGATCAAGCACATTTCTTTCGACAATTTAAACAATACAATGGACAAGGTCCAAGAGAGTTTCAGCATATGCTGAATAAATATACCCACAGAGCTTAATTTAATGGGTCTGTTTTTGATGGATCGGCTATCGCTATAGAATCGAAATTTTATGGCGTCTGTATTTTAATTATCTGCTATTTTTAAGCGTTCTATTCTCATTGAACGGCATCAGGCTATTGATGACCGCATATTTCTGCATTACCTTTCCTAAAGTAATCTATCTCCTTAGCTTTAATTACTTCTTTGATTTCGCTTGATTCGTTTCAATTCATCGACTCCAACACCTCACAAATTTATTATTAACTTACTTATAAAAAGTCAAGTTTTAGGCTTTCTATTGCCGATTTATTCTATTTATAGGATTTGTAGTGTGTGACTATTAAGTGACAGCAAGCAACATACACTAATAAGGAAGTGAGAATAAAATGACAACGGAATATGCCAATACAAAGATTGATTTTATTTATTTATCAGAGCCAGACATGATTGCAGCTGGCGTGACTGACATGGCGCAATGCGTAGACACCATGGACGATATGTTTAAATTGCTACACAGCGGTGACTATCGTATGGCCGGACCTAATAATGACTCTCATGGCGCCATGATGATGTTCCCTGACGAATCTCCATTTCCTAACATGCCAAAAAACACAGCTGATCGACGGTTTATGGCGATGCCTGCTTATCTAGGCGGTAGTTTTCAAACGACGGGTGTCAAATGGTACGGCTCAAACACAGAAAATAGAGGTAAAGGACTGCCACGCTCTATTCTTACCTTTATGCTAAATGATACTGACACTGGCGCGCCTTTGGCTTTGATGTCAGCAAACCTATTATCAGCGCATCGTACAGGGGCTATTTCTGGTGTAGGTGCGAGATACTTAGCTAAGAAAGACAGCAAAGTGGTTGGAATCTTAGGACCTGGAGTCATGGCTAAAACGGCACTAAGTGCATTGGTTGTGACGTGTCCTCAAATTGATACCTTAAAAATTAAGGGCCGAGGCCAAAA
The DNA here is from genome assembly GCF_052378115.1 of Psychrobacter sp. AOP30-A2-5. Taxonomy (NCBI): domain Bacteria; kingdom Pseudomonadati; phylum Pseudomonadota; class Gammaproteobacteria; order Moraxellales; family Moraxellaceae; genus Psychrobacter; species Psychrobacter sp. AOP30-A2-5. The sequence continues at coordinate 16,454 of NZ_JBQSXK010000011.1, read as the reverse complement.
AAGTTTAAACAAGTTTATAGACTGGGTGACGGCAGCGCATCCACAGATCGACGTGCAAATCGTCGATGAATTAGAGGACTTAGTTCGTGGCTCGGATATCGTGACTTATTGTGCTTCAAGTGTCGTTGGTGATGCGGCAACGTATCCCATTATTAAGAAAGAATGGTTAAAGCCTGGTGCATTCATGGCGATGCCAGCGGCTTGTAATATTGATGATGCGCTTGCTACCTCTGATGTCAGAAAAGTTTTAGATTGCACTGGATTATACGAAGCTTGGTTTGAGGAATCAGACCATAAGCCTGCTCATAATTATGTGCCAATCATTGGCGTAAAGTTCATGGATATGGTTGATGAAGGTGCGCTAAAAAAAGAAGACATCGAAGACTTAGCCAAAATTATCAGTGGTGATGCACCTGCACGCCAAAATGACGATGAAATTATTATCTTGTCTGTTGGTGGCTTGCCTATTGAAGATGTGGCGTGGGCGACCGTCGTATATCGCAACGCGATTGAAAAAGGTATTGGTGTGAAGCTTAACTTATGGGACACCCCAGTCCTATGTTAAATAGTGCTATCTAGCTAAGCTTATTTATTTCAGGCTATTAACTTATTTACGTAGCCTGACAGCGTTATAACTTTTGATAAGTTATAAATTATGTTTCAACTACATTCAACTGAGAGAATGACAATGACGAAAATTACTAAATTAAAGACAGGTTCAGCGCTAGAAGAGCACAGCAGTTATTCACGACTAGTATGTGTGGATAATTGGATTTTTGTTTCTAACACAGCGGGCCGTTGTCCTGAGACCAAAGAGATTCCAGACGATTTGAAGGAACAAACTCTGCAAGTATTTGCCAATATTGAACGGGCGCTAAAAGCAGTGGATGCATCATTGGCAGATGTGGTGATGTCTCGTGTTTTCATTCAAGATCCAAAAAATACGATGGATATTATGGAAATAGTCGGGGAGAAATTTAGAGGTGTTGATCCTGCTACTACCGTTAGCTGCCCACCGTTGGGTTCTGATATCTACAAAGTAGAGATAGAAGTGACTGCGTTTAAAGGCGCCTCAAGTGCAGAAACAGTTACCATCAATATTGGCCAATAATAAGCCATAAGGAGTACGGTTCCAATGGCACCTATCATAAAACCGATTATCAATCCTGCGACCAATTTACCGCATGCTACTACTGTGGTCATCATTGGTGGCGGCATTGTTGGATTAACCGCCGCCTTAACGCTTGCTGAACGCAATGTACCTGTCGTGGTACTAGAAAAAGGAAGAATCGCAGGTGAGCAGTCCTCTCGTAATTTGGGATGGATTCGAAAAACCAATCGTCTTTCTGATGATGTGCCTTTGGCGCTAGCCTCTGACAAGTTATGGGCAGAGATGTCCAAAAGAGTAGGCGCTGATGTGGGGTATAGTCAGTCTGGTATTTTGTTTATTGGCAGAACACCTGCCGAAACAGCAGGGTATGAGCGTTGGCATAACTCTACACAGTCATTAAATCTTGATTCGCGTATGGTCACGGCCAAGCAGATTGACCAGCTCGTGCCAAACGGTCGCGGCAAATGGGCGGGCGGGATTTATACGGCATCTGATGGGCGCGCAGAGCCGACATTGGCATCGAGTGCTATTGCCAATGCCGCCATTGCCAAAGGCGCTGTCATCATCGAAAACTGTGCAGTCAGAACGCTGGCCACCAAAGGCGGGCGTGTGTCTGGCGTCATTACTGAACAAGGTGAGATTCTTTGCCAAGAAGTGTTGTTGGCGGGCGGGATTTGGTCGCGTAGATTCTTAGGTAATTTGGGCGTCAATTTGCCGACATTACCAACGATATGCTCGGTGTTGAAAACCAAGCCAATGGATATTAAATTTGACCCCTCTGTAGGCGCACCAGATTTTTCATTCAGAAAGCATAGAGATGGTGGTTATATTATTTCGCAAAGAGGTAAGTTAGATGCGCCATTAACCATAGACCATTTGTTGCTAGGGTTAAAGTTTTTACCTGCGCTCAAGGTGCAGCATAAATTCTTAAAAATTGGCTTAGGTAAATATTTTTGGGATGATTTACGTCTAGCACGCAAATGGAAAGAGGACAGTGTATCGCCCTTTGAAAAAGTTCGAGCCATGAATCCAATGTCAAATGAAGTACTGACGGGCAATGCCTTAGATAATTTACGTGCTTCTTGGTCAGGTTTTGAGAATGCAGAAATTGAAACACAATGGGCTGGTGTGATTGATATAACGCCAGATTCTAACCCTGTGATAGATCGTATCGATAAAATCCCAGGTTTGACTATTGCGACTGGATTTTCAGGTCATGGATTTGGTACGTCGCCTGCCGCAGGTCAACTTGCTGCCGATATGGTCATGCAAAGTGGCACACCTTTAATTGACCCAACACCTTACCGATTTTCACGCTTTTAAAGTATTTTTATTTATGTCACACATGGATGAGACATAAGCAACATAGATTGATTTGCCGCAGGGCTCGTTATGCTGGTAGCAGTATAAAAAGCAATATCGTCTCTGCAGCAGCGATTTCTTTAACCAAGTAACGCTATCAATTGCTATTCCAACACGAATGACAACATAAGCACATTATCATTAATCAGGGTTCTATAAAAAGGAGTTTTACCCGATGAATACTGCTACTCGCCAAGAGCATGATCTAATTGGCTATCGTGACGTTCCAGCCGATGCCTACTATGGCATCCAAACTTTACGTGCTTTCGAAAACTTCACCGTTAGTGGTGTACGTTTGCATCAATTTTCTACATTTGTTAGAGCGCTGGCTACCGTAAAAAAAGCCGCGGCAATCGCGAATAATAAAGTTGATGTGCTCGATGAACGTATTAAAAACGCTATCGTCGCTGCCTGTGATGATGTGATTGATAACAAATATCATGACCAGTTTATCGTCGATATGTTTCAAGGCGGCGCAGGTACTTCAACCAATATGAATGCCAATGAAGTCATCGCCAATAGAGCATTGGAAATCTTAGGCTATCAGAAAGGCGACTATCAGCACGTCCATCCCAATAATAATGTCAATCTTTCACAATCGACCAACGACGTCTATCCTACAGCGATGAAAGTCGCTTTGGATGATTACTGTACGCGCTTGTTACAAAAGATGAAGATACTACACGATAGCTTCATAAACAAAAGTATTGAGCTTGCTGATGAGTTGAAAATGGGTCGGACGCATCTACAAGATGCAGTACCTATGACTGCTGGTCAAGAATTTAATGCTTTTGCAACGATGATCAAAAAAGAGATGGCTCGTATAGAATCTAGTCGTGTGTTATTTCACGAAATCAATATGGGTGGTACAGCGATTGGTACAGGATTAAACGCTCCTGTTGGCTATTCAGAGCTCTGTGCACAAACATTAGAAGAGCTTACAGGCAGACCTTATTACATCGCCGAAGATTTGATTGAAGCCACGCAAGACACGAGTCCTTATGTGGCGTTGTCCGGCAACTTACGTTTACTCGCTGCACGCTTATCGAAAATTGCTAATGATTTGCGCCTACAGACGTCTGGCCCGCGGGCAGGTCTGGCTCAATATCGGCTGCCAGAAATGCAGCCTGGTAGCTCGATTATGCCGGGTAAGGTAAACCCAGTAATCCCAGAGGTAGTCAACCAAGCCTGCTTTCATGTGATGGGGGTGGACAATGCTATCGCTATGGCCTCTGAAAGTGGTCAGCTACAGTTGAACGTATTCGAACCTGTCATGGCATTCAATTTATTTACGGGCATGAGCATGCTGTCAAATGTTTGTGAGGTTTTTGCGACTCGTTGTATCGATGGTCTTATGATGAATAATGAGGCTTGCCGTGTTGAGGTATTTAATAATATAGGCTTGGTTACCGCACTGAACCCACATTTAGGTTATGAGTCTTCGTCTTATGTGGCTAAAAAAGCACAAGAAACGGGCGGCAGTGTTTACGACATTGTTTTAGGTGAAAAACTAATGAACAAAGAGACTTTGGACTTTGTCTTATCTCCTGCCAATATGGTTTATCCAAAAGTGAAGCTGATGCCTTAGTTTCAGTGTTAGTTTTGCTTTGAGTTAACAGAAAAGTCGTATTTGCATTTGCTAATACGGCTTTTCGTTGTTTGATGCTCGAGTCGTTAGAGTAGGTCAAAAGTTACTACATCTTTTACTCTCAAAGTGATTTAAATAGACCTAGATACCAAAGAGAATCTATCAGCCTAGTTTAATTTTTTAGAGCTAAGGTTGTTTTGCTCAATCAGTTATCAACATTAATTACAAATATTAAGGATTAGACTTATGCGCCAGTTAAGTACCCAAGATACGGATTTTGAGCAGCAGCTAGCTACTTTGCTTGCCTTCGAAACTGTCAACGATGCCAACCTGCTAAAAACAGTAGATGACATCATTGCTCAAGTTAGACTTGATGGTGATAGCGTCGTACTGGCACTAACTCAGAAGTTCGATCAACATCCAGCCACATCAATCCATGAGCTTGAGCTGTCTAAAGACTCTTTGGCTGAAGCGTTTGCTACTTTAGATGACGAAGCGAAAGCAGCACTAACCACTGCGACAACAAGAGTAAAAGACTTTCATCAACGTCAAGTACAAGAAACGTGGCAATATGAGGATGAACTGGGCAATCGACTAGGGCAAAAGGTCACACCACTTGATCGAGTTGGTATTTATGTACCAGGTGGTCTGGCCTCTTATCCCTCATCAGTCTTGATGAACGCCATTCCTGCGAAGGTAGCTGGTGTTAAAGAAGTGATTATGGTCGTGCCAGCACCTAAAGGTGTGCTCAATCAATTGGTCTTAGCAGCGGCTCATTTAGCAGAAGTCGATCGAGTATTTACGATAGGCGGAGCGCAAGCAGTGGCAGCATTGGCGTATGGTACAGAGACTATCCCGCAAGTGGATAAAATTACGGGTCCTGGCAATAAGTTTGTGGCCGCTGCAAAGCGTGCAGTCTTTGGGCAAGTGGGTATCGATATGATTGCAGGGCCATCAGAAGTGCTCGTATATGCTGAAGGCGAAGCAGATGACCGTGCTGATTGGCTAGCAATGGATTTATTGTCGCAAGCGGAACATGACCGTGTGGCTCAAGCTATTTTTGTGACAACTTGCCCTAAGCAGCTTGCAGCAGTGGCCATTGAGATTGAGAAGGCGTTAAATAATCTGCCAAAAGCCGATATCGCCCGAGACTCTCTAAAACATCGTGGCGCACTAGTACTAGTGAAAGACCGTAGCGAGGGTATGGCCGTTATCAATCGGGTGGCACCTGAGCATTTAGAGTTGTCTGTTAATGATCCAGATGCGCTACTTAATGACATTCGCCACGCTGGTGCTATCTTTATGGGTCGTCATACACCTGAGGCTATTGGTGACTACTGTGCAGGGCCTAATCATGTGTTGCCAACATCAGGAACGGCAAGATTTTCTTCACCGCTTGGTATCTACGACTTCCAGAAAAAATCATCAATTATTTACTGTAGTGAAAGTGGTAGTAAGCCGTTAGCTAAAACTGCTGACATTTTAGCTCAACGTGAAGATTTAGATGCGCATGCGCGTTCTGCACGTTATCGTTATCAGTAGGATAGTTAGAGTAATCAAACCCCAATATTAATCACATCACCTAAGTAAAATACTAACTAGAGAAAGGTTGCTAACACTATGCCTAGTATAGTGTTGGCAATCTTTTTTACTTCTATCAAAATCAGTCATACCGTATATGAATTTATGATCTTGATATTCTTATACCCACACTAACGAAGTAGTTGGCATCTGACAAATATCAAGCCAGCCTATAAAGTGATTTTTCTATAGCGTTAAACTTAGTTAAAGATAGAGTGGATTTTGAGTATCAGTCAAGCTAGATAAGTCATTTTATTATACGAATGAAATGACTTATCTAGCTTGATAGTGGCCAACATATATATCTGATCAGATAATAAAGAGCTACTTCCAATGCTCTTAACTTAAAGGCATCCGGTCAAGTAAGTCACGTCTGGATCTCCAGTCAGGCATGTACGTATCTAGTGAAGCTTTAGACCTGTCGTTATTGAAAGTGTAATAACTCATACACGATAATATACTCTAAACAGGGAAGGGCTTTTTAGCTAACTGAAGATTAAGTAATATTCCCCTTTCCTCGATATTGTATCTGCCGAATTTAATTGCGGAGCCTTACCCTTCACAGTCATGGTTAAGTTACCCTCGATTAATGCAAAATTAATTGATAAGTAAATAATAATTGTATATTGTTACGGTTTTTCAGGCACTGTGACGTTTGTAAGCCATTGTACTACTACCCGTCAGAAAGGGAGTATAAAATCACTAGTAACCTTTCTCATGTAGCTGTAACCCGTATTCGTACCAACCAATAATATGAAAGTAAAAATATTAAATAGTTCTGACCGAATTACTAACTTATTAATACAAGAAGCTTTATGATCTGACTATGCAAGTATGAAAGCTGGTTGCTCATTAGCAATGGAGTATTGTTTGAACGCCCCACAAATAGCAGTAATTATTGCGACCAAAAACAGACCTAATCTACTAAAACAGCGAGCTATAAACTCAGTATTAAATCAAACCATATCACCGAGCTATATTATTGTTGTAGATGACTCTCCAGAACAAATTCAGTGTCAAAACAGAATGATAGTCGAATCTATTCCATCAACTAATTCCCATATTCAATATTTACTAAACCAGCGAACTGTCGGTGCTAGTGGAGCATGGAATACGGCAATAGAGTATCTGAGCAACAAACAAAAGCAGGACTTCGGTTCACTATTTCTAGCATTTCTTGACGATGATGATGAATGGCATCCTAACTACTTAGAAAACTGCAAATCGTTAGCAATCAAAAAGCATTGTAATATGGTGGCAGCTGGATTTTACCGTTGTGAAGGTAATGAACAGCAGCCTATTAAATGTATACCTCCCGACTCAATAAATGAAGAACTGTTCTTGTGCGGAAATCCAGGTATTCAAGGCTCTAACCTATTCTTATCACTAGATATTATGTTGATGGCAGGCGGTTTTGATGAGCAACTATCAAGTTGCACTGATCGAGATTTGTGTATACGCCTCTGTGAATTAGACGCAACACGCTACTGCAATATAAAAAAACCACTATTGAATCACTATGCCGATAGTGACCGTCAACGCCTTAGTACACCAAACTCACCAGCCAAGAATAATGGGTTAGCAGTTTTTTGGCAGAAATACCATGGACGTATGAGCGCTGATCAAAGTAACGCGTTCCTTGAGCGCGCAAAGCGCCTATTTTTCTGGCAACCAGAAACATTACCAAAAAAAATACTAAAGCAGGAATCTCAAATCGCATTAACTCTTGGCGTTGAATTAGGAAGTTTTTTATTTAACCAATTAGAGCAAGCTATAGAAAAAGTTCATCATTTAGGCCAAAAAAATCTGGTTAGCTTCAATATCGTTTTGACCACAACTAAAAAATTAGATCAGATTGATTTGCGTGCGCTTATTGAACAGATAAATCAACTGGGAGTTACTTGCTATAATTTATGCCATCAGCAAACGTGTATTGAAACAGCCACAGCATTTGTTGCCAAAGAAAATATTGGTAATAGCGCATGGGTATTAAAAGATGGTGACTTTCAAAAGCAACGCTCTATTGGAAGCGAGAACGATTTATCAGCAATACTGACGGACTTAGGCGCTCGTCATTTATGTACTAACCGCTGTAATGAGCTCCTCTTAAAACCGCATGCAACACTCGCTAATAGAATAAAACAATGCCGTATTGATGCAGCTAATGATCGTATCAGAAGGCTATTTGGTATTCATGAGCTTCTACTACTTGGCATTGGCTCTGAAGCTGTTGTTCTGACAGATGGTAAACGTGTTTTTAAATGCATTGACTATTGGAAAACCCACATACCTGCTGAGCAAAGCAATTTTTTAAAATGGTCCAGTTCACATTGGTACAATCTACCTGGTTTATATACCCTTGACGAAGTTATATCAGATGGAAAAACTTTGGTACTCACTTATCCCTTTGAAAATAGCATCCCTTATCAAGGTGGCAACTGCGAACAAGTGATTGACTTGCTACACAGTTGCAGCAAAGCAGGAATTGTATGTAATAACATGCACCCGAAAAACTTAATAAAAACCCAGAGTGAAGTGAAACTGATTGATTATGGCGCGGATATTCGCCCGTGGAATGAATTAGGGTTTGAACACATGGCTCGGAGGGCTTATCTAACTATTCATCATGTGGATCATCCAAATCTCAAGCACTTAATGCGCCAATCTCTGCAGACAATAAATATCCCAGAAATGCAGGGTTATCAAGCATTTCGTCAAAGTTTAACTGGTATTGATTGTAACCTTAAACAAGCACAGGATGCGTGGTTGCCCCTTGGCCCACTAGAAAAACCATCCAAACCATTTGCTCTAACTATTGGTGTGATTACCGGTGATGCGCATAAGTTATTGCCGTTATTGAATAGTATTGCTGATCTTGCACAATGTGATTTTTTATCCCGTATAAACTCCATAGTGCTATGCAACGGTTGCTCAGATGCTTCTGTGAAAGAAGCGCTTTCATTCAGTAAAAGGTTAGTGGGTGATATAAAAATAATAAGCGAAACACAACAGATAGAAGATGCCGCAAGCGGCCTATTTGGTTCCGACTTGGCCAAGCGACCAAAAGGTCAGGTAGGAATTGCACATGCACGGAGCATGCTGCAAAAATATGTTGGTTTAAAATGCATAACGACTCCAAATAACTATGCTTGGATCCTTGATGACGATATGCGTTTAGATGCCCGAGCCAAACAGTTTCTAGCTTGGCTGCCAGTGTTTAAGCAAGCAGATGTCGATATAGTGATCGGACAATACGAAGGCTCATCGCCTAATCCTCCGTTAAATGGCCTACGTGGGCAATTGGTAGATCTACTTCATAACTTACGCTGGCTTGATAAACTACCAAACAATATTGAACTGCCTGATCGCAGCCACGAAAATACAATACTTCGAAATAAGTATCCTGATTATTACTATGACTTATCTCGTAAACATACGGCTCATATCGAAGCACCATTTTGGCTCGAACCCGCCTACAAAGGTGAAAGCGTCACTGAAGCTCGCTCTCGATTGATTGCACATGCGCCTTTATTGGTCACAGGATTTCCACTCACTCGTGCCATTGTTCCAATATGCTCAATATCCCCATTAGCTACAGCAAAAGATACGGTAAACCGTGGAGGCAACACCTTTGTACTAAACGCTAAAGCCTTAATACAAACGCCTAACCTAATTTTTAAGGTTAACGGCCGTGAAGCTCGCCGTTCAGACATGGTCTGGGCAATAGTCAATAAACATTACCATGGACTAACTATTAAAAGTGCACCATTTCCTGTTCAACATACTGGGCGTATACAGAACGAACCAATTTTGAATTTAAGTAAAGTACAGGATGAAATTATGGGATCAGTATTGTACGCTGGTCTGCAAGAATTTCTACGAAACAACGAACGACATAACTTGGTCTTTACTGATAGTGAGATTGGCCAGGTATGGAAAGCGACCAAATCAGAATGCAACACTCGTCTTTTACGTTTAAGGCTCAGTTTTTACCGAATCAATGGTTTAACGCAAGCTTTATCCAAATATCCAGAACTGAGCGAGTTGTATAAATACTTGGCTAGCTCTTTTAACCCAGATGCTTTTACTAAATTAGAAACCCAAGTTAAACAAATGAACGAGTGCCATATTTACGAATTTTTAAATCAAATAGTGCCGCAGAGTGACCGCTTTGCAAAAGCACATCAGAAACCCCTTGAGAGAATAGAATAAAATGCCTTTTAAAAATTACTGCGAACTCCCAACACCACACGGCACATTTAGAATGTACGATACTGGCAACGAAATGTTACGAGTAGTCACCTTTGGTGATATCAATAAACTAGAGAGTAAACCAATACTGCGATTACATTCTTCCTGCCTAGCCTCTGAAGTATTTGAAGCAAGGGATTGTGATTGTGCCGACCAATTGCGCGAATCCATGAAGATAATGGCACACAATGGAAGTGGGATCATTTTCCACTTACATCAAGAAGGCCGTGGACAGGGCCTTTCTAATAAGATTCAAGCAGTATACAAAATGCAGAGCGAAGCTTTAGATGCAGCAGAGTCGTTTGAGGCACTGGGTTTAGAACAAGACGTTCGCGACTATGCACCAGCCATAGATGTGCTAAAAGAAATGGCAATAAAACAAGTACTATTGGTATCAAACAACCCACGTAAGCGACGCGCACTAGAACAAGCAGGAATCGAAGTAGAACTACTTAATACACACCCACAAATACGGCCTGAAAATATAGATTACTTGAAAAGTAAAAACGAAAAATTAGGGCACTGCCTGCCTTTAAGTTTAGAGTATGACAATATTAACTCTATTTTATTTTACCATTCAGACCAAACCTGGGGAGAGCTTTCCAACTTTTCAAAACATGCCATATATCTGCATAATAAAATTTGGCCGACAGCAGAGCACTTTTACCAAGCACAAAAATTTATAGACCCTATATTGCAAGAGCGCATACGCTGTGCAGCAAGTCCTATGTTAGCCAAACAAATGGCTAAGCAGTTAGAATCACAACACCTACAACCTAACTGGCATAACATTAAGGAAGATATAATGCTGCAAGCACTTACAGCCAAATTTACTCAGAACCCTGAACTTGAAGCGTTATTATTATCAACCCAGCAATATCACATAGCCGAACATACACTCAATGACAGCTATTGGGGCGATGCAGAAGATGGTAGCGGCTTGAATCGGTTAGGTGAACTGTTAATGCAATTGCGTAATCAGCTACAGGTCAACAAAGAAGCGCAACTATGTGTGGAATAGTCGTGCTTCACGGTGATACCGCCGAACAGAATATATCAGCTACTTTAACTCGCCTTTCTCATCGAGGTCCTGACGACCAACACTATTGGATCAAGGGGAAATTAGCTATTGGGTTTGCACGTTTAGCAATTAATGATGAAAGCATTACAGGACGCCAACCTTACAAATCCAGCTGTATGATAGGAGCTTTTAATGGCGAGATTTACAATGCAGATTTACTTGCAAAACAATATGACCTCTTCCGTAATAGCGACTGCGATACACATGTAATCGCACCACTATTCGCTCAACTGCGTGAGCAGGTACTAAGCGAGTTAGACGGATTTTATTCAGGGGTTATTTATCAACTGGAGACAAATTCGATTCTATTGTTTCGCGACCATATGGGTAAAAAGCCACTGTTTTACGGTCACGCCAATAACAACTTATTTGTTGTCAGTGAACTTAAAGCCCTACAAAATATTGACTGGTTCGAGCAAGTGCCCCTTGGTATTAGTCAGCTTGACTTAGCCACGGGCACGCTCACCCAAATAGCACGCCACCAACAGTTAACCAGTACAACATCTAATCTGCTTTCAGCAATGGAACAAGCAGTCATTAAACGCTTACCTAAACAGCCCTTCGGTGTTTTCCTGAGCGGAGGTCTAGATAGCTCGATTATTGCGGCTATAACTTGTCAGCATCGCCAAGATGTAACTTATTTTACTCTGGGAGATTCCGATAGTATTGATGTTGCTATGGTTGAAATGCTTGTTAAACACCTAGGATTAAAGCAAGTTATCTACATCCCATTACCAAGTGAGCAAAAGTTACCCGGATTGATTGATAAAGTACTTTACACAACTGAAAGTTACAATCCATCAATCATTAGCAATGGCCTTGCGACCTATTTATTAGCTCAAGCAGCACAGAGGAAAGACTTAAAGGTAGTACTAACCGGAGAAGGGGCAGATGAGCTGTTTGCTGGTTACCATGAGCAACTATCCGAACAAGAGTGGCAAGTTATTCGTACCAAGCTGATAATCGATATGCACTTTACGGAACTTCGTAGGCTTGATAAGTGCAGCATGGCACACAGTATTGAAGCTCGTTGCCCATTTTTAGATCGTACAGTAAAGAGGGTTGCCGATAACCTTGAGCATAAGCAGTTCTATATTCCCGGTTACAACAAAATAGCACTTAGGGACGCCTTTAGGCACTTATTACCTGCCGAGATCGCAAACCGAAAAAAGACCTCTTTTGATGTTGGCAGTGGCATCCGAAAGTTGGTAGTGGACCATTTAACCCGTAACGGTAATACAGAAATAGCAGAACTTAAGGAAATATGGAAAGATACATTCACATATGATGTAGACGATCCTTACTTTTTTAGCTATCCAACATTTGATTCTGCTATTGCTAAACGAGGAGCATCTCACAGATGACAGTGCACTTAGCTCAACAAATACTACTCGCTAAATTTAAGCAAGAGCCATTCCATAATTTATACCTACTCAACAACGTACACCCTGCAACGATGGCATATGGCGGTACCTGTTCAGACAAAGCTCTAAGCTACTTAGCGGCAACCAAAGCAGCCGGGTTAAATGCATACTTGCACTCTGCTCGCATTGGTGGAAAAGATATTCACCGACTAGTAAGACTTGAAATAAACAACCAGCGCTACTTTGCAGATATTGGCAATGGGTGGCCATCCATTCAACTCATCCCAGCCGCAACTCCTATTTTATATGAGTGTTATGGTATGCGCTTTAGAACCGCAATAGAAAATGGTGTGGTCACAGTCTACCACCGAAAACGTAATGTAGAAAAAAAACAAATGGAAATTGATATTGCCGCAAAGCCTGAAACCGAAATCTATCACAGTATTGAAAACCGCTTTTCTGCCGATATTATCTATCCATTTAGTAGCCAGTTACGTTTCTCGATGGTTGTTGGTAAACGCTTTTTATTTATTCGCGATACCCAATTAGAAATTTACAGCAATAGTGGCTACGAGGAAGTGCCAAACATCAGTAGGAGTAACCTGCGAGACGTTATAGAAGGGTATTTTGGCTATGATATTAAGCCAATCGAGTCTCAATTTAGCAATAGAAACTAATTCTAAAATTTGATCTGATAGTTTCATTCCACATGTAATACTCCTATCTCCCAAGTTGATGTGTACGGATTTGACGGTATAGGTCCCACGTCAGTGGGCCTATCTTCCTGAAGATACAATCATTATCAGGGTAACGCAAACCACTGATAGCGGCAATTCAGTATGACCGATATAGTGGGTAGATATGCAGCGAGCCAGCTTACCGACCAGTGAGTATATTGGTTCGATTGTAAAAAGCCACAAAGTGGGCGAACTTGAGCAAGCGATCGCGGATGTATTTGCATAAATGGTTGATGATTATTCTCCTAATGCGCTCAATGGTATTTTCAACTATATTTAACTATAGCGTGCCGTGCCAGGGTCGTCAGTCGGTCGTAGAGTGCTTTACTAAGCTAAACGGTTTAGTAGTACTTAGACGTGATGATGAGGGCTTGTCAGACAGGCTGATGCGGATTATCTATGCCAATTGGCAAGCGCTGGCAAGTGAGCGCGGGCTGGGATTTTTGCAGTTTGTTCTCGATACGCTATACCCCAAACAAAATGAAATTATGAGGCTTTGGCATTCTAAATCCTTAGCGCACAAATATCCCTCATATCTGACCGATACCGCGCGTACAGATAGGTTTTTGACCAGTCATATTCGTATTAAACTTGATGCAGTGGTAAATATCTGCGAGCTGTCAGAGCTTGCTCCTACATTATCACGGCTTGTACCGTGGCAAGTTGTGCCAGAGATTGCGGTTAACATACCATCAACTCAGAATATGGACGTCAAGGTTGCGGTGGCTGGCGAAGTTATCGCAGTAGCTGATTTTTCCCCTTTTTGAAATATTTAAGAATAAATTTGACATATAATAACCCTAGGGTTATATTGTACTTAATAATTCATACCCCTAGGGTTATGGTTATTACAATAGAAATGAATTTTGATTATAGGAGGTTGTTATTAAGTCATCCGAGCTTATAGATATGCTCATAGCAGATGGATGGTATTGGGTCGCCACTAAGGGTAGTCATTTTCAGTACAAGCATAAAACGAAAAAGGGCAGGGTTACTGTCCCACACCCTAAAAAAGACCTACCGAAAGGTACTGTTAATAGTATTTTCAAACAAGCTGGATTGAAATGATCCAGTGGCTTTAGCAATAGTTAGCTTTGTTTGCAAACGAAGCTAACGTTTGACTACAGCTAACTTGTAAATGCTAATAAAAAATCTGTTTTGAAATAATCTATACCGTTGAATTAATAAAACCTATATAAAGGAGTCTAGCCATGTTTTATCCTATCGCAATCGAGAGAGGAGATAGTCATACAGCGCATGGTATCCGTGTACCTGATTTACCAGGATGCTTTTCTGCTGCTGATAACTATCAAGACGCTGTTGATATGGCGATTGAAGCTATCGAGCTGCATTTAGAAGGCTTGGTAGAAGACGGAGAACAAATCCCACTTCCTTCTGATATCGGTGCTTATATGGATAATCCAGAGTACGAAGGTGTAACTTGGGCTTTAGCGCCAGTCGATGTAAATCGTTATCTCGGAAAAACTGAAAAAATCAATGTAACTTTACCAAGTCGTCTGATTCATATGATTGATGAGAAAGTTGCAAGCAATAAAGAACGTTATAAGAGTAGAAGTAATTTTATTGCATTATTAGCAGAAAAGAATTTTTTTGCGCATTGATATTAGTGTTTTAATAAAAAGCCTCGCATTTGCGGGGCTTTTTTATTTCAAGAAGTAGATAGAGTTAAATTACTATTTTAATCCTTCCGTTAGTTTCTTCTCGACATATAAATTCCAGGCTGCCATTCGCATTTTCTGCCAATTTTCGTAAGTAGTATTTTCTTGAATAAAACTATCCCATTTTTCGTTTGGGATAGCTTCAAAGCCTTCTAGTGACTCCCTCTCAAATCCAGAAAACTTTAACAATTCATCAAAGTTAGAATATTTGCTACAGCTTGATATGAATTTAGGAGTCATCAGTTCATCTATTGGCATCTCATGTTCACCAGATAGGCTGGCTAAATTTTTTTCTAGCTGATCAAACCCTGTAAGATCCATTTCATTTTTCATAATTTTCCCTTGCGACAGTGATTTGTAGGCGTGTTAGATTTTAGTAAAAAAAAGTTCAATAACACTATATAAAGATAGCATAGTAAATATACTCTAAGCCTTTTTTTATAAAAACTCTCACTGCTACTTATACCACGGAACACTCCTCAAATCTCCAATTTATCTTTGCCACAATAGCCTTATCAAAACCCCAATTTTGATAAACTCGCCTGAGTAAATTTTCGAACCAAAAAGGGTGCTAACAATATGCCGTATATAGCGTTAGCACCTTTTTTGCTACTACTTATATCTAATCATTATCGATATTTACTCATCACGCTAATAGTCTTAAACCCTCTTTAACAAGGCTATAAGTATCTAAGAAATTACTACTTAATCCATAAAATAATCTTATTAAAAGCATAATCGTCAGCGAGCTTTAGTACTAGCAAGATATTGAAAGACTAATAAATACAATGATAAATACTAAAATAGTTGCTAATGCGCCGAAGCGACCTAGTGCAAGATCACCATGATTAAGCCAGTCAGTATGATTTTATGTCGCAGATTATCGATTACGATAATAAGGATATAGAGAAACTAAGTCTTTATGCTCGCCATTTGCAACCTATGCTACGTGAGAGGCTCAATGATAATGAGGTTTATTTTAGTAATATTATTATGAGCCACTACCGCTTTTCTAAGCTACGTCAACAAGATTTAAAGCTGCAATAAGTTAGTTTCTATCCGCTAAATATTGGTAGCGGTGGAGCTGGCAATGCTAAGGATAAACAAGAGGACTGGCTATCAAAAATAGTCGCAAGGTTAAATGATCTATTCGATACTGAAAACCTGGCTGATAGAGACCTAATCAATTACTCGCAAACTATCTGGGATAAAGTTAACGAAAACCAAATCGTCATGCATACGAATAGAGTTAGCGCTTTGAGTGAGAGGGATTGATTATGTCAGATAAAAATATGAATTTTTTAGCCGAAAGTAGATTTGATTATTTATTTGCTAATAAAGTCACTTCTCCACATAGCATGCTCACATACTGCACAAAACCAACTCTCTTTTGCCCGCATATAGGCGATATCAGCAGGTACTTCAATAGGGCAGGCGCTTCCACAATATTCACAGCAAACATCATCTAAGCAAGCATAGCATTGGCTTATAGTTTCAAATAATATTTGCGAGCTAATATTGTATTTTTAACAAAGCATACGTACATAATCTACATAGCTGATTTTATGATTATAGGCCCAATAATCTTCACAGACCCGTTTGTCCCAAGCATTTTGTGTCATGCTCCATTCAATCCTGATGCCCACAACATACTCCTTTTTAATGGCAGAATGACTATGATTAGTATCACATTTTTATGG